>JASHPW010000132.1 GCA_030037895.1 Xanthobacteraceae bacterium | reverse complement strand
CGGTCGGAAGCTTTTTCGGATAGGCCGGCACGTTCGATACCATGGCGCGCGAAATCACGCGGGCGTCGGCCGGAGCGGAGTTGATGGTGTCGCGCGCGGTCGCCTCGCGGTATTTGGCGAGGTAGGATTCGAGCAGGTCGCGCTGCGACTTGGCGTCCCGCTCGAGCGCGCGCAACTGCACGTCCCGTTCGTTGGTGCCGGCGGCCTGGGTCTTGAGCTGATCGAGGCTCGCGCTGAGCGAATCCATGCGCGCGGTCGCGACCTTGGCGTCGTTCTCCAGCGCGCGCGCGATCGTCTCCGCTTCCGACCTGATCTGCTGGTCGAGGTCGGCAATCTGCGCCTTCAATTCCTTGATGCGCGGATGGCCGTCGAGCAGCGAGGAGGATTGCTCGGCAAGCTCGGCGCGCAGCGTCACCCGCTGCTCGGAAAGCCGGCGAATAAGCTCGGAATTGAGAATATCGGAGGATTCGATCGGCTCTCCGGACCGAAGCGCTTGGCGGATCAGCCCGGCCCTGGCTTCGGCGTCGGCCTTCTGCGCGCGCGCGCCGGCGAGCTGCGTGGTGAGGTCGCCGAGTTGCTGGGCGGAGAGCGTGGTGCCGTTGGGGCCGAGGAGGAGATTGGATTTGGCGCGGAACGCTTCGACCTTGGCTTCGGCATCCGCCACCTTCTTGCGCATCGTCTCGATCTCGCCGAACAGCCATTGACTGGCACTGCGCGCCTGTTCCTGCTTGGCGGCCTGCTGGCGCGTCAGGTAGGCGCCGGCAATGGCGTTGGCGACGCGCGCGGCAAGCTGTGGATCTTCGGACAGAAAATCGATGACGATGACCCGCGACTTTTCCACCGGGTAGACGCTGAGCCGGTCATAGTAGGCTTCGAGCACGCGTTCTTGCGGCGTCATGCGCATCGGGTTCCTGGTCAAACCGATGAGGCCGAGCAGCGCTTTGACCGGAGAAATTCCGCGCCGGGCCGGATCGAACTCGGCGCGCTCGGCAAGCTTGAGCTTGGCGATCACCTCGCTGGCGAGATCACGCGAGAGGACGAGCTGCACCTGGCTGGTCACCGCCTCCTCGTCGACGACGCCGCGGTCAACGGTATCCTTGTCGGCATCCGGGCGCAGGAAAATGTTGTCGCGTCCTTCGATGAGGACCCGCGACTCCGAGAGATATTTGGGCGGAATCAACTGGACGACGGCAAGCGTGATCAGCGCCACGAGGATCGTCGGGCGCAGGATTTTCCATTTCTTGCGCCACAGTGCCGCGCCGAGCGCCGGCAGATCGAACTCCGCGTCGAGGAACGGCCCGTTGCTTGCAGCCCGAGGCGATTGCGACGCCACGCTCATTTCATCACTCCTACCGGCATACGCAAAAACGCCGTTTGATTAGAAACTGTTAAGGTTGCCATCCCGTTAATGGGCCCGCTTTCAGCCTTTCCCGCGGGCACGGCGGCGCAATGGCGGTCGATCCGATCCGCAGTTCGTCAGGCTTTTTTAACCGCCGCACGTGTCTATCGGGCTTAATTCTCTGCCGCGACTTTTAGGGAGTCTCATGGGCGATTTGCGGGCGGGCGCGTCGATGCTCGCCGATGCCGCCGTATCGACCGAGGCCGTGAGCGCGGCCGCGACCGGCGTGTGGCAAACCGCCGCCGGCCCGGCGAGTCTCAAGATCTTGCACATTTTGCGGGCGCCGCTCGGCGGACTGTTTCGCCACGTGTTCGACGTGGCGCGCGGCCAATCCGAACGCGGCCATCGCGTCGGACTGATCGCCGACAGCACGACCGGCGGGGCGCGCGCCGACGCCGTTCTCGCCGCGCTTGCTCCCGATCTTGCGTTCGGGGTGGAGCGCATTGCGATGGCGCGCGAACTCAGCGCGGGCGATGTCCACGCGTTGCGTCTGATCGCGCGGCGGATCGCGTCCGTCGCCCCCGACGTCATCCACGGGCACGGTGGCAAAGGCGCCGCCCTGGCGCGCCTTGCGCCGGGCGCGCCGAATGCAATCCGCGTCTACACGCCGCACGGCGGCTCGCTGGTCTATTGTCCCGGCTCGCTGCGGGGCGGCTTTTATCGCAAGCTGGAATGGCTGCTGAACTGGCGCACCGAACTGTTCCTGTTCGAGAGCGGCTATGTGGCGAATCTGTTCCGATCCCGGGTCGGTCGGCCGCGCGCGATGGTGCGCATCGTGCGCAACGGCGTCGGCGAAGCCGAGTTCGCGCCGGTGACGGCGCGACCCGATGCGACCGATATCGTCTGTGTGGGCGAATTGCGGCCGGTCAAGGCGATCGACGTCCTCATCGAGGCGTTGGCGACGCTTGAGCGATCCGGCCGCCGGGTCAGCGCCACCATCGCCGGCGAAGGCCCGCAAGAGGCCGAACTCATGGCGCAAGCGGAGCGATTGGGGGTCGCCGAAAACATCTCTTTCGTCGGCTATCGTCCGGCGCGCGAGGCCTTCGCCATGGGACGCATGCTGGTCATTCCCTCGCGCGCCGAATCGTTGCCGTACATCGTGCTCGAAGCGGCGGCGGCCGGAATGCCGATCATTGCCACCAGGGTGGGCGGCAACGCGGAAATCTTCGGCCCCCAAGCCGAACATCTGGTCGCGCCCGAGGATGTCAAGGCGCTCGCCGGCGCGATCGCGGCGGCGCTCGATGATCCGGGAAGGATCAAGCGCGCTGCGCACATCATCAAGGACCGGGTTCACAGCGAGTTCTCGTTGACCGCGATGGTGGACGGCGGGCTTGCCGCCTATCGGGAGGCGATCGCCATGCGAAAACTCGCTCAATTCACATAACCAATTTTTGAAGTTTATTCACTATTTTCCCGCCAGACCGCTGGTTGGGGCGTTCCGCGCCCGGGTGCGGGCGGCAATAGGCGTGAGCATCATGTCCAGGCCCGAGCCCGGCAAGATTTTCGCGACGGCGTCCGAGGCTCCGGCGGCGGTCACCGCGACGCCGCAGGCCGGGCCTCGACCGGGCAGCGGAGCTGCGCTCCCGCCCGCCGCGCTCGCGGTCGTCGGGCAGTCCTACGAATCCGCCTATTCGCCGATCGTGCTTGCCGGCCTGGTGCGGGCGATCGAAGCCGCGCTGGTGGCGCTGATCGGGTTCGCCGTCTACGCCGGTTACGTGATGCCGGCGCACGGTTTTGCCGGACGCTATGTCGGCGCCGTCCTCGGCATCGCGCTGCTCGCCATGCTGGCGTTCCAGGCGGCCGACATCTACCAAGTCCAGGCCTTCCGCGGACACGAGAAGCAATACATGCGGCTCGCCTCGGCCTGGTCCGTGGTGTTTCTGATCGCGATCAGCGCCTCGTTCTTCGCCAAAGCGGGCGAGCAATTCTCCCGCGCCTGGCTCGGCGCCTTCTACGTGCTCGGGCTGTTCGCGTTGATCGGCTTCCGGCGCGCGCTGTTCCTCCTGGTGCGCCGGTGGACGCGGCAAGGCCGGTTGGATCGCCGCACAGTCGTGGTCGGCGCCGACGCCAACGGCGAATCGCTCATCCGGTCGCTCGCCGCGCAGCGCGATTCCGACGTGCGCGTGATCGGCGTGTTCGACGATCGCGGCGACGAGCGCAGCCCGACCAGTTGCGATGGCGTCGCCAAGCTCGGGACCGTCGATGATCTCGTCGAATTCGCCCGCCGTACCCGCGTCGACCTCGTGATCTTCTCGCTGCCGATTTCGGCGGAAAGCCGCATCCTGCAGATGCTGAAAAAGCTCTGGGTGCTGCCGGTCGACATCCGATTGTCGGCGCACAGCAACAAGCTGCGTTTCCGGCCGCGCTCCTATTCCTATATCGGCAACGTGGCGGTGCTCGACATTTTCGACAAGCCGATCGCCGACTGGGACGTGGTGATGAAATGGCTGTTCGACAAGATCGTCGGAACGCTGGCGCTGATCTGCGCCGCGCCGATCATGCTCATCGTCGCCATCGCCATCAAGCTCGACAGCAAGGGCCCGGTGCTCTTCAAGCAGACGCGCTACGGCTTCAACAACGAACGCATCGAGATCTACAAGTTCCGCTCGATGTATGCCGATCAGGCCGACGTCGCCGCCAACAAGCTGGTCACCAGGGACGATCCGCGGGTGACGCGGGTGGGGCGTTTCATCCGCAAAACGAGCCTCGACGAGCTGCCGCAACTGTTCAACGTCGTTATTTTCGGCGACCTCTCGCTCGTCGGCCCGCGCCCGCACGCCGTCCACGCCAAGGCCGAGAACCGGCTCTACGACGAAGCGGTGGACGGTTATTTCGCCCGCCATCGCGTCAAGCCGGGCATCACCGGCTGGGCGCAGATCCACGGCTGGCGCGGCGAGACCGACAGCCATGAGAAAATCCAGCGCCGCGTCGAGCACGACCTTTATTACATCGAGAATTGGTCGATCCTGCTCGATCTTTACATTTTGGCGCAGACGCCGTTCGCGCTGATCCGTACGGAGAACGCCTATTGATCGACGTCCGCAATCCGGCGGCGGCGCCCGCCGTTAGCACGGAATTCACGCGCCCCGCGGCTCTGGCCCAACGGCTCTTGAACGTCGTCCTGTTCATCACCATGCTGACGAGCTCGCTGGCCTTCGTCGAGCCGTCGCCGCACGACGCCTTGATGCTGGTGCTGCTGGCGACGTGCGTCGCCGCCCGCGTGCCTTTCGACCGCAAGCTCGTTCCGCTCTTGGCGCTGCTGACGATCTGGCTTGTCGGCGGACTCCTGTCGCTGATCCAGGTCGGCGATCAGGCAAAACCCGTCCAGTATGCCGGAACGTCGGTCTATCTGGCGCTGGCGGCGATCACGTTCGCATGCCTGTTCAGCACTGGAGACTTGGTGCGGCTCAATATCCTGCGCCGCGCTTATATCTCGGCCGCGCTCATCGCCACCGCCGCGGGGTATATCGGTTTCTTCCACCTGCTCCCGGGTGCCGGCATCTTCCTCGACAATGAGCGCGTCAGCGCGACGTTCAAGGACCCGAACGTTTACGGGCCGTTCCTGATCTTCCCGCTGCTGTTGCTCATCATCAATATGCTGACGCGTGGCGCGAGGTTGTCCGGCGTCGCGGCTGTCGCGGCGCTGCTCGGCGGCCTGTTCCTGAGCTTTTCACGCGGCGCTTGGACGCATTTCGCGATCTCGGCCGTGGTCGCCGTCGCCGTCCTCGTGGCCACGACGCCCGATCCGCGCCTGCGCGCGCGCATCATCATCTGGGGGGTCTTTGCCGCGATCGCGGCGGTACTGCTGGTATTCGCCCTGGCGTCCATCGATTCCATCCACGATTTGTTCGTCGAGCGCGCGAAAGCGATTCAGCCCTATGATGTCGGCCCGGGCGGCCGCTTCTGGGAGCAACGTCTTGCGCTCGGCGTCATACTCGATCATCCGAACGGCATGGGTCCGTTCGAATTCAGCCGCGTGTTCGGGACGCAGCAGCACGACGTCTACATGCAGGGATTTCTCGTCTATGGCTGGCTCGGCGGCGCAGCCTATATGACCATCGTCGCTCTCACTTTGGTGATCGGCCTCTTTGCCGCGCGGGTGCCCAGTCCGTGGCAAGACTATCTCATCGCCGCCTTTGCCGGCTTCGTCGGCGAAGCCTGCGAAGGGCTGATCGTGGACACCGATCACTGGCGCCACTTCTTCCTTCTGCTCGGCCTGATCTGGGGGTTGACGGTGGCGACGATCAATTTCCGCCGCCGGCAGGCGTGGAGCGGAACGGCGTCGCCGGCGAGCCATGCGAGCGGCGTTTGTGCGCAGCGCGCCGCGCGTGTTGCGGGTCAAGAGACGGCTCACTATAGTGAACCGCAACTTCGGAGCGTAGCGCAGCCCGGTTAGCGCACCAGTCTGGGGGACTGGGGGTCGCGAGTTCAAATCTCGCCGCTCCGACCAATGCGACCGCCGACAATCAAGCCCCCGGTTGCTTGCCGGAATTTTCAAAAATACTTGGCGACAAGATCGACCGTCGACTCGACGCCGATCTGACCGTAATTGGCCGCCAACCACTTGTCGGCGCGCTCGCGGCCGATATCGAAAAGATGCGTCAGGAACTTCCAACTGGCGTTCATCTTGCTCGAACCCGACAACTCCCGGATCACGTCCTCGGCTTCGATCAAGTGGATGAGCATGCGTTTGCCGTCGGTCAGCTTGCCCTCGTCGATCATCTTGGTCACGAAGGCGACGGCGCGCATTTCCCGCATCAGCGAGGAATTGAAGCTGATCTCCTGCATGCGGTTGAGGATGGCGCGGGAGTTGGTCGGCAGCTCCGTGCGTTCGGTCGGCGTCAGGTGAACCATGATGACGTCGCGCGAGTCGCACCCGTAGATCACCGGAAAGATCGCGGGATTTCCCATGAAGCCGCCGTCCCAATAAGCCTCGCCGTCGATCTCGGGCGCGCGCATCATGAACGGCAGGCACGCCGAAGCGAGCACGTGGTCGGCGGTAATTTCCTCGTTGGTAAAGACTTTGACCTTGCCGGTGCGGACCGTAGTCGCGGACAGAAACAGCTTCACCACCCGTTGCTGGCGCACCTGCTCGAAGTCGACGGTCTCGTTGAGCAAGTCCCGCATCGGATTTACGTCCATCGGGTTGAGCTGATAGGGCGACATGAAGCGGCTGATGATGTCCACGAAAACGTAACCGGGCGAATGTTCGAGACCGAAATTCGGATTCATCTGGTCGAGGAAAGAGGGCGCGATGATGCTGGACGATGTCGTGTCGGACATCTTTTTCCAGAAAGTCCGCAGCAAATTCCGCGCTCCCTCGCGGCCGCCGGCCGCCAGGCCGTCGGCGAGAAGGACGGCATTGACGCCGCCGGCGCTGGTCGCGGTGATGCCGTCGAAAGCGATGCGCTCGTCCTCCAGCAAGCGATCGAGCACGCCCCAAGTGAAGGCACCGTGGCTGCCGCCTCCTTGGAGCGCCAAGTTGACGATCTTCTCCCCGGCCATCGGCGTCTGCGCCTTGAGCTCGGCTTGCTTGGGTTGCGCGGTCATGGTTCCCCTCCACTGCCCGCTGCGTATACGGTTCGGACCGTTTTCCTGGAACGGCAATCTATCACCGGCGCACACGCTCCACCATCCCGGGTGCGAACGGAAATGCAGCGTTTTGTCACGTGTCCCCGGGCGCTTCCCGATCGGCGGGGCGCGGGCCATCGGCGCGGACCCGTCGTGTACGGCCTACGCCGCGTATCCACGTCCTGACCGAGAGTCGCGGGCGCAAATCCCGCTGCTTCGACCAAACGCATCGTCGGAATCATTCCGACGACGGAGTGTCCGACAGCGCGGCGTCGATCAGGCGGCGACATGCCACAAGCTCATCGAGCGCCCGCTGCAGCTTGCGTCGGTTTTCGCTTTGCGCGCCGAGCCGCCCGGCCGACGGCGGTGCGGCAGCCGCCGCGCGTCGTGTCGGTTCGCGCCGCGTCGGCGATTGCTCATCAACCGGAAGAGCCTCGGGGCGCGACGACCGCAAGCCGAAGAAGGAGGGCTCTTCCCGCGGTCGTGTTTCCATCCGGTTATCGGCGCCGTTGTCGCCGTCTCCGTCCTCCGCCGACTGCGCCGGAGGCGGTTCGGCGCCGGCGCGCCAGACGTTTTGGACAAAAGCCGGACCCTCTTCGCGCAAGATGCGCTGAACGCCGCGGATGGTGTAGCCTTCGCCATAGAGCAGGTGCCGCACGCCGCGCAACAAATCCACGTCGTCCGGGCGGTAATAACGCCGGCCGCCGCCGCGCTTCATCGGCCGGATCTGCGCGAAGCGACTTTCCCAGAACCGCAGCACGTGTTGCGGAACGTCGATCTCCTCAGCGACTTCGCTGATCGTGCGGAATGCATCGGGCGCCTTGTCCAATGTCCTACTCCCCGCCCGCCGTCACTTGCCGCTCTCCTTGCCGCCGTCCGGGTCGGAATTGATGCGCTGCTTGAGGATGGCGGACGGTTTGAACACCATGACCCGGCGCGGCGAGATCGGCACTTCCTTTCCGGTCTTGGGGTTGCGGCCGATGCGCTGGCCCTTCTTGCGCACGAGGAACGAGCCGAACGACGACAGCTTCACGGTTTCGCCGCGTTCCAGGCAGTCGGTGATCTCTTTCAGTACCAGTTCAACCAGCGCGGCGGATTCGGTGCGCGACAGACCGACCTTCTGATAGACCGCCTCGCACAAATCCGCCCGCGTGACCGTCTTGCCCGCCATGCCCTGCCCCACTCGCCGCGATCGATACAATTATCGATCAAACGTATCGTGCTGAATTATCAACGATATTAGCTTGTCGCCATACGGTCAACGGCTTCGTCGGGCTAAGACCATAGCCCGGCAAGCGGGAGGCGATTTCTGCGAAATCGTCATACTTCGCCAAAGTCTCCTCACCAGCGCACCAACGCCGCTCCCCAAGTGAAGCCGCCGCCCATTGCTTCGAAGAGCAAGAGATCGCCGCGTTTGATGCGGCGGTCGGCGACGGCATCGGCAAGCGCCAGCGGAATCGAAGCTGCCGACGTATTTCCATGCCGATCGACCGTGGTGACGATTTTCGCCGGCGCGATGCCCAATTTGTGCGCCGAGCCGTCGATGATGCGTCTGTTGGCCTGATGCGGGATGAACCAATCGACGTCGGCGGCGGTGGTGCCGGTCGCCCTGAATGCATCTTCGACCACGTCGGTGATCATGGCCACGGCGTGACGGAACACCTCGCGGCCTTCCATGCGCAAATGGCCGACCGTGCCGGTCGATGACGGTCCGCCGTCCACATAGAGCTTCGATTTGTACCGGCCGTCGGAACGCAGGCGGACGACGAGAATGCCGCGGTCTTCGCGCCCGCCCGGCTGCTCCTGCGCGGCGAGAACGACGGCGCCGGCGCCGTCGCCGAACAGGACGCAGGTGCCGCGGTCGGTCCAATCGAGGAGGCGCGAAAAAGTCTCGGCGCCGATCACCAGCGCCCGGGAGAACGCGCCCGATTTGATCAGTCCGTCGGCCGTCGCCAACGCATACACAAAGCCGGAACACACCGCCTGCAAATCGAAAGCCGCGCCATGCGTGATGCCGAGGTCGGCCTGCACCGAGACGGCGCTGGCCGGAAAGGTATTATCGGGGGTCGATGTTGCGAGCACAATAAGATCGATCGATTGCGCATCGAGGTGGGCGTGGGCGAGCGCGGCGCGCGCCGCGTGCACGGCCATCTGCGAGGTCAACTCGCCGGGCGCGGCGATCCGGCGCTCGTGAATGCCGGTGCGCTGCACGATCCATTCGTCGGACGTATCGACCTTTCGCGCGAGTTCGGCGTTGGTGACAATGCGGCTCGGCAGATAGCTGCCGCAACCGAGCACGATGGAACGGCGAGCCGTCACGAGGCGGCTCCGCCGAGCGCCGGGTCCGACTCCTTGCCGGTCCGCCCCAGGGCGGCCGTGATCTTGGCCAGAAGTTGATCGCGCACCACGCCGTAGCCGAGCGCGACGGCGGCGGCAAACCCTTCGGCATCGGTGCCGCCATGGCTCTTGATGACGATGCCGTTGAGGCCGAGAAAAACGCCGCCGTTCGCCCGCCGCGGGTCCATGCGCTCCCGTACTTGCGCGAATGCCGAACGCGCGAACAGATATCCGATCCGCGCGCCGAGCGAACGGCTCATCGCATTCTTAAGGTATTCGGCCATCTGCCGTGCCGTGCCCTCGGCCGTTTTCAACGCGATGTTGCCGGCAAAGCCTTCGGTAACGACGACATCGACCTTGCCGCGACCGATATCATCGCCCTCGACGAAGCCCCGATAGTCGAGGCCGGGCAATCTCTCCTCGCGCAGGATGCGGCCGGCCTCGCGCACCTGTTCGAGCCCTTTCGCCTCCTCCACGCCGATATTGAGAAGGCCGACCATCGGACGGTCGAGGCCGAACAAGATCCGTGCCGTCGCTGCGCCCATGACGGCGAGATTGACGAGATGCGCGGCGTCCGCACCGATCGAGGCGCCGAGATCGAGCACAACCGAAGCACCGCGCAAGGTCGGCCACAGCGCCGCGATAGCCGGTCGCTCGATACCGGAAAGCGTTTTGAGTTCGAATTTCGACATCGCCATCAGGGCGCCGGTATTGCCCGCCGATACCGCCAAGTCCGCTTGTCTCTTCTTGACCGCATCGATCGCCAACCACATTGAAGATTTCCGCCGGCCGTAGCGCAAAGCCTGGCTCGGCTTGTCCTCCATTCGCACCACGATGTCGGTGTGAACGAGTTGCGAGGCGGATTTCAGCGCCGGACGCGCAGCGAGAAGCGGCGCGACCAACGCGGTATGGCCGAAGAATACGAACTCGCTCTCCGGGTAACGCGCCAGCGCCAGTTCCGCGCCGGCGACGACCACGGCGGGGCCGTAATCTCCCCCCATCGCATCGAGAGCAATACGGACCTTTTGTGACATTGAACGACCTTGCGGTCCTAGGTCCGAATAAGGGCGAGGCGCGATCGAAAGTCAGAATAGCGGTTCGGCGCCGGGAAACAACTGCGATCAGGGGCCATCGCGATCCTTCTTGAGTCCTGCAAGCGCGGCGAACAGTCCTTGGTCGGGCTTCGATTCCCGCGGCGGTTCAAAAACCACGCCGGGCGCGCGGGGATAGGGATTGATGCCAAGAATGAGGAATTCGGTGGCGAGCGCACCGAGATCGACCATCCCGCCGATCAGCGGCTCCGGTCCATCCCACTTCATCTCGCGCCGCTCGTCTTTCGCCGCGTCATTATCGGTCTGTTCCCCGGCCGGCTGCTGCGGCAGGAAGAGAAGATCGACCGCCTCCTCGACCTCGTTGACGAGCGGCTCGAGCGTGACCACGCAGATTTGACCGACCGTCGCGGAAACCCGGCCGGCCACATGGAGCCCGCCCGCACCGCGACGCGTCACGTCGAAATTCGCCTCGAGGCGCGGCAAATTGCGCAGGCCCGCAATGCGCGCCACGCCGGCACAGACCTCCTCGTTGGCGACAAGATCGAAATGCTCACCGGTTTCGGCAACATCCTCGGCCGCAACCGGGACGCGCCAGGGCGATGGCGCGTATTTTACCGATCTACGCTCAGGCATGCGCAATGACCTCGGGGTTGGGGAAGACCACCTTGCCGGCCAGCAAAGCGCTCTCCTCCGCGGTATCCAACTGCCTCTCCGCCGCGCGTGTATAGCGCGCCAGCCGCGCGGCCCTGTCGTCGACACCGACGGTCCCGTAGATATTGCGCGCGAGCGCCTTCTCAAGTTCCCGCTCTTCCGCGGCGGTGAGCGCGCCATGATAGGCAGCCTGTCGGCCGTAAAACGCCTCGGCGAAACGCCGCATCTCCCTGAGCACGGCGAGGTCACCCACGCCCATCTCGCGAAGATTGTCATCGAGATCGCGGCAGAAGAGATCGAAAAGTCGCTGCCCCAGATTGCGCGCCGGACCGCCCTCGCGATCCGCTCCCGTGTCGTTTTGCCGGTCAAGCCGGCGCAGGATGAGGACGAGATGCAGCACGATCAAATCGAAGCGGCCCTGCACCGTGTCCGGCACGCCGTAGCCGGCGGCGTAAAACGCCGTCGAACGTGCCTGCGCCACGATCATGCCATAGAGCGCGCCGATGGTGCGGTCGTGGGGCTCGTGCCGAAACCGCGGTAGGATCATGGGGATAGCTTACCTCCGAACGGGCTCGGAGCGTCCCCCCGGGGGCGGCGCATTGCCAATTATCCGCATCCCGGGGTACGGCAAGCGACGTTCGGACTCAAGGCGGATCGAGGATGCGGGGCAATCTCGGGCATAGGAGAGGCGGGCGCGCCGCAGCGGCCTGTGTGTTGATTTTCGCGCTCACGCTCGGCGGGTGCGTCGGCGAAACATTTCAACGCGGTTACGTGCTTCCCGAAGGGGCGCTCCAACAAATTCCGCTCGGTGCGTCGCAGGAACAGGTACTGATCGTGCTCGGAACGCCCTCGACCGTCGCTACGGTCAGCGGCGAAGCGTTTTATTACATCTCGCAGCGCGCCGAGCGGCCGATCGCGTTCATGCCGACGAGAATCACCGACCAGCGCGTCATCGCGATCTATTTCGACAAGAACCGGCGGGTCGAGCGGGTCGCATCCTACGGCATCAAGGACGGCAAAGTGTTTGATTTCATCAGCCGAACGACGCCGACCGCCGGGTCCGAACTCAGTTTTATCAAGGCCCTGTTCCACACCCTCGAAAATGCGCATATAGGCCTGCCATTCTGAGGCGGGCGGCGCGCCCGGTCATACCGAGGCGACCGCCGCTCGATCGAGACGCCTGCTGGGCCAGGCCGTCGCACTGCAACCTAATTAATGGGCCAATACGGCCAGCAGCAGCAGCGCGACGATATTGGTGATCTTGATCATCGGATTGACCGCCGGCCCGGCCGTATCCTTGTAGGGATCGCCAACGGTATCGCCGGTGACCGCCGCCTTGTGGGCGTCGGAACCTTTGCCGCCGTAATGGCCGTCCTCGATGTATTTCTTGGCGTTATCCCAGGCGCCGCCGCCAGAAGTCATGGAGATGGCGACGAAGAGACCGGTCACGATCACGCCGAGCAACATGGCGCCGAGCGCCGAAAAGGCCGCCGACTTGCCTGCGGCGCCGCCGCCGGCGATGAAGTAGATGATGAAATAGCCGACGATCGGCGACAGCACCGGGAGCAGCGACGGCACGATCATCTCCCTGATCGCGGCGCGCGTGAGCATATCGACGGCGCGGCCGTAATCGGGCTTGTCCTTGCCCTGCATGATGCCGGGCCGCTCGCGGAATTGCCGCCGCACCTCCTCGACGATCGATGAGGCGGCGCGGCCGACCGCCGTCATGCCGAGCGCGCCGAACAGATAGGGCAACAAGCCGCCAAACAAGAGTCCGACCACGACGTAGGGGTTGCTCAAGGAAAAGTTGAGCGTCACGCCCTGGAAATAGGGATGCGTTCCCGAGCCGGTGATGAAGTAGCTGAGGTCCTGGTTGTAGGCCGCGAACAGCACCAGGGCGCCGAGCCCGGCCGAGCCGATGGCGTAGCCTTTGGTCACCGCCTTGGTGGTGTTGCCGACGGCGTCGAGCGCGTCGGTCGACTTACGCACGTCCTTGGGCAGGCCGGCCATTTCGGCAATGCCGCCGGCATTGTCGGTGACCGGGCCGAAGGCGTCGAGCGCGACGATCATTCCGGCGAGCGACAGCATCGTGGTCACCGCGATGGCGAGGCCGAACAGGCCGGCGAGATTCACGGCGAAAAGGATGCCGGCGATGATGACGATCGCCGGCAGCGCGGTCGCTTCGAGCGAGACCGCCAGTCCCTGGATGATGTTGGTGCCGTGGCCGGTCACCGAAGCCTTGGCGATCGACTGCACCGGGCGGAAGGTGGTGCCGGTATAATATTCGGTGATCCACACGATCAGGCCGGTGACGATGAGCCCGACGATGCCGCAGAGATAGAGCGACAGGCCGGTATAGGTGAGCCCGGGGACCGGACCGAAGCCGATCAGCAGATGGATGACCAGCGCGACGCCGCCGAGCGAAAGAATGCCGGTCGCGATCACGCCGCGGTAGAGCCCGCCCATGATCGACTGGTTGGCCGGCAGCCGGACGAAGAACGTGCCGAGGATCGAGGTGATGATGCAGATGCCGCCGATGGCGAGCGGCAGCGTCATCATGGTGCGCAAAACGTCGGCGCTAGCGCCGGCGGCCCTGGCGAAGATCGAGGCCAGCACCATGGTGGCGACAGTGGTGACGACGTAGGTTTCGAACAGGTCGGCGGCCATGCCGGCGCAGTCGCCGACATTGTCGCCGACATTGTCGGCGATGGTGGCGGGATTGCGCGGATCGTCCTCGGGAATACCGGCTTCGACCTTGCCGACGAGATCGCCGCCGACATCGGCGCTCTTGGTGAAGATGCCGCCGCCGAGGCGGGCGAAGATCGAGATCAAAGAGGCGCCGAAGCCGAGCGCCACCAGCGCGTTGGTCACGGTGCGGTCGTCCGGGGCAAGGTGCAGCGTGCCGATGAGAAAGCCGAAATAAAGGGTGACGCCGAGAAGCGCGAGCCCGGCCACCAGGAGGCCGGTCGAGGCGCCGGCGCGGAAGGCGAGCGCAAGCCCGCCGGCGAGCGAGCCGATCGAAGCCTGCGCGGTGCGCGAATTGGCGCGCACCGAGACGTTCATGCCAATGAAGCCGGCCGCGCCCGACAAGACGGCGCCGACGGCAAAACCGACGGCGACGAACCAGCCGAGGAGAAACCCGATGATCAGGAAAATGATGATGCCGACGACGGCAATCGTCGTGTATTGGCGGCGCAGATAGGCTTGCGCGCCCTCGCGCACCGCCGCGGAAATCTCCTGCATCTTTTCGCTGCCGGGATCTGACCGCATCACCGAACTGATCGCCCAGATGGCATAGACGAGCGCAAGAACGCCGCAGAGAACGATAAGCCACAAAGTTGCCATGAGAGGGCCCTGCGTTGATGGAGGACCGAAGTTAAAATCGGTCCGGAAGGAAGGCGCGCCCGCGCAGTGTCCGCGTTACGGCGCAAATCGGCGCGGACATTGCCAAAATTGCCTCAGCCGTGCAAGGTCAATGGATTACGCTCCTCCGGTCCCCCGCTTTTAATCGCGAGCTTAGAACCGCAGCGCGCGCTCATGCCGGATCGCGACCGAGCGCACGTCCTCCGGCGTGCGCGCGCCCAATTGCCCGAGCGCCGCCTGCGTCTCTCCGATCAAAAGATCGATGACGTGCGCCGGACCCTGCGCGCCCAGCGCGCCGAGACCCCACAAAAAAGCCTTGCCGGCGAAGGCGGCCGCGGCGCCGAGCGCGTAGGCGCGCACCACGTCGCTGCCGCTGCGCACGCCGGAATCCATCATCACGGTCGCGCGCCTGCCGACCTCTCTGACGATGGCGGGAAGCACGTCGATCGCCGCCGGCAAAACCTCGATCTGGCGCCCGCCGTGGTTCGACACGATGACGCCGTCGACGCCGAGCGACACCGCTTTGTCTGCGTCCTGCGGGTGCAGGACCCCCTTGACGATCAATGTGCCCTTCCAGCGGTCGCGATATCGTGCGACCTCCTCCCAGGTGAAGGCGCCGCCCATCTCGCGGCGCGTAAACGCGATGACCTCGTGGAGCGAGGCGTTTTTATCGGCATAGGGGCGCAGATTGGCAAAACGCGGAATGCCGTTCCTGCACAGCGCCTTGGCCCAGCCGGGCTTGAGCGCGATCTGCAACACGATACCGGGGTTGAGGCGGAAGGAGCCGGCGAGCCCGGTCACCGCCTCGCGCGGGCGCGTGGTGCGCACCGGCACGTCGAGCGTCAGCACCAGCACGCGACAGCCTACGGCTTCGGCGCGGCGGACGAGATCGAGGCCGATGGCGTGGTCATTACCGGCGAAGCGATAGAGCTGGAACCAGAATACGTCGGGTGCAATCTCGGCAACCTGTTCGATCGAGGCGCCGCCCACGGAGCTGAGCATGTAGGGAATGCGCGCGCGCTGCGCGACGCGGGCGAGATGCAGATCCGCACCGGGCCACACGATCGCCGGTCCGCCCATCGGGGCGACGCCGATCGGCGCGGCATAACGGCGGCCGAACAGTTCCACGTCGCAGGGCGGCAGCGTCGGCATCACGCCATAGCGCGGCACCAGCTCGATCGCGTCGAGCGCCGCCCAATTGCGCCTGATGCCGGCATCTTCGCTGCCCGAGCCGCCATCGGCATATTCGAAGGCGAAATGCGGAATGCGCCGGCGGGCGCCGCGACGCAAGTAGTCGATGCTCGGGAAGCGCCGATGCAGCTCCGCATCATGCGGGTTGCGACCGCGGCTGACGAGCTTTTGGTGCTGCGGCGCGGCGATCGCCGTCGTGTCGTGCATGGGACGTCTCCCGGACCGTCCATTATAGCAGGAGCCGGGATGAGCTCCGCGCCATGTGCGAACAGCCGGCGAGGTAAACGCCGGTTCCGCCATCGCTCGTCGGGCGGCACGGCGCAGAATTAAACTCGGCGCCGGTCGTAAGCCCAGGTCAGATAGACGCCGCCCCAGGTGAAGCCGCCGCCGAAGGCCGCCAGCAACAGGCGGTCGCCGGCCCTGAGCTTGTGCTCGTAATCCCATAAGCAGAGCGGGATCGTCGCCGCGGTGGTGTTGCCGTATTTGTGGATCGTCAGCATCACGCGCTGCACCGGCAGCTTTATGCGCGCGGCCGTCGCCTCGATGATGCGCTTGTTGGCCTGATGGGGCACGAGCCAATCGACCGTGTCGCTGGTGAGGCGGTTGCGTCGCATCAGCTCGGTGGCGACCTCGGCCATGCGCGCGATGGCAAATTTATAGACCGCGGCGCCTTCCTGGTGCACGTAGTGCAGGCGTTTGGCCACGGTCTCCGCGGTCGGCGGCATGCGGCTGCCGCCGGCTTTCTGATGCAAATGCTTCATGCCGGCGCCGTCGGAGCGGATCAGCGCATCGATGATCCCGTATGTGCGGCTCGGCCCGAGCAGGACCGCCCCGGCGCCGTCGCCGAACAGGACGCAGGTGGCGCGGTCGGTATAGTCGATGATCGCCGACATCTTGTCGGCGCCCACCACCACGATCCTGCGATACGTTCCGGTCGCGATGAATTGCGCGGCGACGGCGAGCGCATAGACGAAGCCGGAACATGCGGCCTGCACGTCGAAGCTGCCGACGTCACGGATGCCGCACATGTCGCAGATGACATTGGCGGTCGAAGGGAACACAAAGTCCGGCGTCGTCGTGGCGCAGATCAGCAGATCGACGTCGGCGGGCGCGGTGCCGGTCTTTTTCAGGAGCCCGCGCACCGCCTCGGCGCCCATATGCGACGTGCCGAGACCCTTGCCGGTCAGGATGCGCCGTTCTCTGATGCCGGTGCGCGCGACGATCCACTCATCGCTGGTGTCGACCATCTGCGCGAGCTTGGCATTGGTGAGCACGTCGGGCGGCACATAGCCGTGCACGCCGATGATCGCGGCGCGGATCGGAGACTTCAGGACCGCCTTCTTCGGCTGTTTCGTCATGCCCGGAGGAGAAGAAATTGGGGTTGCTCGGGAGTATCACGTTGAAAGGATTCATCCTCCCCTCTCGGCGTCCCCTCGCGCTGCGCACGAGAGGAACCCGGCGGCGGAAAGTGCGGCGACGCAGGGCGGAATTATCAAACCGTGCTGCGGTCGTTGCTTTCGTTAGCAGGATGATCGGCGCATTGATAGGCCCGCCGAGAGGGATCGATCAGCATTGGTGTGGCGTATCGGCGCAAGCGCGGTCGCGGCGCGCGCGCCGGGCGACATCGAGAACCATTGCGGCGGCCTTGGCGCTCGGCTCGGTGTCAAGCGCCATGATTTTGTCGAGACGCTGGAAAGCCTCGATCTGCCGCAGACGCGGCGGAGCGTCGGACATCAGCGCCCGGAGTGAGTCGGCAAGGCGCTCCGCGGTGCAATCCCGCTGCAGGATCTCCGGCACGACGTTTTCGCCAATGACCAGATTGGCGAGGATGACGCTCTGCGGCCGCGGCCGCGGACTTAAGGATCGTAGAATGATCTCCTCGACCAGCGGCAGCCGGTAGGCGGCAACGGTCGGGACGCCGGCCAGCGCCAGCTCGAGCGTCACCGTGCCGGATGCCGCAAGCGCCGCGCGCGCCGTGCGGAAGGCGGCCCATTTCTCCGCCGGCTCGGCCACGATGCGCGGCGTCACCGTCCAGCCGGCGACCGCCTCGCGCAGGCGCGCCGCCAGATGCGGCAGGGTCGGCAGCACCAGCTCGATCGGCCCGACACGCGTGGCGACCCGCGCGATCGCGGCCCCGAAAATGTCGATGTGGCGGCGGATCTCGCCGGACCGGCTGCCGGGCAACACGAGAACGATCGGCGGATCGGCGCGCCGACGCTGCGCCTCATCGGTTTTGGGGCGCAGTTCGGCGATACGCTCGGTCAGCGGATGGCCGACATAGACGCAAGGCGGTCCGCCGAGCCGCACATGCACCGCAGGCTCGAACGGCAGGATGGCGAGGACGCAATCGACGTAGGCGCGCATGGCGCGGGCGCGCCAAGGCCGCCAGGCCCAGACCGAGGGCGACACATAATCGAGGATCGGGATCGACGGCGCCCGCCGCCGTACCCGGCGCGCCACCCGGTGCGTGAACTCCGGACTGTCGACGATGACGAGGGCGTCCGGGCGCGCCGCCACGACGGCATCCGCCGTTTGCCTGATGCGCCGCCAGATTGTCGGCAGCCGGCGCGCGAGCCCGCTTAGTCCGATGATCGAGAGGTCATCGATCGGGAACGGGCTGACAATCCCGGCGGCCGCCATCGCCCGCCCGCCGACGCCCGCGAGCTTCACCGCACCCCCTTCGCGCCGCACGAGCGCGCGCGCCAAGGCGGCGGCGAGCGCGTCGCCCGATTCCTCGCCGGCAACAAGATGAATCGCAAGCGGTCGCGGCGGTGGCACGTCATTCATGCTGCCGTATCCTCGCGCACGCCGAGGAGAAAGACCTTGGCACGGTCGGCGGCGGCGATCGTTTCGGCCGCTTCGACGATGATCGCGCTCCCGGCCGCGACGGCGACGCCGGCAAGTCCGGCGCGGACCACGTTCTCGATTGTTCGCGGACCGATCGACGGCAGATCGAAGCGACGATCCTGGCCGGGCTTGGGCGCCTTGACCAGAACGCCGACGCCGGGCGGCGTCGCCACGCGCCGCTCGCGGCGCAAATCAGCGATGCGGGCGAGCAGATTGTCGGTGCCTTCCGCCGCTTCGACGGCGAGCACGTGGTTGTCGGCGACGACCGCGGCCTGACCCACGTCGAACGGCCCAAGCGCGGCAATCAGCTTGAGCGCGCGCGCAATATCGGCGTGGTCGCGCGCGGACGGTTGACGGCGGGCCAGTACGCCTTCCGGCACGATGATTTCCGGCGCCACTTCCTTAAGACCAACGACGCGCACGCCGCCGTTCTCCATCATGGCGGCCACGCCGGAGAGCAGCCAATCGTCGCCGCCGCGAAACGAGCGCGCGATGCGCGGCAGCAACCGGATCGTTCGCCAATCCAGACGAATCCGGGTGAGCGGCGGCCGCAGCAGAGTGCCGATGAACAACGCGTCACGACAGCGTTCCGCATCGGCAAGGCGAAGAAATCGGCCGAACTGACCGAGTGCAATCCAGTGATGCGCATAGCGCTCGACGACCTGGGGGTCGGCCCAACCCTTGAGGCCGAACATCACCGGCCGCCGGCCGCGCCGCGCAATCATCTCGGCGACCGCGCCGGGAAAGCTGCCGCCGCCGCAGATGATCGCGATCGGACCATCGGCGGCTGACGCCGGCGGCGCGTGCGCACCCGCGCTGGCTCGTTCGTCACAGTTCATCGTCGCCGCGGTCATCTGCGTCGCGCCGGCCGCGGGGCTTCATCAAAGGCCGCTTGCCGCCGGCACGGATGAACGCAATGATTTTCTCGGCCAGCCGGTCGTGCGCGAATTCAGCGGCGACCGCCTCAATTCGATCGGCGAATACGCTTTCGCCCCAGAACAGAGCACGATACGTCCGGCGCAGCTGATGCATCTCGGCCCGCGTCGCGCCGCGCCGCCGCAAACCGACGGTATTCAATCCGATCAGCGCCGCGATCTGGCCAAAGGCGAATCCGTACGGGATGACGTCGTCGCGAACGCCCGACATGCCGCCGATCATGGCGCCCTCACCGATGCGCACATATTGGTGAATGGCGACATGGCCGCCCAGGAACGCGTGATCGCCGACGCAGACGTGACCGCCGAGCACGACATCGTTGGCCAGGGTCACGTCGTTGCCGACCTGGCAATCGTGTCCGACATGCGAGCCCACCATGAAGAAGCAGCGCTCGCCGACCTTGGTCAGCCCGCCGCCATCTTCGGTACCGGTATTCATGGTGACGCTCTCGCGCAGCTCGCAGCGCGCTCCGATGGCGAGCCGCGTCGCGCCGCCGCGATAATGGACCGATTGCGGCGGCGTTCCCAGCGAGGCAAACGGATAAACGACGGTGCCTTCGCCGATCGTCGTCACCCCGGCGACGTGGACGTGCGCGATGAGACGCACGCCGGCTTCGAGTACGACCCGCGGCCCGACCAGACAATACGGCCCAATCTCCACGCCCTCCCCTATGCACGCGCCGTCGGCCACGCGCGCGGTCGGATCGATCGCCATCTAGACCTCGGTAAGGAACGCGCCGACTTCGGCTTCGGCGATCAGCACGCTGCCGACTTTGGCCTCGGCGCGGTACCACCACATGCTGCGGCGACGCGCGATCTTGTCGACGTGATATTCAACCACGTCGCCGGGCACCGCCGGCTTGCGAAACTTGGCTTTGTCGATCGTCAGGAGAAACATCGGGCGCGGCTCGCTGGTCTTTTGCAGCCGCAGCACAAGCACGGCCGCGGTTTGCGCCATGCCCTCGATCACCAGCACCCCGGGCATCACCGGGTTTTCCGGGAAATGACCGACGAATTGCGGCTCGTTGATCGTGAGATTTTTGCGTCCAACCCCGTGCTCGTCCCCGCGTATGTCGGTGACGCGGTCGACCATGAGAAAGGGATAGCGGTGCGGCAACAGCCGCAGGATCTCATGGATGTCGGCGGCGCCGACAGCTTCGACGGTCATTCCCCCTCCCCTTCGGGCTTGCCGCGCATCGGCGCAGGCGGGCCGACCCCGGGCGCCGCGCCGCCCGCCTTGCCGTCCATCATGACGAAGTCGCCAACATTCGCATCACCGGATATGACGGTCCGCCCGGCAATCAGGCAGTGCCGTCCGATGATGCCGTTGTGCGCGATTTGCACGAGATTGTCGATCTTGGTGCCCTCGCCGATGATCGTATCCCGAGTGAAGCCGCGGTCGATGGTGGCGTTGGCGCCGATCTCCACGTCGTCCTGAATGATGACGCGGCGGGTCTGCGGGATTTTCTGCTGGCCCTGCCGGGACGGCAAATAGCCGAATCCGTCCTGGCCGATGCGGGCGCCGGGATGGATGATGACGCGATCGCCGATCAACGCGTTTTGCACCGTGGCACCGGCGCCGATCGCACAATCGCGTCCGATGGCGACGCCCGGCCCGATCACTGCGCCGGCCGCGATCAGCGTGCCCGCGCCGATCTCCGCGCCGGGGCCGATCACCGCGAGCGGATCAAGCGTCACGCCCGCCTCGATCCGCGCCGAGGCATGCACGTATGCGCCCGCCGCGCCCGCGCTCGCGCCGAACAGCGAAGACGGCCGCAACGCGGAGGGAAACAGCGCACGCGCCACCGCAACGAAGGCGCGATACGGCTCGTCCGTCACCAGAACGACAAGCCCCTTTGGCGCCGCGGCCTGGAAACGCGGCGTTATCAGGCAGGCCCCGGCTCGAGTGATAGAGAGCGCACCCAGATGTTTTGCATTGTCGAGGAAACTGATATCGGCGGTTGCCGCCGTATCGAGCGGAGCGATGTTGCCGATGCGCCGGTCGAGCGCCGCATCGGGGTGCGGCTCGGCGCCGGTCAGCGCCACGATCTCGCGAATCGTCAGCTCGCGATTGCTTGAAAGGACACCGGGCATGCGCTCGGCCGTAATGAGGTCGCCGCCGCAATCAGAAATGCGTTCCACCGCCAAATTGGAAAAACTGGGTGCGGTCATACCACTCTTTCACCAGCGGATAGGCAAAATCGAAACGCAACGGCCCAAAGGGCGAGTCCCAGATCAGGCTGAAGCCGACCGACACGCGCGGGGCCGGGCTGTCGGCGTACACCATACCGCATTTGCAATTAAAACTGGCGCCGGTTGCGGTGGTCACCTGCCCGTTGATTTCTCCGGTGGTCCCCCACGTCGTCCCTCCCCCCTGATAGCCCCATTCTGAACCGGAATCGACGAACACGGCGCCGCGGAAGCCGGCATCCTTGGGCAGGAAATAGAACGGATATTGCACCTCGGCACTGGCGCCCCAGTACATCGTCCCGCCGAGCGCATCGCCGGCGGTGCAGATGTTCTGGGTTCCGGGCGGACAGGAGGTGATGTCGCGCGGGCCGAGGCCGGCCGGCTCAAAACCGCGCACGAGATTAGGACCCATCTTGAAGTCGTCAAGCAACCGTATGTCCTGGCCGTCAAGTCCAAACATATCGCCAGCTTGCAGATGCAGGATACCGATGAAATCGGAGACGATCTCGTAATAGCTATGGAAGTCCGCGACCGAGCGCACATAGGCGACGCTGCCGCCAAGACCGGCGAAGTCCTGGCCGACGCTGAGCAGCATACCGCTCGTGGGGTGCTTATTGTTGTCGAGCGTGTTGTAGGCCAATCCATACCCGGCGAGCGACGTCAGGTACCCTCCCTCTGCCGCCTCTATTCGGACCGGCAGAGAGGCCTCGCCCGTCGACACGCCTTGGAAGCCGAGGCAGTTCCACTGTGTGCCGGCCGCCTGGGCAGCGGCGACGCCGGCATAGGGCACGCCGGCGGCCGCGGCGGCGGTTACGGCGGCCGGGGTCGGAAACGTCGTCGAGAAATTCGGATTGATGTTGTTGCAATCGTCTATCGACGTCGCCAGGTTGATGTCCTGCCAGTACACCGAATAGCGCAGTTGAAACGTGAGATCCTCGCGCAGCGGAATGCCGAGACTAAGCGAGGTGCCGATGTTTGTGGTGCCGTATGAGAGGTAGGGGCTGGCGAGGGTCTGCCGCGCAAACAAATTGGTACCGAAAGAGAGTCGGTCGTCGAGAAAATAAGGTTCGACGAAATTAAGCTCGACGCCACGAATATATTGTCCATAGGTGACGGAGGCCTTGGCGAACCGGCCGGTCCCGAGGAGGTTGCGTTCGGAGACCGACACTTGCGCCATAAAGCCGTCGGCGGTCGAGTAGCCGCCCATAACCGAGAAGTCCCCGGTCGATTGCTCCTCGACGTCGACATTGATCACCACCCGGTCGGGCGCCGAGCCCGGCTCGGTGGTGATCTTCACCGACTTGAAGAAGTTGAGGTTCTTGATCCGCCTCTCGGCGCGATCGATCAAGGCGCGGTTGTACGGATCGCCTTCGGCAATGTCGAACTCGCGCCGGATCACGTAATCGCGCGTTCGGGTGTTGCCGCGGATGTTGATGCGCTCGATATAGGCGCGGGTGCCCTCATCCACGACAAAGACGACGCCGACCGTTCGCCGCTCGACATTGCGGTCGCCGCGCGGTCGCACCGTGGCGAAGGGATAGCCGTGTTTGGCAATTTCGACGGTGAGGTCCTCGACCGTTTTCTCGACCGCGTCGCCGTTATAGATGTCACCGGCTTTCATCCGTAGAACGGAGCGCAACGACCGCGAATCGACGGCATGGATATTGGATTGAATGTCGATCGCGCCGAAGTGGTACAGCGGTCCTTCATCGATCGTGAAGGTGACGATGAAACCCTTCTTGGCGGGATCGTATTCGCCGGTCGCGGAGACGACTTGCACGTCGGCGTAGCCGTGGCTGAGATAGAAGCGCCGGAGCAGATCGCGGTCGGCCTCGATGCGATCGGGGTCGTAAACGTCCGTGGTCTGCAGAAAGCTGTACCAATGCGATATCGATGTCTTGATCACCTCCTTGAGGCGGTAGTCCGAATAGGCGTGGTTGCCGACGAAGACGATCGACTTGACGCCGGTCTTCTCCCCTTCCTTGATCTCGAAAATCAGGTCGACTCGATTGTTCGGTCGGCGGATGATCTTCGGCACGACCTGGACGTCGAAGCGTCCGTTGCGATGATAGACCTCGATGATGCGTTCGACGTCGGCCTGCACGGTCGCGCGCGACAGCGTCCCGCGGGCTTTCGATTGGATTTCCTGCTGAAGTTGCTCATCCTTGATCTTATTGTTGCCTTCGAAGGCGAGCCGGTCGATGACCGGCGCTTCCACCACGGTCACGACGAGCCGGCCGCCGGACCGGTTGATGCGGACATCCTCGAACAGACCCGAGGCGTAAAGGGCTTTCAACGCGGCGTCGATCTTGGCGGCATCGAGGTGCTCGCCGGGCGCCAGCTTGAAATACGAGCGGATCGTGTCGGCGTCGACGCGGCGGTTGCCTTCGACCACAATGGAACTTGCGGTCACGCCGGATTCCGCCGGCGCGCCGACCGCGGCACCGGCGGCAGCAAAGCCAAGGAAAAGCCCGCCGAGGAGCAAGCCGGCCACGAGCCCTCGTCTTACCCGCACACACATGTCCATGCGCAAAGCGCCCTTATCCCCTCGTGGCCACCCCCAGGCGGGTCGTTCAGAATCTCCCTCAGCTTTTCCTGCTCAAAACCCTAGTTCTATGCCACTTTCTCCCAACGATCCCATGCGTTCACCCATCGACGCTGCGCGCTCCTCACATCCCCCTAGGACGTTGTCAAATGAACAATGTCATTGAAAGTTGCAAATATCATCAACATGAGGACGATCGCGAGGCCGATGCGGAAACCGAATTCCTGGACTCTTTCCGACAGCGGGCGGCCACGCATGGCTTCGATCAAATAGAACAAAAGGTGACCCCCGTCGAGCATGGGAATCGGAAAGAGATTGAGCAACCCGATGGAAACGGAAAGAACGGCCGTGAGATGGATGAGAGCAACGAAGCCGATCGTGGCCACTTGTCCAGACATCTGAGCAATCCGGATCGGGCCGCCGAGCTGATCCGCAGCCTCGCGGCCGACGATGACGCCGCCAATGTAACTCAGCGTCCGGTCGACCACGAACCAAGTCTCCTGCACGCCCATCCAGGCGGCCTGCGGCAACGCTACCGGGTGCAGTTTCAGATCTTCCGCCGCCATTGACCGGCTGATGCCGAGTATGCCGATACGATGGACGTTGCCAAAATTGTCCTTGACCGCCTTGAGCGTCGGCGTGGCCTTGAGCACCCGTCGCGTGCCCCCGCGATCGACCGTAATGGCGAGGGCTTCTCCGGCGCTCGTGCCGACGATGCGCTGCATGTCGGCAAAGCTGTGGATGGCATGATCGTCGATCGCCACGACGAGGTCGCCGGGCTGGAATCCCGCCGCGGCCGCGGCGCTGTTCGGCTGTACGGCATCCACCCGGGCGCTCACTGTTTGTTTGCCGTACAGTGTGAAGATCGCGGTAAAAATCACAATTGCCAAAACGAAATTTGCCAGCGGTCCCGCCACGACGATGGCCGCACGCTTGAGGACCGGCTGGAACACGAAACTGTGCGCGCACTCGCTCGCGTCCATGTTGGCGGCGCGAGCGCCCGTCGGGGCGCTCGCCACATTCTCATCGCCGAAGAATTTCACGAACCCGCCGAGGGGAACGGCGGAGATCTTCCAGCGCGTGCCGTAACGATCGTTGAAGCCGACGATTTCCGGGCCAAATCCTATGGAAAAGACCAGAACTCGCACGCCACACCAGCGTGCAATCAGAAAATGGCCCAGCTCATGAAAAAAGACGACAAGGCTGAGAACGAACAGAAAGGGAATAACATATTCCGTTACGCCGCCGCCGAGCGCGTGCAAGTGCGACAAAAAGTTCAACCCCATGACGTTGCCCTACCCCACGCTTGATTGTCCCGGCCGGTCCTAGCCTTAGGATGCCATTGCGGCAATTTCGGGCAAGAGGTCGGCGGCCAACCTTCTTGCGTTATGGTCAATGGCGAGCGCGTCCTCCACGGATTGCGGCTCGGCTATTGCGCCATGCCGCTCCGCCGCATTGAGCGTCGCCTCGACGAGGGCGGGAATACCGTTGAATCCCAGACGCCGGCCGACGAATTCGCGCACCGCGATCTCGTTCGCCGCGTTGAGAATCGTGGGCGCGGCGCCGCCGGCCGCAAGCGCCCGACGGGCCAGCGCCAACGCCGGGAAGCGTATCGGATCGGGCTCCTCGAACGTCAGCGTCGCAAGACGCGCGAGATTAAGGCGCGGCGCCGGCGTTCCCATGCGCACGGGCCATGCCAGGCAATGGGCGATCGGGATGCGCATGTCCGGCGATCCGAGCTGGGCGACCACGGAGCCGTCGCGAAATTCCACCAAGCCGTGAACCACCGATTGCGGGTGGACGACGACATCGAGCGCATCCATTCCCAGGGCAAAAAGATGATGCGCCTCGATCAGCTCAAGGCCCTTGTTCATCAGTGTCGCCGAATCGATCGTGACCTTCTGACCCATGGACCAGGTTGGATGTCTGAGCGCCTGCTCCACGGTCACTTGTCGGATCGCTTCGAGCGGCCACGTGCGAAACGGCCCGCCCGAAGCGGTGAGCACGATGCGACGCACATCTTCGCGCCGGCCGGCGCTCAGCGCCTGGAAAATCGCGTTGTGCTCGGAATCGACCGGCAGCACCCGGGCGCCGGCGGCCGCCGCCCGCCGCATGAACAACGCACCCGCGCAGACCAGGCATTCCTTGTTGGCGAGCGCGACCGTGGCGCCGCGTTCGGCGGCGGCGAGCGTCGGTCTGAGGCTCGTTGCGCCGGTGATTGCCGCCATCACCCAATCGGCCGGGCGCTGCGCCGCCTCGACGACGGCCGCTGCACCGGCGCCCGCTTCGATCCCGGAGCCGGAAAGCTCCGTCTTGAGTTCGCGGTAAGCATCGGCGTCCGCGACCGCGGCAAAGCGCGCGCCGAGTTCGCGCGCGAGATGCGCCAGAGCCGCCGCATTGCGATGCGCGGTCACCGCCTCGACCCGGTAGCGGGCGGACTCTTGCCGCAACAGGTCGACCGTGCTCGAGCCGATCGAGCCCGTGGCGCCAAGGAGCGTCACCGTGCGCGGCACGGACGCCAGTTCAACTCGCGCCCTGGGCTGTGTCTGCGTCATCGGCTCACCATAGCAGCAAGCCTCTGGCCGGCGCATCCGTTCCTTGACGTACAATTCCGATGATGAGCGCGGCGAATGCGGCAACCAGGAAGCCGTCGAGCCGATCCATTAATCCCCCATGACCGGGGATGAGCCGGCTCGCGTCCTTCGCCCCAAAACGCCGCTTGATCGCAGACTCGGCGAGGTCGCCGGCTTGCGCCAGGACCGAGAGCAGCAACGCCATGACTCCTGCCATCCCCAGCTTGCCGATACCACTCGCATAGGCGAGCGCGACGCCGGCGGCAACCCCCCCGGCAAGCCCGCCGATGGCTCCGGCCCATGTCTTGTTCGGGCTCACGCTGGGCCAGAGCGCAGGGCCGCCGATCGCCCGACCGCAATAGAAGGCAAAAATGTCGTTGCCCCAAACAGTTGCGAGCAGGAATAAAAGCGCCGTGAAACCCCATCTCGGATCGCTGCGCAACAGCGCGGGGCTCAAGAAGGCGACGCCGGCATAGATGACGCCGGCGAGCGCCCAGGTTGCGGCTCCCCTCCCGGGCGATCCGTCGGCAAGCGGCCGACCCGCCGATGCGGCGCCGGCGACCACGGCGCCCATCAGGATGGTCATTGTCGCAGCGCCGATTTGGTTCAGGCCGGTGAGCACGACCGCAGCAAGCAGCGCGGCCAAACCGGGCGCGAGAAGGCGGGGTTCGGCCCGACCGGCGATGAGATGGGTCCATTCCCAGAGAATGCCGCCGGCGGCGAAGACGCACAGGGCCAGGAAAAGCCAGCCGCCGGCATAAGTACATGCGAGCACAACCGGCGCGAGCACAACCGCCGAGACCGCGCGGACTGTCAGTTCGTTCGCATCGCCCGCTGTGACCATGCTTGCCGCGCGCTCGCCGTGATGGTCGGACGGCATCACGATCCGGTCTGGGCGATCAACCCGCCGAAGCGGCGTTCGCGGCGGCGGTATTCGGCGATGACGCCTTCGAGCGCAGCGCGGTCGAAGTCCGGCCAATTGATCGGAACGAAGACAAGCTCGCTGTAGGCCGCCTGCCAAAGCAGGAAGTTGGACAACCGCTGCTCGCCGCTAGTGCGGATGATCACGTCGGGATCGGGAATGTCGGGGGCGTGAAAATAGCGGGCGAGAAGCTCCGCCGATACGTCATCGACCGCAAGACGCCCCTGCGCCACTTCGATGGCGACGCGGCGCGCCGCGTGCGCGATCTCCTGACGCGCGCCGTAATTGAACGCCACGACAAGCGTGAGGCCGTCATTGCCGCGCGTTAAATCCTCCGCTTCCTGAAGCAGAAGAAGAATGTCGCGATCGAGATCGTCGCGCTCGCCGATGATGCGCACGCGCACGTTGCTCCGGTGCAAGTCGGCGAGATCGTTGCGGATGAAACGGCGCAACAGGCCCAACAGATCGTTGATTTCCGCCAACGGGCGGGACCAGTTCTCGGAGCTGAAGGAGAAAATGGTCAACACGGAAATGCCGAGATCGGCGGCCGCGCGCACGGTTCGGCGCAGAGCCTCAACCCCGCGCCGGTGGCCTTCCACGCGCGGCAGGCCGCGCGCGGCCGCCCAGCGCCCATTGCCATCCATGATGATGGCAACATGCCGCGGCACGTCGAACCGGTCGCTTGGCGCCGGGAGCGGCAGCGTCGCTTTGCTTCTCGATCTTGCCGCGTCGCTCAAACCGTCATGATCTCCGTTTCCTTGCCGGCGAGCATCTTGTCGACTTCGGTAATCACCTCGTCAGTCGCTTTCTGCACCTCTCCGGCGTGGCGATTGTGGTCGTCCTCGCTGATTTTGTGGTCCTTTTCCAACTTCCTGAGCAGATCGAGGCCGTCGCGACGGACATGGCGAACCGCCACGCGCGCCGCCTCGGCGTATTTGTGGGCGACCTTCACCAGTTCCCGCCGCCGCTCCTCGTTGAGTTCGGGAATGCGCAGCCGCAGCACCTGACCTTCGGTGGACGGCGTCAATCCGAGGTTGGCGGCGGAGATCGCCTTTTCCACCGTGTGAACCAGCGATCGGTCCCAAACTTGGATGTTGAGCAGCCGCGGCTCCGGAACGCTGATCGTGGCCAACTGATTGAGCGGCATATGGCTGCCATAGGCCTCGACCTGGACATGGTCGAGCAGTGCGGTCGAAGCGCGCCCCGTGCGCAAACCGCCAAGGTCCTGCTTGAGCGACTGGACCGCTCCCTGCATGCGGCGCTTGAGGTCATTCATGTCGAATGTCGTCGTGGCCATGGTGCCCTCCGCGATCACCGTTTGAGACCTCCTGCAAGCGGCCGCGTTCAGCCGGGTGCGCAATCTTCAGCCGACGGTGGTGAAGTGCCCCTTCCCGCGCAAAACGGTCTCGATCGCGCCGCGCTCCCGGATCGAAAAGACGATGATAGGCATACGGATTTCCCGGGCAAGCGCAAACGCCGTCGCATCCATGATCTTCAAGTTTCGGTTGAGCGCCTCCTGATGGTCGAGGCGCTCGTATCGCTTGGCGGTCGGATCGCGCTTGGGATCGGCAGTATAGACCCCATCGACGTCGGTCGCCTTGAGGACGGCGTCGCACCCCATCTCGGCGGCGCGCAGGACCGCCGTCGTATCGGTGGTGAAATAGGGATTGCCGGTGCCGCCGGCGAAGACGATCACCGTGTCGTCGTCGAGATGGCGCAACGCGCGCTGGCGCTCATAAGTCTCGCAGACTTGCGGCATGGCGAGCGCCGACATGGTGCGGGCGCCGACGCCGGCGCGCTCGATGGCCGCTTCCAGGACGAGGGCATTCATGACGGTCGCCAACATTCCCATCGCGTCGGCGGTCGGCCGCGACAGCCCATTCTCAGAAATCTGGGCGCCACGGAGGATATTGCCGCCGCCGACCACGACGCCAAGACCTATTCCGAGCGCGTGGGCGGCGACGAGATCGGCGGCGAAACGATCGATCGTCGGCTGATCGATCCCGAATTTTTCCGGACCGCTCAGGGCTTCGCCGGAGAGCTTGACGATCACGCGTCGGTAGTTCGGCTTGGCCATGGGGATTTTCCGCCCCTGCAGGTTGGGTCGAGCGCAAAGGAAACCCACGCTACTGACGTCGGCGGGTTTTGCTCCGCTCAACCCACCCTACACCTTTCGCAAGCGCGCGACTCAGTGCGCGCCCGCGGTCGTCGCGGCTGCGCTGCCGGGCCTGTCTATCCCCTCGCCGAGCGCATAACGCACGAAGCCGCCGATCCTGATCGGCGCGCCGGCCCTCGCTTCGCTCTCCTTGAGGGCCTGTGCCACGCTTTTCTTGTCGTCGAAGATGAAGGCCTGATCGAGCAGGCAGACCTCCTTGTAGAAGGTCTTGAGGCCCGATTCGACGATCTTGTCGACGACGTTGGCGGGTTTGCCCTGTGCCCTGGCCTTATCCGCAAGGACATTCTTCTCGCGCTCGACGCTCGCGGCATCGAGCGCCGCGGGATCGAGCGCCTGGGGATTTGCCGAAGCGACGTGCATCGCCACCATGCGGCCGAAGGCCTTGAGCTCGTCGCTGCGGCCGGCCGATTCGAGCGTCACGATCACGCCGATCCGGCCGAGCCCGTCGGCCACCGAATTATGCACGTAGCTGGCCACGACCCCCGTGCCGACCGAAAGCGCGGCGGCGCGACGCAGCGTCATGTTCTCGCCGACTTTGGCGATCGTCTCCGCGATCGCGTCGGCGAGGGTGCGGTCGCCGACGCGCGCGGCGAGGATCTTTTCCACGTCCGCCCCGACATCGAGAGCGACGTCGGCGATCATCTTCACCAAGCCTTGAAACAAATCATTGCGCGCCACGAAATCGGTTTCCGAATTCACCTCGACGAGGACTCCCTTGCCCGCCGCGAGCGCAACGCCGATGAGGCCCTCAGCCGCGATCCGCCCCGCCTTCTTGGCGGCCTTGGCCAACCCCTTCTTGCGCAACCAATCGACCGCCGCATCGAGATCGCCGCCGCTTTCGCTGAGCGCCGCCTTGCAATCCATCATGCCCGCTCCGGTCTTGTCGCGGAGCTCTTTCACCATGGGCGCGGTGATGTTGGTCGGCATGACCTTTGAAGACCCGTAAAATCCGTGATGATGGGTCCGGGTCCACGGGCCATGCCCGCGTCCCGGGTTGACGCTCACTCCGTCGCAGCCACCTGTTCCTTCGCCCGGGCAATCCAGCCCTCGACGCGGCCGGGCAGCCCGACCTCCTCGCCGATATTACGTGCGGCAACCGGGGAGAGTTCGGCGATCTGCCGGACGTGGAAGATGCCGAGGTCGTTGAGTTTCTTTTCGATGGTCGGAGACACGCCGGGGAATTTTTTGAGGTCGTCGGCGACGCCACGCGGTCCCGATAGCGGCTGAAAGCCGAGCCTGTCGGTCTCGGTCGGCAATGCCTCCGGCACCTCGGGCTCGACCAGAGCGCCGACGTCGATACGTTCGCCCTGCGCCCGCGAAATGCCGTCAATCACCGCCTTGGCGACGAGGTCGCAATAGAGCGTGACGGCGCGGCTGGCGTCGTCATTGCCGGGGATGACATAGGTGATGCCGTCTGGATTGCAATTGGTGTCGACAACGGCCGCGACCGGAACCCCGAGGCGCTGCGCTTCCTTGATGGCGATGTCTTCCTTGTTGGTGTCGATCACGAAGACAAGGTCGGGGAGCCCGCCCATGTCCTTGATCCCGCCGAGCGCGCGGTCGAGCTTGTCGCGCTCACGCTGCAGCGTCAGCCGCTCCTTCTTGGTATAGCCCTGCGCCTCGTTGGAGGCGAGCATCTCTTCGAGCGTGCGCAGCCGCTTGATCGAATTGGAGATTGTCTTCCAATTGGTGAGCGTGCCGCCAAGCCAGCGCGAATTCACGTAATATTGCGCCGATCTCTTGGCGGCTTCGGCGATCGCGTCCTGCGCTTGGCGCTTGGTGCCGACGAACAGGATGCGTCCGCCTTGCGCCACCGTGTCGCTGATCGCCTGCAGCGCCCGGTGCAGCATGGGCACGGACTGCGTCAGGTCGATGATGTGGATGTTGTTGCGCGTGCCGAAGATGTATTCCGCCATCTTCGGATTCCAGCGATGCGATTGGTGGCCGAAATGGACGCCAGCTTCCAGGAGCTGGCGCATGCTGAAGTCGGGCAGCGCCATCAAAGTTCTCCGGTTGTTCCGCCGCGGACCGCTGAGCCCGGCCTTGCGGCCGGGCACCGGATGGGCCTTTTTCGGCCAGGTCCGCGTGTGAGATTGCCGGGCTTATATAGGTACAGCCGCCGCCGCGCAATGGAGCCTACGCCGCGCGATGACGACCTGTCAGAGCGCCTCGACCATCACCACGCCGGTCACCGCCTTGATGGCGCCGGCGATCTGCGGCGACACCTTGAAGCGGCCGGGCAGCTTCACTTCGACCTCGTTGCCGTTCTCGAGCATCAGCACCATCGAGACCTCGCCGTCGCCATGATCCGCTCCCGCCCCGTTGCGGCCCGATCGCGGCTCGATCGGCTCGAGCCGCCGCGCCACGCCGTCGATCGGCGTCCCGTCGCGCAGGAACACGCGCAAGCCCTTCTGCATCTTCGCCGCCGCCTGATCGAGCGGCTCGACCGATTGAATGCGGGCGCGCACTTCGTCGCCCTGCACTTCCGCGGTAAGGAGCATGAGCACCGCCGCGCCCGGTTCGAGCAGATCGCGGTACTGCGCCAAGCCTTCGGCAAACAGCACCGCCTCGTAATGGCCGCTCGGATCGGACAGGCCGATGATGCCCATCTTGGTGCCGTTCCTGGTGCGCCGCTCAATGCGCGCGACCACCGTGCCGGCGACGCGGCCGGCGCTCGCGCCGGCCTTCACCGCGCGGGAAAAATCGGACCAGGACTGCACGCGCAGGCGCTTGAGCGCGGCGGCGTAATCGTCGAGCGGATGACCGCTGAGGAAAAAGCCAATGGCCTCGTATTCGCGCTGCAAGCGTTCGGCCGGCAACCACGGCTCGACCATAGGCAGGACCATGGGCTCGGCGGCCGCGGCGCCGGCGAACAGCTCCGACTGGCCGAGCGCGGCGTCGTCGTGCGCGCGCTGTGCCGTGGCGAGGATCTGGTCGACCGCCGCGAACACGCGCGCGCGGTTCGGCTCGATGGCATCGCAGGCGCCGGCGGCAACCAGGCTCTCCAGCACGCGTTTGTTGACGGCGCGCGGGTTGATGCGGCGGGCGAAGTCGGCAAGATCGGCAAAGGGACGTTCGCCGCGGGCGGCGAGGATGCTTTCGACGGCCTGCCGGCCGACGCCGCGCAGCGCCGCGAGCGCGTAGCGGATGGTGTTGCCGGCGACCTCGAACTCGGCGCCGCAATGGTTGATCGCGGGCGGCGCCACGGTGATGCCGAGCCGTTCGGCCTCGGCGCGGAATTCGGCGAGCTTGTCGGTGTTGCCCATGTCGAGGGTCATCGAGGCGGCGAGGAACTCGACCGGGTGGTTCGCCTTCATGTAAGCGGTCTGATAGGTCACGAGCGCGTAGGCGGCGGCGTGGCTCTTGTTGAAGCCGTAATCGGCGAAGCGCGCGAGCAGGTCGAAGATCGCCTCGGCCTGCCCCGCGTCGACGCCGCCTTTGACGCAGCCGGCGATGAAGACCTTGCGCTGCGCCTCCATCTCCTTGCGGATCTTCTTGCCCATGGCGCGCCGCAACTGGTCGGCCTGGGCCAGCGAATAGCCGGCGAGCACCTGGGCGATCTGCATCACCTGCTCCTGGTAGATGATGACGCCGTAGGTCTCGCGCAGGATCGGCTCGAGTTTCGGGTGAATGAAGTCGGCCGGCTCCTGGCCGTGCTTGCGCGCGCAATAGGTGGGAATGTTGGCCATCGGTCCCGGCCGATAGAGCGCGTTCAGGGCGATGATGTCCTCGAAGCGGTCCGGCCGCATGTCGATGAGCGCCCGCCGCATGCCCGCGCTTTCCACCTGGAACACGCCGACCGCTTCCCCGCGTGCGAGCATGTCGTACGATTTCTTGTCGTCGAGCGGCAGGTTGGACAGATCGAGATCGATGCCGCGGCGGCGCACCAGCTTGGCCGCAAGATCGAGCACCGTGAGCGTCTTCAGGCCGAGGAAATCGAACTTTACCAATCCCGCCGGCTCGACCCATTTCATGTTGAACTGGGTCACCGGCATCAAGGATTTCGGATCGCGGTAGAGCGGAACGAGTTCGGTGAGCGGCCGGTCGCCGATGACGATGCCGGCGGCGTGGGTCGAGGCGTGGCGGGTGAGGCCTTCGAGTCTCTGCGCGATGTCGAAGGCGCGCCGCACCACCGGCTCGCTGTCGCGCGCGGCCTGCAGCCGCGGCTCATCCTCGATGGCGCGGCCGAGCGAGATGGGATTGAGAGCATTCTGCGGCACGAGCTTGCATAATTTGTCGACCTGCCCGTAGGGCATCTGCAATACGCGTCCGACGTCGCGCAGCACGCCGCGCGCCTGCAAGGTGCCGAAGGTGATGATCTGGGCCACCCGCTCGCGTCCATATTTGTCCTGCACGTAGCGGATCACTTCGTCGCGGCGGTCCTGGCAGAAGTCGATGTCGAAATCCGGCATCGATATCCGCTCGGGATTGAGGAAGCGCTCGAACAGAAGGCCGAAGCGGATCGGGTCGAGATCGGTAATGGTGAGCGCATAGGCGACCAGCGAGCCGGCGCCGGAGCCGCGGCCCGGCCCGACCGGAATGCCCTGCGCTTTCGCCCATTGGATGAAGTCGGCGACGATCAGAAAATAGCCGGCATATTTCATGTTCTCGATGACGCCGAGCTCGAAGGCGAGCCGCTCGCGGTAATCCTCGGCGCTGTGGCCCGGCGCGAGAGGGTGGCGCGCGAGCCGACGCTCGAGGCCCGATTGCGCGGCGCGGCGAAGCTCGAGCGCCTCCTCGGCCTCGTGCGCCGCCGGCGTTGCTTGCGCCCCTTGTGCTCCATCTCCCCTGCGGCCGGTGGAGAAGCGCGGCAGGATCGGCGCCAGCGTGCGCGGGCGGAAGGCGCAGCGCTCGGCGATCTCGATGGTCGCCGCCAGTGCCTCCGGCAGGTCGGCGAACAAAGCCGCCATTTCGGCGCGGCTCTTGAATCGATGCTCCGCCGTGAGTTGGCGGCGGTCGCCGTCGGCAACGAGCCTGCCCTCGGCGATGCAGAGGAGCGCGTCGTGAGCGTCATAATCGTCGCGGGTGGCGAAGAAGGGCTCGTTGGTGGCGGCGAGCGGCAGCCCGCGCGTATAGGCAAGCTCGATCAAGGCCGGCTCCGTCAACCGTTCGGCCGCCGTGCCGTGGCGCTGCAGTTCGATGTAGAGGCGGTCGGCGAACAGGCGCTGCAGCGCGTCGCAGCGCGCCAGCGCCAGCGCGTTCTGGCCGGCGCCGATCGCCGCATTGAGCGGCCCATTGGGGCCGCCGCTGAGTGCGATCAGTCCGTTCGTCTCTCCGGCGAGCCAGGCGAGTTTGACGTGCGGCCGCTCGCTCTGCGCCGTCTCCAGGTAGGCGCGCGAATTAAGCCGCATCAGACTGCGATAGCCGTCTTCGCGCGCGGCCAGGAGCACGAGCCGCGGCCAGCTCTGACCCGTCGTTGCGCCGCCGCGGTTGTCGTGGTCGCCGAAATCAATGCCGAGCGCGCAGCCGATGATCGGCTGGATCCCGGCGCCCGCCATCTTTTCGGAGAATTCCAGCGCGCCGAACATGTTGTCGGTGTCGGTCAGCGCCAGCGCCGGTTGACGATCCTTTTTCGCAAGCTCCGCCAGTCGCGCGATCGTCAGCGCGCCTTCCAGCAACGAATAGGACGAATGGACGTGCAGATGCACGAAACCAGGCGCGGGCACGGCGGGCATGTGATCGATATTGGCGAATGACGATTCTGGCGGCGCCGAGGATGCGGGATCGCACCCGACGCTGTCCATGGCGGCGACCGCTCGGATCACCGCCACGCACAGAAAGTTTGCCCGGTCCTACCGGCGACGACCTCCGCCGCAAGCAGGGCCTCAAATGGCCCCGAGCACCTGCGCCCACACCGCGACCGTGCCTACGAATAAAGCGATCGAGGCAAGCGCTGCAGCCTCCTCGACAACAGCCCGGACCATGATTGTCTCCTCTCCATTGAGAACATTAAGGGAACATAGTTCCCTAATTGTTCTGAGTCAATGGGTTGGAGGAGCGTTCAGGCCGACAAGATTTTGCGGCTTGAGCATCGCAACGCCTCCCTGCTGATAGCTGGGCGTTCGCGCGTGGCAGACGTGGACGAGACCGCCTTGGGACGGTGTCGTGGTTTGCGGAGCCCTTCATCGTCTGCCGAGGCGAGCGGGAGATTCTTTCAGTATCAGGTGATCTCCACGACCTGACCGTCGCGGATGGTCACGCGGCGGTCCATCTGCCCGGCGATATCCAAATTATGAGTGGCGACGATGGTGGCAAGGTTGGTCGCGCGCACCAAATGGCCGAGCGTCGCGAACACGTGCTCGGAGGTGCGCACATCGAGATTGCCGGTCGGCTCGTCGGCCAACAGGATACGCGGCGCGTTGGCGACCGCCCGCGCGATGGCGACGCGCTGCTGCTCGCCGCCGGACATCTCCGTCGGCCGGTGCGGCAGGCGCCCCTTGAGGCCGAGATAGCTCAACAACTCGGCGGCGCGCGCCGAGGCTTCGTTGCGGCCGAGGCCGCGGATCATCTGCGGCAGCATGACGTTTTCGAGCGCCGAGAATTCCGGCAGCAGATGATGGAATTGATAAACAAAGCCGATGTCGGCGCGCCGGATGCGCGTGCGCTCGACGTCGGTCATGTGCGAGGTGGCGACGCCGTCGATATAGACTTCGCCGGCATCCGCGTGTTCGAGCAAACCGGCAATGTGCAGGAGCGTCGATTTCCCCGCCCCCGACGGGGCGACGAGCGCCACCGACTGGCCCGCCCATACCGCAAGCTCGGCGCTCCTGAGAATGTCGAGCGTGGCATCGCCTTGGCGAAATTGCCGGCTGACGCCGTGCAGGAACAGGATCGGATGGTCGTCGTCCTCGGCTGTCGACGTCGCGGGCTCCTTTATCGTCGTGGTCTCGTCCATCGCGCGCGGTCACTCGTAGCGCAAGGCGTCGACCGGATCGAGCCGCGCCGCCCGCCAGGACGGATAAAGTGTCGCCAGGAGCGACAGGCCGAGCGCCATGATCACGACGGCGGTGGTCTCGCCGACATTCATGTCGGCGGGAAGCTTCGACAGGAAATAAAGCTCAGGCGAGAACAGCTCGGTGTTGGTCAGCCACGACAGGAAGTGCCGGATCGATTCGATGTTGAGGCAGATGATCGTGCCCAGGATGAAGCCGACCAGCGTGCCGACCACGCCGATCGCGGCGCCGGTGATGAGAAAGACACGCATGATCGCGCCCTGCGTCGCGCCCATCGTGCGCAGGATGGCGATGTCGCTGCCTTTGTCCTTCACCAGCATGATCAGGCCGGAGACGATATTGAGCGCCGCCACCACCACGATCAACGTCAGGATCAGGAACATGACGTTGCGCTCGACCTCGAGCGCGTTGAAGAACGTGGCGTTGCGCTGGCGCCAGTCGATCATGTAGATCGGCCGCGCCGCGGCCTGGGTGACCAATTGGCGGTAGCGGTCGACCCGATCCGGGTCGTCGGTATAGACCTCGATCGCGGTCACGTCGCCGGCGCGGTTGAAATAGGCTTGCGCCTCGCTGAGCGGCATGAAGACGAAGGCGGCGTCGTATTCCGACATGCCGATCTCGAACACGGCGGCGATCCGGTAGGATTTTATCCGCGGCATGGTGCCCATCGGCGTCACCGCGCCGCGCGGCGCGACCAGCGTCAGATTGTCGCCGGCGCGCACCGAAAGCTGCTCGGCGAGGCGACTGCCGATGGCGAGGCCGCGTCCCTCGTCGAAGCCTTCGAGGGTGCCCTGCTTGATGTTCTGGGCGATGGAGCCGAGCTTAGCGAGGTCGCTCCCGCGAATGCCGCGCACCAGGACACCGGAGGCGTTGAACGGCGAAGAGGCGAGCGCCTGGCCTTCAACGATCGGCGCGGCGAGGCGGATGCCGCGGACCTTGGCGACACGGGCGGCGACCGCCTCCCAATCGGTCAGCGGATATTCGAGCGGCTGGATGAGCAGATGGCCGTTGAGGCCCAAAATCTTCGCCAACAGCTCCTGGCGGAACCCGTTCATCACCGCCATCACGATGATCAGCGTGGCGACGCCCAGCATGATGCCGAGGAAGGAGAAGCCGGCGATGACCGAAATGAATCCTTCCTTGCGCCGCGCACGCAGATAACGCAGCGACAGCATCCACTCGAACGGCGCGAAGGGATGGGTGCCGGTAAGCTTTGGCATCAAGATCGAGTCCCCGCAGGGGACGGAGTTTCACACGATTCTGGCGGATTCAAGCCGCAAAACTTACGCCCTTGCGCGGCTGCGCACAGCTTCATGCGCCGAGCCGCGCAAGCGCCTCCGCGGGGCTCACGAGTTCCCGCGATCCGTCGAAGCGGCGCTTGAGTTCGACCTTGCCTTCGGCGAGCCCGCGCGGCCCGACCAGGATTTGCCAAGGTATTCCGATCAGGTCGGCGGTAGCGAACTTCGATCCCGGCCGTTCGTCGAGGTCATGGTAGAGCGTGTCGATCCCCTTGGCCGCGAGCGCGCTGTGAAGGCGCTCGCAGGCCGCGTCGGTGTCGCTTGCGCCTTGCTTGAGATTGAGGATCGCGACGGTGAAGGGCGCGACGGCGTCCGGCCATTTGATGCCCGCCTCGTCGTGAAAGACTTCGATGATGGCGGGTAGAAGCCGGGTCGGACCGATGCCATAGGACCCCATATGCACCGGCCGCTCCACGCCGTCGGGGCCGGCGACGAGCGCCTTCATCGGCGCGGAATATTTGGTGCCGAAATAGAAAACCTGGCCGACTTCGATGCCGCGCGCCGACAGGCGCTTCTCCGGCGCAAGCTCGGCAAAAGCGGCGGCGTCGTGCTTGTCCGCGGTCGCCGCATAAAGCCCGGTCCATTTGTCCACGATCGCCTGCATGCCGGCGATGCTGTCGAAATCCACATCCGCGCCGGGAACCTCGAAATCGAGATAGTCGCGATGGCAGAACACCTCGCTCTCGCCGGTGTCCGCGAGCACGATGAACTCGTGGGAGAGATTGCCGCCGATCGGCCCGGTCTCGGCCACCATCGGGATCGAGCGCAGTCCCATGCGCGCAAACGTGCGCAGATAAGCGACGAACATGCGATTGTAGGCGTGCCTGGCGCCGGCCAGATCCACGTCGAACGAATAGGCGTCTTTCATCAAGAACTCGCGCCCGCGCATCAGGCCGAAGCGCGGCCGCACTTCGTCGCGGAATTTCCATTGGATGTGGTAGAGATTGAGCGGCAGATCCTTGTACGAGCGGACATAGGCGCGAAAAATCTCGGTGATCATTTCCTCGTTGGTCGGTCCATACAGCATGTCGCGCTCGTGGCGATCCTTGATGCGCAGCATCTCCTTGCCGTAGGCCTCATAGCGTCCGCTCTCGCGCCACAAATCCGCCGACTGAATGGTCGGCATCAACAGCTCGACGGCGCCGGAACGGTTCTGTTCCTCGCGCACGATCCGGCAGACCTTGTCGAGGACGCGAAGGCCGAGCGGCAGGAGGGCATAGATGCCGGCCGCTTCCTGGCGGATCATGCCGGCGCGCAGCATCAAGCGATGGGAGGCGATCTCCGCCTCTTTCGGCGTTTCGCGCAGAATAGGCAGGAAGTATCGGGAAAGGCGCATAAAATCTCGTCGGGCGCGGGACGACCAGCGTCGTCCCGGAGTGAATCAGCAACAACGGTGGAATCACAAGGGGGTAGCAAGGTAGCATCACTTCCCACAAAACGCGGCCACATTAAATTTTTTTGTCATCGACCCGCCCTAAGATGATGACAATGGACCAAAGATCGAGTACGACCATGCCGACGCCATTCTGGAGCCGCTAGCCGTCTTGGCCTCCGGGAGGCGGTCCAAGTCTGGGGGAGGACAGTCCAACGGTGCGAACCAACGCTGCCGCCCGCGCCGACAATGACAAATATGCGAGAATAAGGTAAAAGAGTGGATGAGGATTCTATGGCAGGGCTTTAGCCCTGCTCTTTTTTTGAGCATAGCTTAACTTAACTAAAGGCGGTGTCCCCAGACGGCGCCAGCGCCGCACCCCTCACCGCACCCCCAACGTGATCAGGTGTTCCGTATAGACGACGTAGAAGACGGCGGAGATCACCGCCGCGACGAGCGTCGTCCACAAGAACTTGCGTCCCAGGTTCGGAACTGCAGGCGCGCCGGGATCGGTGCCGGGCGCAATCTCGCCGCCCTCATGCTGGCCGCGGACTCCCCACGGCAGCACCGCGAACAGCACCACCCACCAGATCACGAAGAAGATGGCGAGAGCCGTGATAATCGACATGATCAGCGTTGCTCCAGCTCGACCAGGGTACCGGAAAAATCCTTCGGGTTCAGGAACAGGACGGGTTTGCCGTGGGCGCCGTTCTTCGGCTCGCCGTCGCCGAGGACGCGGGCGCCCGCCGCCTTGAGCGCATCGCGGGCGGCGCGGATGTCATCGACCTCATAACAGACGTGGTGCATGCCGCCATCCGGATTGCGTTCGAGGAACTTGGCGATGGGCGACCCGTCGCCGAGCGGCTCAAGGAGCTCGATCTTGGTGTTCGGCAAAATGACGAACACGGTGGTCACGCCATGCTCCGGTTGCGGCAGCGCAGCCGAAACCTCCGCGCCCAAAACATCGCGGTAAATGGCGGCCGCCTTGCCGATATCGCGCACCGCAATCGCCACGTGATTGAGCCTGCCGATCATAAGATTCTTCTTCTCCTGCACTGTCGGCAGGCGGCACCTTAGCACGCCCCCCTCGCCCTTGGCTTCCGCTGAAACCTGCGGCGCGCCGGCGCAAGCACAGTGCGGGAGCGATTGACCCGATCGAACAGCGACCCGGTGGATTTCCTATCCGCCGCGCACGCGGGCCCACGCCGAGCAGGCGGGCACATTCGCGAGTAAAGTGCGTCATTGACGCATGTGCGTCATTGGCGTACATAAGCGCCATGTCGCCGAGCCTGCACGTCGTGGCGGAATTGCCGCAATTCCTCCGCGATGTGGAAGCGGTCAACCTTAG
>JASHPW010000131.1 GCA_030037895.1 Xanthobacteraceae bacterium | reverse complement strand
CCGAGACCGCGAAAACACCACAACACGCGCCATGACGGCTTTACAGCCGGATTTGCGTCGGGCTTTGCGCCGGTTCCGGCATCACGCGTGGTGAGCCCGTCGGCCTGATGGCGCAGGAGCTCAAACCCGACATCTGCGTGATCGGCGCCGACGCCGGCGGTCTTTCCGTCGCCGCTGCGGCCGCCGCCTTCGGCGTGCCCGCGGTGCTCGTGGAAAACGGCGGCATGGGCCGCGAATACGTCAAAAAAACCGGCCGCGTACCCGCGCAAGCGCTGATGGCGGCGGCCGCGCGCGCGAACGCCGTGCGCAACGGCGCGCGCTTCGGCATGAAGACCGTGCGTTTCGGCGTCGATTTCGCCGCGGTCAGCACCCACGTGAACGATGTCATCGGCGCGGTCGCGCCGAACTCCACGCGCGAGCGCTTCGCCGGGCTCGGCGTGCGCGTTATCGCCGGCGCGGGCCGCTTCACCGACCCCGCCACGGTCGCGGTCGACGACTTCACCATCAAGGCGGGCCGCTTTGTCATCGCTACCGGCTCCTCGCCGCTCATCCCGGCGATCCCCGGCCTCATCGACACGCCGCACCTCACCACCGAGACCATTTCCGATCTCGCCGAATGTCCGCGTCATCTCATCGTCATCGGCGCCGGCGCTAGCGGGCTCGAACTGGCGCAGGCCTTTCGTCGGCTCGGCGCCGCCGTCACCGTACTGGAGGCGAAGACGCCGCTCGCCGGGGAGGATCCCGAGTGCGCCGCCATCGTGCTCGACGCGCTCGCGCGCGAGGGCGTCAAGCTGCGCGCCGGAGTCGCGATCACCAAGGTGCGCCGTTTCCTTGCCAAGGTGCAGGTCGTGCTCACAACGTCCACGGGCACGGAGACGATCGAAGGCTCGCATCTTCTGGTCGCCACCGGGCGCCGGCCGAACCTCGACAACCTCGATCTCGACGCCGCCGGCATCCGCTATGGGCCGCACAGTATCGTCGTCGATCCGCGCCTGCACACGACCAACAAGCGCGTCTATGCGGTGGGCGACGTGACCGGGGAGCCCAAGCTCATCCATCTCGCCAATTACCACGCCGGACTCGTGATCCGTCAGGCACTGTTCCGACTGCCGGTCCAGGTGAACCATCAGGCCATCCCGCGGGTCACACAGACCGATCCTGAACTCGCTCAGGTCGGCCTCCTCGAGGAGGAAGCGCGGGAGCAAACGGGCGCCGTCCACGTGTTGCGCTGGCCTTATAGCGAAAACGATCGCGCCCAGGCCGAGCGGGCGACCAATGGCCACATCAAGGTCGTCACCGACCGCAACGGAGACATCCTCGGCGTGACGATCGTTGGAGCGCAAGCGCGGGAGATCATCACCACTTGGACGTTGGCCATCGGCCAAAAGCTGAACATCCGCGCCTTTGCCGACCTCGTTGTCCCCTATCCGACCTATGCGGAGATTGGTAAAGGCGCGGCCATTACTTATTTTACCAGCAGTTTGACGGCACCGCGCGTGCGTCGCATCATAGGGTGGCTGCGTCGGCTTGGTCGACGGCGGCGGATTTGAAGTTCCACAGCGTTTCGGCAATCTCGGAGAGAAACTTCAAATCCAAAGCCGCATGAGGACGATAGTTCGCCGGCTGGCAGTGTCTCTTTGCATTCGGAAATTCGCACGCGGGAAGGCCGGCTTAATTGCGAACTTTCGGAACGAGACCCTGCGAAGGCTCAACTCATGAGCGATGAATCAGCCGCTCGACCGGGGCCGGTCCGGGTGCCGCGCTTCGGGCTTTCGGGAAAGCTCCTCGTCCTCACGATCCTGTTCGTGATGATCGCGGAAGTGCTGATCTATGTGCCGCTGGTCGCCAACTTTCGCGTCAACTGGCTCAGGGACCGCCTGGCCAGCGCCTACACCGCGGCGCTGGTGCTCGACGCCGCGCCGAACGGCATGGTGTCGGACAGCCTCGCCAAGCAGATCCTCGACAGCATCGGCGCGCGCGCCGTCGCCATGAAGATGGGAACGCGGCGTCGCCTGCTCGCGGTCGGCGAGGCCCCGCCGCCGATCAGCCATGACTTCGATATGCGCAGCGTCGGCACCGTCGACGCGATCGTCGACGCCTTCACGATGATGCTGGATACGAGGAAGGGCGTGATGCGCGTGGTCGGTCCGGCGCCGATGGGCGGCGACTACATCGAAATCGTCCTCGACGAGCCGCCGCTGCGCCAGGCGATGCTGCGCTACTCGGTGGGTCTCCTGCTCATCTCGCTGCTGATCTCCGGCATCAGCGCGGCGCTGGTCTACCTCGCTTTGCATTACATGTTCGTGCGGCCGATGCGCCGGATCACCGCCAATATGACGGCGTTTCGCGCCGACCCGGAGAATGCCGACCGCGTCATCGCGCCGTCGGCGCGCGCCGACGAGATCGGCGTCGCCGAGCGCGAGCTCGCCACCATGCAGAGCGAGCTTGCCTCGATGCTGCAGCAGAAGAACCGGCTCGCCGCGCTCGGCCTTGCCGTCTCCAAGATCAATCACGATTTGCGCAACCTGCTCACCTCGGCGCAGCTTTTCTCCGACCGGCTGTCGAGCCTGCCCGATCCCGGCGTGCAGCGCTTCGCCCCCAAGCTGATGCGCGCGCTCGAGCGCGCCATCGCCTTCTGCCAATCGACGCTGTCCTACGGCCGCCTGCAGGAACCGCCGCCGGAAAGAAAGCCGATCCTGCTCGAGCCTTTGGTCGAGGAGGTGCACGAGACGCTCGGGCTCAGCCCCGATGCGCCGATCCGCTGGATCAGCGCGGTCGAGCGCGGGCTGACGGTCGAGGCCGATTACGAGCAACTGTTCCGCATCCTGCTCAATCTCGCGCGCAACGCCGTGCAGGCGTTGGAAAGCCGCGCGGCGCGCGACCCCGGCCGCGACCAGATCCGCATTACCGGCCGGCGCGAGGGCGCGGTCGTGGTGATCGAGGTCTCTGACACCGGCCCCGGCTTTTCCGACAAGGCGCGCGCGCATCTGTTCGAGGCGTTCCAGGGCTCGACCCGCACCGGCGGCGCCGGCCTCGGCCTCGCCATTGCCGCCGAGCTCGTTCGCGCCCATGGCGGCGACATCCGCCTCGTCGAAGGCACCATCGGCGCGACGCTGCGGCTCACCATTCCCGACCGCGCCGTGGAGTTGAGCGCCCATCGCGGCGCCCGTGCCCAAGGGTGAAGGCGACACGTCGAAGCGCCGCATGTCTTCGACATGGCGCGGCCAGGTCAGGACGATGCCGTTAAAGCCGTTCCTCGTTGCCCATTTCGAAACGACGCGAAAGAGCCGCGCGGATTTGGGATATTTTGGTCGGCGTACGCGTGCGGGCATTGCGCCACCTTGCCATTTTGCGGCGAAGCCTATAGCTATGGACGCGCATCACCGGCCGCTGCGCTGGCCGGTATTTTGAACGCGACGCACCCCGCGCCCGTAGCTCAGCTGGATAGAGCACCAGACTACGAATCTGGGGGTCAGGAGTTCGAATCTCTTCGGGCGCGCCAATTATCTTTTCAAATCAACAACTCACGCGGGCGCCTCGGCGCGCGATCATCGCCGCAGCCGATTGGTCGCGTATATGTCGCGTTTTTGGCTGCTCGTTGCGCTGCGCGTATTTCTCCGGGTGGCGGCAACATTTCCAATATCGATGAACGGATCGGTCGAAATCACTTGTTTTTTGCGGCCGAGATCATAGCTCTTTGCGCTCGCGCAATTAGACCGTCGGTGACTTCGTGTCAGGCTTGCTAACTGCCCAGTTGATTTCGTGTGATGAAGCCGGATTCACCGGAAACAATCTGCTTAATCCCGAGCAGCCTTTCTTCAGCTATGCGTCGCACGATCTGTCATTGCGGGAAGCCGAGGATTTGATCCGCCGTGTCCGCGCCAAGCATTCGCCGCAGATACCTGAACTGAAGGCGGCGAAGCTCCTGAAAAGCGCGCGCGGCCGCAAGCTGATCCTCGACGTGCTAGATGCGCTCTCGGGCCGCTACATCGTCACTCTTTACGACAAGCGCTACAGCTTGGCCGCCAAGCTGTTCGAATATCTTTATGAGCCCGTGCTTCAATCGAACAACGCGCTCTTCTATCGGCACAAGGTTCATCAGTTCGTAGCGATGTTCTTCTTCATGCTTATGCGCGACAAATCGATCGAAGGTCTAGCAGGGGAATTCGAAGCCTTTATGAGATCGCTTGATCCCGCGGATGCTCCCACGCTGTTCGGCTCGCAGGTCGGTGCCAATCCGATGATTGGACAGATTCTGCGCTTCGTGCGCGGCTATAACGTGATAATCGCGCAGGAGATACGAGACCTCGGTCGGTCGAAGAGCGGAAAATGGATACTGGACCTCACGGGAGCAGCAGTCTCCAGCCATCTCGCATCCTGGGGTCAGAGGCACCCGCTTATCGAGGTCGTATGCGACGATTCCAAGCCGCTGAGGGCCCTGTCCGGTCTCCACGACGTGATGGTCAACCGACCGGACATCGTACACGTCGAAATGTTCGGCAAGCGGCGTGCGCTGACCTGGAACATGTCGAAGCCTCTCGCCTTCGCGTCGTCGGCCGCTCATGCGGGCGTCCAGCTCGCCGACATGCTTGCCGGGATTACCGCGGCCGTCCCCGGCGGCGGTCGCGAACTTGCCGACCATGGCCAGAGACTTGAAGGCCATTTTCATGATGATTGCGTCCTTCCGGACTTCGACATCATGGATCTGGAAAGCGACGAAGCACCCGTATGCTGGTTCGTTCTGGAGGAACTTGCGACGCGTGCTGAAAATGGCGAAGACCCGCTGGAAGGAATGGAAACCGTTTTTGCTTTTGCCAAAGCATCACTGCCGCAATTCAGGCGATTTCAGATGGAAAACCGGCGCACTGCGGGATCGGCGTCCAGCAGCAAATCACGGCCGATTGACTTTGCCCTGAACTTGTTCTTTATTCGTTCTGCAGGGCAAGCGCGGCCAATGGAGCCGCCGGGGACGCGGCGTGTGCAAGGCTGGTCCTCGGATTGGCGCAACCTTTCCGAGGCGCGACGGTGCGCCAGGACGGGATTGAGCAGCCGCCGACTGGCTGACGTCAGTGAACGCTGGCTACCTCGGCGGATATTTTTGCCTTAATTGCAATCGGTTAACGTCGTGCCTGGATTTTATTCCGGACGCTTGCCCTTCTGTCCGTATAGTGTCCGACATTCGCGGTAGAGTCCGACATTCTCGGTCTGTTCGCGAATGGGGTCCATGGTCCAAGAGTGAGCTCAAGTGCAAGTCCGAGTTGGCGAGCGCGCGCGTTTCGTCGCGCAGGAATTGTAGGATTATGTTACGGATATTGCCGTAGAAACCCGGAGTCATAAGGCCGACTGACGGCATTGGCCTTTTTAACACGGCGCGCGTTGATTGGTATTTACGGGCTGGCCCATGTACGGCGAGGGAGAGCGGGGGAACGGCGCTGATGGTGTGTCTGGGGCGCCAGTCGTACCAGTGTCGGAGCCGACCCCTCAGGTAACCAATCTCGATATCATCGACCGGGTTGCTGCGGATGGGAGCAAGTCAACGGCTCCTTTGCCTTTCGCCTTGCGGATGCTTGTGGCGGCGGCGGTTAATCCAGCCCTCGATGCTCCTGCATGTATCATTCTTCCGGATGTAGAGGGTGTCGCGGAGGTTGTGGCGGCGCTCGCGGCGCTGGTCGCGCTCAAAGAGGATTGGCCGAAGCTCGAAGATACGTTTTTCCAGGATGTGCTGCGCCCCGGAATTCGCCTCCGATCATTGAAGGATGGAAAAGTCATCGCGTTCTGCGGGATAAGAGATGGCTTGGCGCAGTTGCACTACGTGGATGCCGAGGGTTCAAAGACCAACGCGAGTCTCTTTGTCCAGAAAAACGTGATGTTGGGTCTCGAACCGACGCAGCGGAAGCGACCAATCTTCAAGAGTGGCGAAAAGCCGGAAGCGCCGCTTCTGACTCCGTTTGATGCGGCGGCACGCACCAGGACCTTCGGGAATACCGGAATGATCCGCAATCGGGTCATTCTCCTTGGACAGCGACAACGCTTCGAAGAGGCACTCAAGGAAGCTGCGCTCATTCTGGCGCGAGACCCCAAAGGGCGGAGAGTCAGGGCCTTTGGGAAGTTTGTCTGGGGTTACATCGATGAAGCCCGAAGGGCCGTCGTCACCCATCCTAGCGGAGCGATGGGCGAGCCCTTGGTAGCCGTAACGCAGGATGCACTGCTTCTTAATGGCGCCGATACTAAGGCGAACGGAAGGCAGCGCATACTCATATCCAACCGATTTGAGTTGGTGAGACGCAATCTTGAAATCGTACAGCGATTTGCTGAATGTAATCGCGTTTTGGTCCTGGCACCTGCCGAGCGTCGCGAGGAAGCCCGCAAACTGCGCGAGTCCGGATGGTTCGTGTGGGAGCCGCGCGGCTGGGAGCTGCATGTCGGCGATCGCGGATATCCACTGCACGGACTTCCGGGTCTTTCGCAATCGCTTCGCAGCCTCGCCGTCGATCTTGAGGAATCGACCTTCACGACCCTATCTGTGCGATCATCCGAACTTCACTCGGCTTATGAGCAGGTCTCGGCGATTGGCAACGCCCTGCCTGCCGAGGAAGCGGAACTCGATCAGCGCCTGGACGAAGTGCGGCAGGCCTCGTCTGACCTCTTCTTTCTCCTGGCGTCGTTACTTGAAGCGCCCGACCAAAACGATCGCGTGCGTCTCGGCGAATGTTCCGCGGCGCTCAGACGGCATCGCCGGCATGTCGAGTTTTGCCTTGGCACCGCTGCCGCTGAACGCATCGACAATCTGCTTCAGTGTGCCGATGCGTTCGTGACCGAGTTCGGTGCCGGCGAAAAAACGCCCAAGGGCGAAGCTCTGCTTAGTTTTGCCGGACGCGTCTCGCTCCACACCCATGCGTTCGTTGCAGACTTCGGCCGAGATCGCGAGCGGCTCGCGAGTTTTCTGAAGGCCAGGGGCGAGCCGGGATTTCTTACTCTCACGACGCAAGGTCTGCGCGAGGCGCGGCGGCCGGCACGCCTTGTTGCCTTTGGGCTCATGCGACGCGATGGTTTCGCGCGCCTGATCGATCCGTGGCCCGCGCGCGAGATTGTCTTTGTTGGCTACGATTTCGAGATTGAAAAATACGAGAAGCGCTTGCGCCTCCGTGCACGGCTGCGCGACCGGCTCGGACTGAATGACGGACCGCGCTCGCGCGTCACAGGCCTGTCCAGCGGAGAATTCGGCCAGCACAAGTCGAATGGGACTTGGCCTATTGAGGAACCGGAACGTGCGACTGAGGGCGATGACGCCATATCAGGGTTCGACCGCCTCGTCGGCACGCGAAGGACCAAAGTGCACCGCCCCCTAGTGCATCGGAAGGTCGGAGAGGCTGCGATCCAGGCGCGCTACATGACCTTCTGCGGAACGTCCTGGGCGGCCTTTACCGAGGAACATGAAGTTCTGGCGGTGCGCGGGGCCGGTGGGACGCGATCGACCGTCGTGGAACTGGAGGTCCCTGACCTCGCCGCCGGCAACCGGCTCATCATCCGCGAGTCGGGCGACAAGGATGTCATCCGCGAAATGGCCGAGCGGGATATTGGCGAACGGGAATACATCGCGCTCCGGGACCGGGCTGCCTTGTGGAAGCGTGCCATTCGACGCACAAATCTCGACGCGCACGAAATCGCGGCTAAGCTGGCGACTGTCGGTGTGAACCGCAGCCTCGCCACGATCCGAGGATGGCTGAAGAGCGAAAGCCGGATCGGACCGCGGTCGAAGGCCGATGTGCTGGGTATCGCGGAAACCTTTTCGATGGAAGGCGCGAGCGAACGCCGCTGGGAAGACTGCGCCGAAGCAATCGCCGAAGTTCGCGGGCTGCATCTCAGCGCCGGTGCCAAGCTCACGCATATTCTCGCCACACAGTGTGAAAACGTTCTGGTCGATGCCGCCGAGCACGAGCAGCGCGTCGAACTTGATTTTGGCGCGGTCTGGATCGTCGAAATCGCAGAGATCGATGAGGGGCTGACGGAGTGGCCGATATCATCGGTTAACCGGCTAAACTGGATCGAACGGCCGCTGTCGTGACACGAGCTTGAGACCCGGTAATGCCGACTATGATCCCTGACACGGTCGATCCAAGGGCGCCGCCTTCCGAACGGCGGGTGTTTGAACTACTCAAGTGCATTCCTGATGCGGAACAATGGACCGTGTTGCATTCGCTTGGCCTCTCAAATTCGTATTCAGGAGAGTATGGAGAAATTGATTTCGCTGTGATCATTCCGGATTGTGGGATCGTGTGCCTGGAGGTGAAGGGCGGCGGCGTCTCCTGCGTGAACGGGAAATGGAGCACGATTGACCAGCACGGCGCCCGGCACGAATACAAGCGAAGCCCGTTCGCCCAGGTGCAGGAAGGTATGTGGAAGCTCGTTCACGCGATCCGCAGGCATTTTGGCGAGAACAGCTCGGAAGCAGGATGTGCGATTGGCTGGGCGGTCGTCCTCCCGGACATTTCAAGCCCGCCGCCGACAACCGAATTCCGGCGCGACGAGGTTATCGACCGCGGTGATTTGCAGGGTGACTGGAAAACGCGGCTGATGAATACACCATCGCTTGTCGTGGCGCAACGGAGCCGGAGAAAGCCGTCGCGGTCCACCTGCGATCGGCTTCTAAAATTCCTCCGGCCGGATTTCGAGCGCATTGGCACGATCTCGTCGGACCTTTGGGATACCGAGGAGCGCATCCGCAGCCTGACGGAGGAGCAGTACGCCGTTCTCGACGCACTTGCCGCCAACCCGACCTGTCTCGTCTACGGCCCGGCAGGAACTGGGAAGACGCTGCTCGCTCTCGAAGCGGCAAAGCGATCCGCCTCCAAGGGGCATGCGACGCTGCTCACTTGCTTCAATCGCAACCTGGGTCGGTGGCTGTCGCGAGCCGTCGAGGGCATCCAGCGGGACCCGCTGGTCTCGGGTAACCTTCATAGGATTTTGCGCGATCGAATCCTGCGGTCATCCATCGCCGACGAATTCCTTCGGCTGGAAGCGCAAGCTGCGCCAAAATTTTTCTCGGAGGACTACTACGAGCTGGGTGCGCTGGCTATCGCCGAAATCGGCGAGCGGTTCGACGCGCTGCTGGTCGATGAGGTGCAAGACTTTCCCATGAAAGGTCTGGCACAGATCGTGAAGGAATGGACTGGCGGCGATACGGCTCAGATCATGCTGTTCGGAGACTTCGTGCATCAGGCAATCTATGACGCATCCACGCGGCAGCGCGAGCAAGTTACCGCCGTCTTCCCTGGAATCGCCAGTTTTGCGCTGTCGCTCAATTGTCGAAACACGCGGATGATCGCGAAGCAAATCGAACTTGTTGTCGGGTCTTACGGCGGCCGGATCAGCAATCGACAGCCGGAAGGGCAAACGGTCGAATATTTCTATCATGCGGATAGTGAAGAGCAGATCGCGCATCTCGAACAGGTCGGCATGACGTTGCGGCGCCAGGGGTACAAGCCGGAAGACATCATCATTCTCGCGCCGGGGCGATTCGAAGCGGGACCGCTTGCGCGGCTGTCGCGTCTCGCAAACTGGCCTGTGAACGATTTTGAGAAGGCCAGCCCGCAGGAAATCCCGCGTTCGACTATTCATGCGTACAAGGGTCTTGAGCGTGCGGTCGTCATACTGGCTGACATCGATACCAAGGACGCAGCGGAAGCGGACAATCTGCTCTATGTCGGCATGTCGCGTGCGCGCACACGATTGTTCCTTCTTTGCAGCGCAGCGACGCGGGAACTGTTCAATGAACGCATCATCTCCAGCCTGAGACTGTCGGCGCCAGCATGACAGAAAGAGACACGATTCAAACAGCGTCGCAAGTTCGCGACGGCATTATCGAGTGGCTGCGGCGCGAACTCGTCGGGCCGGCGCCGGGACATCCGTTCATGCAGCTAAACCGGGAGGAGATTCTACGACCGCAAGACCCTCCCCGCTACCGCTACGCGTGCGGCATTCTTTTCCCGAATGGCGTTGCATATTCGGGCTCGGAGGGAGCGGCGGAAGAAGAGCGCGAGGCGATTGAGAATGCGCCAGCGATCGATGCATCGGAACAGGCTGTTGCCGCCGACGTTGCTGACCCCGATGAGGAGCGCGAGGCGGAAGACGAGATCGTCCCGACCGATGCGGCGCCTGGAACCGAAGCGGCAACCGAAACGGATGAAGAGACTTCGGCGGCATCATTGTTCCTGCCGAGCACGATGGGTCTGAGCTTTCTTGCGGACGTTTCGGGAGGTCTGACAATAGCCGCGTCGTGGGCCATCTATAGGCAGGTTGCGGTGGAAGGTTACCCGGCATCGAAGGATGGCACGGTGCCGCGTCTCTGGTTCCGGTATCCGAAACAAGCCACGCTGGACTTTAACTCCGAAGAGCTGCGGCGCGCACAGCGGCGCCTGACGATCTCGGATGGCCAAAGTGAGGGCATGCTTGATCTGGATATTGTTAGCCGCCCGTGGAAGCGAACAAACCTGCGGCTGATCACCGTCACGCTGGTGAATACGACACCGACCCAACAGCCGATCAATGAGACCTCCTTTTTTCAATGCGGGCTCACCGTCACAGCACCTCATGGATCGTCCATCGTCGCCTATCCCGACCGGCCTGACGGAGGCAGGGACCGGGAAGAACTATCGATGACACTTCTGTATCGACACCGGCCCGTTTACGCCGTGGGACATGGCTGTGCCGCCGACTGGGTCCTACACGAGAAGCGGGTAATGAGCGTCCGCACGGAAGTCCTGCCGTCCTTCCGGCAGGCGCCCGTGCTGGCGCGCCCGGATGTGAAGGGCGCCAATCTGTCGGTGCTGAAGCTCGCGACGGGGTCGAAAGAGGATGTGAGTGCGACCTGCCTCGCCCTACTCGCGGCGTATCGAGGCTGGATCAAGGATCGGGAGGTCGATCTCGTCGCCGATCCGATGATCGTTGGGGAGTTGAAGGACGCGGCCCGAGACCATTTGGCGGGCTGCCTGCGCTGTGCGGAACGGATCGAGATTGGTATTAAGGTGCTTAATTGCGACGAAAAGGCCTTCCGCGCATTCCAGCTCATGAACCGGGCGATGATCGAGCAGCGCGGGCATTACGACCTCGCATCGAACTCGGACAAACGGCGGAGCTGGAAGAAAGGACCGAAGGGACCCGAACCGTCGGCGCCGTTCGTCGCTCCGACCTACTCGACTGAAACCGCTTGGCGACCCTTTCAGCTTGCCTTCATCTTAATGAATCTTCGAGCCTTCATGGAACCGGGGTCGGACGACCGGCGGATCGTTGACACGATCTGGTTTCCCTCCGGCGGCGGCAAAACGGAAGCCTATCTGGGCCTTGCCGCCTTCGTGATTTTGCATCGGCGTCTGGTCGACCCGAGCAATGCCGGCACGACTGTGCTGATGCGTTACACACTGCGGCTTTTGACGACGCAGCAATTCCAGCGTGCGGCGTCACTGATCTGCGCGCTCGAACTCATCCGTCGGAGCGACGCGGCGGCATTCGGTCCGGAGCCAATTACCCTCGGTCTGTGGCTTGGGTCGGGGGTCACACCCAACCGCGAAGACCAAGCCGTCAAGGATTACCAATCTCTGGCTCAAGGCGAAGGCGGGAATCGCTTTGTCGTTCTGTCATGCCCGTGGTGCGGTGTCGATATGGGACCGCGCGAGTACGGCCGAGAAATTAGGGCGTTTGGTTATCAGCTCGAACGCGATGCCGGCGGAAGACGCCGCTTCGTTTTCCGCTGTGAGGATGCGGCGTGCGCGTTCTCGGCCGCACCAGGACTTCCGCTTACCGTTATCGATGAGGCGATCTATGCATCGCCCCCGACACTGCTGATCGGCACGGTTGATAAGTTTGCCATGCTGCCGTGGACGCCGGAGGCGCGGGCTATCTTTGGACTGGACAATGCTGCCGCGCAGACGCCCCCTGACCTCATAATTCAAGACGAACTTCACCTTATCTCGGGTCCGCTCGGATCGATGGTTGGACATTACGAGACGGTGATTGACGAGTTCACAACCCGCGTCGAGGGCGAGACGCGGATTGGTGCGAAGATCGTCGCTTCGACCGCAACGATCGCACGGGCATCGGAACAGGTCAGCGCACTCTACGGGCGAGCATCATCGCTGTTTCCACCGCAAGGGCTATCAGCCGATGACTCCTTTTTTGCCCGCGAGGGCAGCGCTGCCGACGGGCGCACGTATGTCGGCGTGCTCGCAAGCGCGCTGCCCTCGCATATCACGGCCCAGGTATGGACGCTTTCAATCCTGTTGCAGGCACCGAGGCTCTTTGATGGGCCGGAAGAGGCAATCGACCCTTACTGGACCCTTATTGCTTACTTTAACAGCTTGCGCGAACTGGGGCGCGCCGCCACGCTGGTGCAAGCTGACATCCGGGAGCGGCTGAATGCGGTGTGGGACAGAATCGGCATTTCCAAGGACATGATGAGAGCCAGCGGTGTGGACCGGCGGCGGTTCATCAACAATTTTCGGGAATTGACCAGCCGGCTGCGGAGCGACGATGTCCCCTTCGTGCTTCAAGAGCTATTCACAACATATCCCGACGAGCGGGCAATCGATCTCTGTTACGCCACGAACATGATTCAGGTCGGGTTGGACGTCCCGCGCCTCAGCATCATGACCATCGTCGGTCAGCCAAAAGGCACATCAGAGTACGTCCAGGCATCCAGTCGCGTTGGCCGAACCGCGGGAACGCCGGGACTCGTGATTACCAACTACAATCCTTTCAAGCCGCGCGACCGATCGCACTTCGAAAGCTTCCGCGGCTACCATGAAAGCGTCTACAAGCATGTCGAGCCGACCAGCGTCACTCCCTTTTCCGTGCCCGTGAGCGAGCGTGCCATCCACGCTCTGGCCGTGGCGCTCATAAGGTTCCGTTACCCTTCGCTGCGGAGCAGCCCCAGGGCCGAGATACCAGCGGGCGTTCGCAACAAGATTTGTGCCGTCATCAGCAATCGCATCCGGCAGGTAGCGCCGGCCGAAGAAACGCGGAGCATGACCATCCTCGATGAATTTCTCAACGACTGGATGCGGGTGCGACCTAATCTCTATGGCAACTTCATGGACCAGACGGACGACGAAACGCTGCTGTGGCCGGCAGGGAGGCCCTTCCCGCCCGGACGCATAGGAAATACGATCAGCCGACCGACCGCATCCTCAATGCGCAGCGTCGACGCCGAGTGTGAAGCCTTCCCTGTCCGGAACTACCAGGATATCGAGTCGTGAGATCGCCGTGGCGCCGACCTGGAGGGAGAACTCGCCGCACCATCCAGCGCACACGGCCGTTGCGCCGCGCCCAGCTGATCTCGCCCTTCGGCGTCGGCGCCATCACCGATTTCCGCAATGATGAAGCGCTGATGTGCGCCGGCCTGGATGCTTGGTTTACCGCTGCCAACAGAGCGCCTCCGGATGACCTCCGTTTTCGCGAAGAGCGTCTCCAGCAGCGCCTTGGCGTACAGTATTTCGTGCGTCCCCCGGAATTCTCCGAAGCGGAGGGGCGCCCGCGTATCCGCGTGCCGCATGTGCGCTTTCCTCAATGGCACTACTGCCCACGATGCTTTCGCATGGGGAAGGCCACACTCTACGGGGACCAGCCTCGCTGCGATAACGTCTCGTGTTCGAGCGGGCGCAACCAGCGAAGAATGATTCCCGTCCGCATCATCGCCATTTGCGAAGATGGGCATATCCAGGACTTTCCATTCCGCCAATGGGTTGGGTGTCCCGAACAGGACTCGACACTGTGCGCGCTGCAGTTCAAGGCTGGGCGCAGCTCCGCGAGTCTCGCCGGAATTAAGATCGAGTGCTCACGATGCAACCGGGTGAAGACTCTTGCCGGAGCGTTCGACCGCGCAGCTCTTGCCGCCGTTGGAACGCAATGCGACGCCGCCCGCCCCTGGCTCGGTCAGGAGTTCGGCACGGGCGCCTGCGTCAAGCAGCTCCAGGTGGTTCAGCGCGGCGGCTCGAATGTCTATTTTCCAATCGTGGCCAGCTCGATCTACATCCCGCCGCCCGAGGTGGACGCATCCGAAGACATACGACGCGTGCTCAACAACCCAGTCAATTGGGAGCCCATCAAGTCACAACGGGTGAATGGCAAGGTCAACGAAGTCATCGTGCGCTTCCTCGCTCAGCAGCAAGGCGTAGATGCTGCCGACCTGATCAAGGCAGCGCAGACTAAGCTCGACCGCGAGGAGAGCGGAGCGGTTCCTGCTTCGACGGAAGAGGAGTACCGGCGTCAGGAACATGATGTGCTCAAAGCGGGTCTCATGAACGCGCGGAGCGAGCTGTTCGTCGAACCTTTCGACCGCAACCGCTACGGCTGGTTCACGCCGTACATCTCTCACATCAGCCTCGTGCGAAAATTGCGCGAGACTCGAGTGTTAGCGGGTCTGTCGCGGCTCATGCCGAAGTCATCGCCCAGCGACGATGGGGTGCAGCCGCTCGCACGCACGCGCCTGCCATGGCTGCCGGCGATTGAAGTGCGCGGCGAAGGGATTTTCATCGAATTTGACCGGAACAGGATTGAGGCATGGTCGAGCGAAGCGGCTCCTGCCTTGCGCATCCGGGGTCTAACGGATGATTACAACATGCGACGACTTTCGCGGGAAACGGGTCGGCGCAACATCGATGCGCGCTTCATCATGGTGCATTCCTTCGCACATGCGCTAATCAAAGAGCTGACCTTCACGTGCGGGTATGGTTCGGCTTCGCTTCGGGAGCGGCTCTACTGCAATCTGGAAGGCCCCAATCTGCCGATGAACGGTCTGCTGATCTATACGGCATCGGGCGATGCCGAGGGCACGCTGGGAGGGCTTGTAAGCCAAGCCGAGCCCGGACGTTTGGAGCGGATCGTGGCGTCAGCGCTCAGGCGTGCGATGTGGTGCTCCAACGATCCGGTCTGCATAGAAAGTCCGGGTGGCGGCGCGCAAACGTCGAACCTTGCGGCTTGTCACGGGTGTATCCTGCTTCCTGAAACGAGTTGCGAGGAAGGCAACCGCCTACTGGACCGCGCCACCTTGATTGGGACGATCAAGGACCCACGCATCGGCTTCTTCGATGCGGCGCCGATCAAGTGAAGCATGACGACCTCAAGTCGCGCGAAGCAGTCTGGGCATCGGTTTCACCGGGGAGACATCATGAGCCCCGCGAAGCGAAGCGCCCTGATGTCCCGCATTCGTGGGAAGAATACTGTTCCCGAAATGACGGTGCGGCGCATTGTTCACGCGCTCGGCTATCGTTATCGTCTCCACTGCCGGGACCTTCCTGGAACTCCGGACCTCGTTTTTCGACGCATGAAAAAGATCATATTTGTGCATGGTTGCTTCTGGCACCGCCATCAGGACTGCAAGTACGCGTACACGCCGAAGAGCCGACAGGTCTTCTGGAGGAAGAAGTTCAGGCTCAACAAACAGCGGGACCTAGTACACATGGCGCGGCTGAAGAATGACGGCTGGCGCGTGCTGGTAGTTTGGGAATGCGAACTGGCGTCGCCGAAGTCGGCGACCAACAAGATCAACAGATTTCTCGAACGCCGAGGATCTGCTTCGACGGTCGTCAGGCCTTGTCCTCGATCAGCGCCCTGACCACCGCTTCCATGACGGGAGGGCATACGCCGTTGCCGAGGAGTCGAATCCGATCACGCCGGGAGCCAACAGGGAGCGTGAAATTCTCATCGAAACCCATCGCGCGCTGCAATTCGGGCACCTGAAGCATCCGCATTACCGGACCGTCATCGCTCGGTTCGACAAGCGCGAAGCGATCGATAGTGGTAATCGTGCGCAATGGTCGGTCGAGCGGTTGCCAGCCTCCGCTTCCATCGCTGCCGTAATACACGAGCAAAAAACTCGCTTCCCGTCCAAGAGCCTTGAACCCCCGGCGTGCGCGTTCGAGTGTGCCTCGCGCCCTCCGTCTGCCAAATAGCTTCGTTGTTTCCCAGGTATCGCGCGGGTCGAGGATCGATTTGGCAGATCTACGCCGGCCAGGATGCTTGTGAGTTACAAGTCCGGGCTTCTTCTTTCGATCTCCGACAATGAACAATCGTCGCCTTGTCTGTGGAACGCCGAAATCCGATGCATCAAGCACCTGCTCCGCGAGATTGTAGCCGAGGTCCTTTAACGCTTCACACAATTCGGAATAACGCGCCCACGGTCGCATGTGCACGACATTTTCAAGCACCAGCCACCGCGGTCGGAACTTCTCAGCATATTTCACTGCAAGAAGCGCGGTTGCCCGGCTCGACTCATTACGCGGTCTGCCACCTTTGGCACAGGTATGGTTCGTGCATTCTGGAGACGCCATTAGAATATCGATGTCACCGAGTCTTCGGCCCAATTCAGGCAATCGGATATGTTCAAGCCGATCCGTGACGACATGCGCCTTTGGAAAATTTGCGCGGAACGTCTCCGTCGCAATCGGACACATGTCGATTGCTCCGACCAGTTCAATACCAGCGCTCCGCGCGCCGGCGCTGCTGCCGCCGGCGCCGGAGAAAATATCCAGTCCTCTCAGCAAAATCCCCTCCGGCATCTCCCCGTCTGAGTCAGCTTACCAGGTTATTCCAGGTTCGGCAGGCCTCTTTTTCAATTTTCGTTCACGATTTATCGGAATTATGGACAGACCATCGCGACTCCATATCTCAGTGCCAATGCTGAAGCGCCCACGCCACAATCCACTTAACAGCCGCCTCCACTATCCAGCCGAAGACTACGAAACCGGCGAAGCCGATGCTCGCCCAAGCTACGAGTTTCGAACGGGAGAGGAGAAGCGCTGCGACGGCGGGCTGCATAGTTGCAACAGCAGCGGCATGCTGGTCGAGCTTCGCGGCCAATTCGCGCAATGCGTTCGTATTGTCGATATGTCGTTGATCTTGGAGCGCGCGGCTCTCATCCATACGCCGCTGAATTTCAGCGACGCTGGCTCGCAGAGCGCCGATGGCTTCACTGATTTCGTCCAACTTGCCGACCATTTGTGATCTCTCACTCCTCGATTCTTCGAGATGAAAGCTGAGCGCGCGGCTAAGCGCGCTCAGCAGCAGCGATAACAGCCCAGATCGCGATTAGAGGAGTGACCCAAGACTGAGCCCGCCGGCGCCCTGGCCGAGAGCAGTCTCGATCGCCTCGACCGCGTTGACGACCTCCAGCGGCGTGGTCGCGGCGGTCAGCGCCGGGAGCAGGTTCACGACTGCAACAGGCAGGCCCTGGATTTCCGCCATTTTCATTGCCATGTCCTTGACCACAGCGGGATTGTTGCTGTTGGCGAGGATCGTCGTGCAAGCCGCCTTGACCGCCGAAGTCGGGCTATTGGCGGCGAGTGCTTGGATGATGCTCGGCAGCGACGTTGCGGAAACGCCGGCCGCGCTCAAGATGCTCTTCAGACTCGATAGCGTAGTAGCCATGGATACCTCCATTTTGGCTGGTTGAGATTTCTGGTTATCGGGAAGCGAGTTTCACGCCGGGAATGCCCGCCGCGAGTTTCGGATCGGTGACGGTGACCTGCGCCGACGGGTGCGCCTGCACGGCAGCGATCTGCGCCTTGATGCCGGCGCTCACTGTGGCCCATATGGCCGAGCCGAAGGCGACCAGCGTGGTGACGCCAGTCACGATCGAAGCAATCCCGGAGCTGATCTGATTGATCGCGTCGCCGGCGCTCTGCGCCTGGTCCGGTGAGGCGATGTGGGTCGCTGCAAGGGCGGTCACTACGCCCATGCTGTAGCTGACGACGTGGCGGCCGAATGCGGCGGCCTGCGCCAGGTTTGGAAGGTTCATGGCTTGCTCTCCTCCGTTTGCGAGTTGGCTTGGTCTTGCTTCGCGCGAACGTGCGCGGCGGCGGCTAGTCCGGCGGCAACGGCGGATTGGATCGCCGTGGCCGGGATCATTTCCGCCTCCCAGGACGGGACGTTCTGAGCGATGTCTGCCTTGACGGCAGCGATGGCGGCGGCGAGTTCGGCTTGGCTGTAGAGGGGCGCGCTCATGATGCGCCCCCAACGAACGGCACGAAGTCGCCGAAATCGCCGTTCGCGTCGTCAGGATCGCTGTCGATCCCGGCGATCGTTGCCGGCAGATGCTGCCGCAGCGTCCACTTGTTCGATGCGAGGAAGTCGCGCGAGCCCGCCCAGCCCATCGAGCAGGAGAGCCAAGGCAAGTCGGCGAGGTTGGCCGCGATTACCGCTTCGCAGACCGCGCCGGAGCCGTAGACACCGATGCGCAATTTCGGCGCCGATTGTTTGAACGCCGCAGCGACCGCTGCGAAATAGGGAATGACGAGCTTTCGGATCTGAGCGGCGTTCGCATCCACATCCACTGCAAAGTAGATGCAGGCGCTTTCCGAGACGCCGACTTGCGCCGCATACTTGGCGCACCATTCGCCGTCGCGCTCGCCGGCGCCGGCGGAGATTCCGCCGTGGGCGAAGTCGCCCCAGCCCTCGTTGACGAGCCCAAGCCGCAAACCGGCCGTGGCGATCGCCCGCGCCTCGGCTGCCTTGACGCACTTCTCGCCGGCCGGATTGATCGGCGAGAGGTAGCGAATGATCGTCTTGACGCCCGCCGCCTTGATTGAGGCGAGATGGCGCGTGGTGTCGTGGTTGGTGTCGATGATGGTGCTCATCGCTGAAGCTCCCTATGCAGGATGGTGAGTGAGACGTGCGCGACGCCGTCGCTGCCGATGGAGCGGCAGGCGCCGAGCGAAAGGTCGATGTCGCGATGGGTCCAGGTGGCTGGGCCGCGATCATTGATGGTTACGGTCACCGAGCGGCCATTGCGCCTGTTGGTGACGACCACGCGCGTGCCGAACGGCAATGTTCGGTGCGCTGCGGTGAGGCCCCAGGGGTTATAGTTTTGGCTGGTCGCTGTTTTGTTTTGACCGTGCTCGCGGCCGTAGCACGAGGCGATTTCGGCACGCGCAATAGAGGTCTCGGCGCAAAGCATCGCCGCGGCGAGAAATGCTCGCATCAGTTCACCTCTGTGGATGTCAGGACGGAATCAGTTCAGGAAGTCGGCACGTTGCAGAGCATGTATTGGATGGCGATGCGCACCGTGCCGCCGGTGAAGCTGCCGCTCGTCGCCGTGATGACGATCGATGTAGCGGAATAGAACGCGGTCGGGCCGATGACCCCGCTGTTGTTCGATGCGGCCGACGTGCCGAGCGAGCCGCCGAATTGCGTGGTATTCCCCGAGACGCCGACGCCGAATGACGGGGCACCCGTCACCGCGGTGACCACCAGCTCCGAAACCGCAAAGACGATCGCGCGGTTCGGTATCTGAATGGTCGAGGTCGTCGAACTGCCGGATAGCGTAATCAGTTGTTCGAGAACGCCGCACTGAATTTGCGATCCATTTGGCCCCTGGGCAACCGTATCCAACTGGGGCGGCGAGGTTTGTGCCAGGATCGTCCACTGGTTCGATCCGTTGCATTTGAGGACGAGGCCCGCATAGGCCGCGGCGAGGACAGCACTGGTCGCGCCGTCGATGGTATCGCTGCCGGCGCGCGCCACCGTGATCGATTTCGTCGCCGAGCAGTTGCCGGTCTCGTCCGTGATCGTCAGCTCGCAACCGGCGGGGAACGAACCTGCCGCTGGCAGAGTGACCGTGCGCGCGGCCGTCAGCGCCGTGTAGGCAATGCTGCGGTCGGCGGTCGCCGCCGAATAGTTCGCATCCGAAACGGTGGTCCGGCCGATCGTTTGCGTTTCCGAGAGCTTCGCCGCGGGCCAGCCGCCCGCCGTAGCGGCGTCCTGCACGACCACGCGGTTATTGGTCGTGTCGACCACCATCTCGCCTTGTGCACCCGTGAAGCCGGCGACCTGCGAAGAGGTGCCACGCCGATATTGAACCTGGACGGCGGTTGTCATGCTAGGTTCCGATTGTAATTTCGGATTTCCGACGGTCGATCAGGCAGCCCCGAGATCGACATCGAATTCGACCGGCAGCGTGAACGGCGTGCCGAAGTCGTCTTCCACGCCGACGCTCTCGGTCACGAGTCCGAAGTCGAGTGCATTACCGAGCAGCATTGCTTCAGCCACCGGGTGATCGATGGCGGTGCCGGTCGGCGTATAGGTGTACGCAGTACACGAGGAAAGACTCTCAATGCCGCCGCCGAACACGTTGAAGCTCTGGAATTTGAAATAGAGTTCCCGGCCGACATACTGCGCGGGAAGATCGTATTCGAAGATCGCGCCATTGAGCAGCGCGAACGGCGCGCCGGACGAATGCGCAGCGATCACGGTTCCGTACAGCCCGCGATAAAGCGTGGTCAGCGAATAGTCGTTTGCCGAGGTCAGCGTCGCCGTCTCGTAGGACATCAGCTCGTTGCCGACGATGACCAGCGGAGTGCCGAGTGCGGCTGAGGCAGCGGTTCCGCTCGCCAGCGCCTGGCCGCTCTCGGCCATGTTCACCGCAAGCGTATCGGTGGAATCGGGGTTGGTGCCGCTGTAGCTCGGCAGGCTTGACGACAGAACGCCCTGCGCGGCCGGACCAAAGATCGTGCCAATCTGAACGTAGGTGCTGCCGTCGACGGAAGCCCAGACATTGCAACCGCCCCAGTTCGGATCGGCGACGCCGCCAGAGCCGCCGGAGACGGCGAACCAGACCTGCGGGGTCGCGACGAGCGAGGACGGCGGCTCGAAAATGATCGGCGCATTGACCGGGTCCGGAGAGACGTTGCGGTTGATCGGATTGTTGATCGCCGGCTGGGTCGGGTAGAGCACCGCACTGGCAACGCCCAGCGGAAACTCCTCCGCCGTCACCTGCAGGAACCCGTTCTCGTCCTCCTCGATCTCGGTGAGACGGATCGCCGCGTTCGACAGCCCCAGCACCGCATCCGTGACCGTGACCAGGTCCATCGGATCGAGCAGGCAATATTCCCAGGACAGCCGGAATTTGTACGTGTTGCGGATGTAGACGGCGCGCTGCAGCAAGAGCTGGCCGGAAATCGAGGCCACGTTCTCATCGCAGATCTCATGCGCGGTCACGGTCGGCGCGATGCGCATGCCATTCGAGCCGGTCGCCTGCTCGACGATTTCAATCGCGTTCTGATCGCGCGACTCGACGGTCGTCAGACTGTAAGCGTTGTCGCGCTCGGCGATTTCCAGGCGCCAGACATTGTAGGCCGCGAACGGATCGGACCGCGAGACCTGCAGCGGGTCCTCGTTGTTCTGGGCCATGAAATCGTCGTCGCCCAGATTGTAGATCGGCGTCACATTCGGCGTGAAGGTCACGCCGTTGTTGGTCACGGCGCCGTCGCCGTAGGGAATGAAGCGAAAGAGGCCGCCCGACCATACCGCCGCCGTGCGGTTGCCGCCGTAACCCTTGGGCGCAAACCTCATGGCTGAACCTCGCGCGCAATCAGGTCCGCGAGGGCGCCGATAATCGACGCCGGCGACTTGCCGTCGCCGAGCCGTCCCATGCTTGCGGCGAGAGGCGCGGGGTCAACGCCGTGCTGGAGGAGGAGCGAGAGCGCGACGCACACATCATCGATCAGACGGTCCATGCCGGAGCCAACCTTGGCGCCGTGCGTGAACACTTCGGCAACGCGGTTGCTGCGAACATCGAATCCCAAGGTGACCGAATAGGCGCGGTTTTCGTATTCGATCTGGGTCGTGAAATTCGGCCGTCGCTCAGGCAGCCGCGCGCGCGTCATCGCACGCCCCCATGGGTGTCGATCGCCCAGAGCAGGATCGCGATGGCGTCGGCTTCGTTATCGTCGGCGGGCTTGAAGCCGCGGGCGCGGACCGCTTCGATCACCGTGGCCTTGTCGGCATTGCCCCTGCCGGCGATGTACCGCTTTATCGTTCCGACCGGGACGCCTTCGTAGGGAATCGCGTTCTGCTCGCACCAGGCAGTGAGGGTTGCGAGAAAGCCGCCGTAGAGATGCGCCGCATCGGTGCCGAGATGGCGTCGAACCTCTTCGAAGTAGATTGCTTCGAGTCCCGACGCGTCGGAGGCGACGTTTGCGAGCCAGCTGCGAAAGCGCACGTAGCGCATGCCGCCGCCGTCGTAGCGGCTTGGCCGAAACAAGACGGTGCCGCTCTCGATGACGCCGCCGCCAAGCTTCATGGCCCAGCCAGTGGTGGTGCCGAGGTCGAGCGACAGGATTGAGCGCGAGGCGAGCCCGACCAGCGGCGGGATGGTGTTGGCATGCACGGCAGACGAACTTGTCGAGAGCATCAAGGTCTCCTCGTTCAGAAGGGAATCTCGTCGCCGGTTTCCCAGTCGATGCTGGGCTTGCTGCGAATGCCGGTGACTGCGGCGCCGGGGAATTTTTGTTTGATGTCGAGAACGCCGTCGCCGAGCGCCTCGATCAGGATTGCGACCTCGGCGACGCTGAAGACGCGGCCTTCGCGCGCGACGTGGTGCGCTTCCTCGACGCTGCGCACGAGCGAGATCACTTCGCCCGTTGACGGCAGCACGCACTCCCATACCTGCGGCGCGAGCGGCTTTTCGCCCGACTCGTGAGCGGCGCGGTCAAGCGCTGCCCAGGCGCGCCGCATGCCTTCGACCTGAGGCGCGACATAGCGCTCCTCGCCGGATTGGAGCGCTGCGTCGAGGCGATCTTTCTGCTCGTCGAATTTTGCGCGCAGGAAATCCGAAACCAGAAGCCGCAGACGACCGACGCCCCACTTGCGATCCATGGCCAGCGCGATTTGGTCGAGGCCATCGACCATCGAGCGAATGCGATAGGCGGAGGGCGCCATCGCTTCGCCCGCCGGGCTCAGCCTCAATGCGCGAGTCATTGCGGGCACCCGAGACGCAACGCGCGGCGCGAGGCGCTACCTCGCGCACGCGCGTAGGGGGTGTGGGGGATTTTCTTTTCCGCCTGTCGCCGCTTCATTTTCAATGAGTTAGCCATGGTGTCTCCGCGTCTCCGCTTTCTTCTCCGCCAAGCAGAATCAATGACTTGGCTGACCCGTCTCCGCCGTCTCCGCCGCCGTTTCAGAGCCATTGCAGCACCCGCAGGCCGCTCAGCTTGGTCTTTCGATTGCTCGCCTCGATGGTCAGCACGCCGTTGTTGAGCCAATCCGCTACGAGCTTGTCGGCGGCCTTGCGGTTCATCTTCGCGTGCTGGACGAGGTAGTGGCCGAGGTAGCGCGGGCCGCCGCGCGGCGAGTGCGAGAACGGCATGCCGGCTTCGAAGCGCCGGTCGATTTCTTTCAGCACCTCGCGCGCGTGCGCGATCGTGAACTCCGGCTCGGAAGCAGTACCGGGCTCCATCTCGAGCTGGGCGAGAAGCCCGCTCTCCTGGCGGACGTAGGTGTGCGCATCGTGGTCGGCTTCATCGTTCGCCTTGACCACCGCGCCGCGCACAATGCAACCGCGCGTGAACGGGATCTGGAGCGTGTTGCAGATCGGCCGCGCTGTTTCCTCGTCGAGGCGCCAGAGCGCGTAGGCGAGGCGGGCGCCATCCACCAATGCGGTGGTGCCGCGGATCGCTTCGCGTGCGTCGTCGGCGTCCGCAATGCGGAGCATGCCGTCTTTGCGCATGTGATGGGTGAGCAGGACGGTGGCGCCGGTTTCGGCAGCGATCTCCGCCATGGCCGACCAGAGAAACTGCGCGGCGGCCGGATCGGCATTCACGTCGGCGAGGACGAACGCCTGCAACGGGTCGATGACGACGAGCCGCAGGTCCGGAAGACGCAAGAGCTGCTGTTTGAGGTCATTGAAGAACGGCGTCCGGGCCAGCGTCTTGCCATTCGTGGCGATCAGCGGGCGCGCGCCGCCGGCGTCCGGCAACGGCAGGATGATCAAGCGTTGCGGATGCCGCATTCGCCGGCAGGTCGGATCGATCCGATTGAGCCGCCGATGCACAGCATCAAAACTGTCTTCGGCCGTGACAATGGCGGCAGTGCCTTCAACATCGATGCGGCCACCGAGAATTTTTCGCGGCTGTTCAAGGCCGGCGACGCCGGCGGCGATGTGAAGCGCAAGATCAAGACCGAGATAGCTTTTGCCCAGGCCGCCCATGGCGGCGAGCAGCGCGGCGATGCCGAGTGGGATGGTGCCGCGGCACAGCCATTGGATCGGCCTCGCTTCGCCGGCGTAGCGGTCGGCAGTCCACGCCATGAGATCGATTGTCGAGGCCGCCGCCTCATCAATAGCGTGGTCGGGATTTTCGATGCCCCATTTGCGACGACCACCGGCGATCATCGCACCGACTTCGCGCCGGGTCTGGACGATGGTGTAACCCGGCAGCGTCAGCGCCTCGGCGGCGATAAGGATTTCGGCATCGGACCAACCGCGGGCAATCCAATGGCCGGCGAGGCGGACCAAATTGTCATGCCAGTGATCGCCGGCGCGGATGCGCCCGAGGCAGGAATCCACCGAGACAATGGAGGAACCGATTTGCAAGCTCGGGCGCATCGTCGAATCGATTGCGCTTATTTCTTGCGTTGGCGCCGACGTTGAATTGAACAAGGGCTGCACCGCTGCCGGCGGAAAGGCTCTAGCGATTTGCTCGCGCAAATAGGTTTTTGGCCGTCCATCGTCGAAGGTCAGAAACTCGGTGCGTTCGATCACCCGGCCTTCCTTCACGGGCCAGGCGATCGAGCCGCCAAGCCGCATGACGCGGCTTGGATTGACAACGCGCGGATCACCGCCGAGCGCCTCGGCCAGCGCGAGGTTCTGCGCACGGCAGGCAAGCACGTCGCGTTCGGGCGCTTGGAGCCGCCATAGCATTTGCGCGCGCACGTGCGGCTTGCGGCCGGTGACCACCACCGCAGTCGGCGGGCAGCCGCGATGGCGATAGTTGATCGTGGCGGTGGCAGTTACGTCGTCGTCGATGTCGACGTAAAAGGCTGGCAGTGCGAGGAAATCCTCGTCCTTGCAGCGGCCGAAGGGCGGAGTGTCGGGCTTGCGCAGCGCCTGCCCGATGTAGAGATTTTGGCCCGGCTTGCGATTTTCGGCGACGGCGCGCGCGACCAATTCGTCCAGCGCATCCGACCCGAAGATCGCCGCGTGGCGCAATCGCCCGTCGCGGCCATCGGTCCAGGCGAGCTCGATGCGGCCCTCGTGGCAGCCATCGAGCCAGCCCGCGAACAGATGCGCCACATGGCGGCGCATCTGCTCAGCGTCGGGCTCGATCATGGGCTGGACGTTCGACTTTTCCATCGCGCCGATCGGAGGATTAGCGGCGAGCAGAGGGAACCGCTTGCCCGTCGCGGATCAGAACAGCGGTTCGGCGAGAGTCTCGGCCGCGGGCTTTGCTGGCGGCGGCGCGACGTGCTGAGCCGGCTTCGATGCCGCCGGCGCGCCGCCCTTCCACACATCGGCAGCTTCCACCGGGCTTTCGTCAGCCATCTCGCCCGGACGATCGACCCATTTCACGATTTCAAGGCGCGGCCGATAGTTGGTCCCATACTTGTCCTTCATCGGTTCGGAGCCGGCGCAAGCAACGACCGGCACCTTGCCGCGGTTTTCCGCTTTGGCGCCCTGCTCCTCGAACGCCGCATAGAGTTCGCGGACGGCGTTCGATAGGTGGATCGATGCCGACGAGAACTCGACTGCGCCGCCAAAGAATTTCGGACTGAACGCGGTCACGACGAAGCCGCGCTTGAAATCCTCGGCCGGGCTCGGCGCCGCACGGTCGAGCGACGGGTCTATGACGCGCTCTGGCGCTTGGCCTTCGCGGAAACGGAGCCAGCCAGTGCGGATATTTTTTAGATCGAGCAGGAAAGTCGGGCGCACGATCTCCTGGTCGCCGCCCTCGGGCGAGCGCACGAACCACTTGTCCGCCTTGGCATTGTATTTGACATAAGGCTTGATGATGCCAGAACCACCGATGTTGAGACCCATTGCGTTTCTCCTTTCAAGTTGAGAGTTGTTTTCAGAAGCCAAAAACGTCGCGGCCCGCCGCGCGCGCGGCCGGTTCGGACCACCAGAACGAATCGAAGTCGGGGACGATTAGGCCAGCCAGCTCCCGCGGGTCGTTCGACACCGCGAGGAAGCGACCGAGCGAGAGCGCGATCGCGCGCAGCGCGGCGAGGTGGCGGCGCAGGTCATCGCCGGACATTTCATAGACGGTGACTTGGCGCGGATCGGTCTTGCCCGGTGCCGGCTTCGCATAGGCGAACCGCATGCCGAAGTAGCCGTGCGCGGACGCATACACGGCACCCTGACGGCCATGCGCGTCGCCGATCTGCGACGGGAAGCGCTCGGTCGTCTTGAGGTCAACGATCAAGCCATGATCGGAAAAACGCCAATCGATGTAGCCGACCAGCGGCACAGCGACATCGTCAAGCCGGACCTCGATTTTTTCCTGATACCCATCGGGCGTGCCGTACTGCCGGAGCTCGGCGAGCGCGCCGCGCACCCAGCCGGCCAGTTTCTTGCGCTCCTCCTCGCGCCGCGGATCAGCGCTCAAGGCGGTTTGGCGGATGAACTCGCGCTCGGCGCCGTCGATGCACTCCTCGATCGACAGGCGCGGATTGCTGAGACCGAGGTGCACTCCGTGCTCGACGGCCTTGCCACGCGCGGCCGTAATGCCGGCGGGCGTGCGGCGGCCGAGAAGCCGCTCCATGATCCACAACGCCGGCTGCGCGGCCCATACGTTGAGCGACGACGCGGACAGGTGCTCGATGCCGTGACGGTCGAACGGTGACGCGTTCATCGGCATGCCCTCAACAGAACTGAGGCTCCGCGCTCGATCAGGTCGCTCGGTTGTTCGAGGAATTCGATGTCGGCGTCGCGGAATGCGGCCCCGAGCTTGAGCTCGATTTCACCGACGAGCTCGAGCAGTTCGAACGGATCGAGTCGCCAGAGCCGATCGTCGGGATTCGGCAGCTTGCCAAATCGCTCAAAGAACGAGAGCAACACGGCGTTGGCCGCAAGCGCCCGCGCTTCGCGGCGGCCGGTGACGCGCAGGGCCGCGCTCATCGCGCGCCTCCCGGCCGCGCGTGCTTGCCTGCGGCCGGCGTGCGCTCGCGGCCAAGAAGCCACTCACGCAGTGCCTCGGCGCGATAGAGAACCTTGCGACCGACGCGTACACACGGCGGCCCATCGCGCCGGTTCTGCCATCGCTGGAGGGTGTCGATCGAGACGCTGAGTTCCGCCGCCACCTGCTTCCGGGTTACCCATCCGTCCAAAACGCGGGGCGTCGGATCGGGGCTTTCGTTCTGTTGATTATCCATGGACAGTGGTTCGCGCGGTTGATGATTGCTCACGCCGCCAAACGAACCATAGCTCCGGCGTGCGGGGGGAGGCGCAACCCAGGCACATTGCCGACTTAACTATCAAACCACTGATATAACTTGGCTTTATTGCGAACGTGCTGCCTTGCGGCTCGACCCCTCGGGGAAGTTATGCCGCCCGGCAGAACCTCCTCAAAATAGGACTCGACTCCTGCCGCCCGAGAACGTATCAAGAACTATGCTGTTGCGCTTTTCCGCAACAGACTTCGGCAGGAGTACCCCATGGCGATTGTGGTCGATTATCCCGTCACCGCGACCGGCGAGGCGGCTCGGATGAGCGGCGAAACTCTCGCCAGATATGCCGTGGCGTTGCGCCGGCAGCTGTTCGGCATGGGAGGCAAATCGGTCGAAGTCGATGAGCTCGCGCGGAAGACCAAGCGCCTTGTGGTCAATGGCCGCCAGATTCGCCTTGCTTGGGACATCGAGCACGAGGTTGAGGACGACCTCGGGAAACCAGCGCTCGGCATCTGCGATGTCGATCCCGACGCGCCCGACACGGTGATGATCAGCGTCAACGGACCGCGCCTCGCCGATCGCCCCGGCGTTTTCCGTTCAACCGCCGTGCACGAACTTGCGCACGCCATCTTCGACATGCCTCCGGTTCTCGGGAAATCCCGCAAGGCGTTTCAAGCGTCCATCGGTGCCGCGACGGCTCAAGGCGGGCCGATCGACTGGACGGAATGGCGCGCCGACACCTTCATGGGAGCGTTTCTGGTGCCGCTCAATCGCTTGGCGCGCGCGCTGGCCAAGGAGGCCGGCGCATTGGAGATCCCATTCCGCTGGCGCTCGGCGCCGAACGGCTTGCCCATTCCGTTCCTTGATATCCATCCGAACGCCGAGGTGGTCGACTTGCTCCTTGATTCGCTCGCCGAGATTTTCGGCGTCACTCCCGCGTTCATTGCTGTGCGATTGAAGAAAGGTGGGCTTATCGGCCGACCGCGCGCCAACGACGGGAGGCGATGATGTCGTTCGGACGCCTCGTTCGCGCGCGGCGCAACGAGCTGGGCTACGGCCTCAATGAATTCGCGGAACGCCTTGGCCTGTCGCCGGCCTATTGGAGCCGGATCGAGCGCGGGCACGAGAAGCCCCCGCGCGACGAAGTCATCGAGCGCGTCGCCGCCATCCTCGATCTTCGGCTCGATGACCTATTCGTCCAAGCCGAACGCCTGCCGCCTGATATGCGCGACGATCTCGGTCGCGTCGTCGCGCTCTATCGCCGCGAGCGACAACACACCTGATCGACAAGCGGAGAGCGTCAATGCCACTTCCGCCCAAACTCTTCCATCCGGTGTCCGAGATCGCCGCCCGGTGGTCGGTGCAACCGATCGATATCGTCGGCTGGGCGATTGACGGCCGAATCGCACTGTCTACGGCGCTCCCCCTGGTCGAGACGAAATGGAAGAGGCCGGTCCATGGCCTTGTCGAAATTAGCGGCGAGGACGTGTTCGACCTGTTCAGCAAAGGGTCGAGCAAGAAAGCTACCGTCCGCGTTCAACAGTTCCGGCGGCAGGCAAGTGCCCGGTGGGAAAGAATCATAAATCCACCCGATGGCGTGCCGCTCAAGACTTCCGGCGTCGTCATCGCTCGACTTGAAGTCGAGCGGTTCGAGCGCGAGCATCGTTTGTTCGGCGCGCATGCAGAGGATTCGAGCGCGGCGCGAGCCCCGATTTTGCGAGGAGAAGAAAACCGCGGCGGAGCACCGGCCCGTTACGATTGGAACGCTTTTGCGGGCGCGGTCGCGCGCCGAGTCCACGACCAGGGCATGCCGGCAAGCCAGGGCCAGTTGATCCGCGATATGCTCGACTGGTTCGGCAGCACGTTTGGAGTCGTGCCGGACGAGAGAACCATCAGGCGCCGCGTGCAGGCGCTATGGCCGGTGCTGACGAGCAACGATGGCGCGCAAGTCTAGGCCGCGGCGTCGGCACCGGCATCGTTCGGCACGAACTTGAGTTTCGGCCGCAGCAGGTCGTCGATCTGGTTTAAGCCGGCGCGCAGCGGATCATCGAACAGGTGGGCATATCGTTGCGTCGTCTGCACCTGGGTGTGGCCGAGCAATCTACCGATCATCGGCAACGACATGCCGCCGGAAACCAGGAGCGATGCGAACGTGTGGCGCAGATCGTGGACGCGAACACCATCGAGTTCTGCCCTTTCTCGCACGTCATCCCAGAACCGCTTGATTTCGTGGAGGGGCTTTCCTTCCGCGTAGCCAGGAAATACCCATGGGCAGTCCTCGGGCAAGCCGGCGCGGATCGTGCGCAGAAGTTGAACCGCGGCCCCCGAAATCGGCGTGCGGTGCAGCCGGCGCTGCTTCGTCATGTGCGCGGGCTTGGTCCAGACCGCGCGATCGAGATTGAACTGGTCCCACGTGGCATTGAGAACTTCACCGCGCCGGGCGCCGGTTAGCATTAAAAGCCGGATCACGTCGGCCATTCGCTGGTTCTTATGCTCATTGAGGACGTCCGAAAGCCGCGCAATTTCGGTGATGTCAAGAAACCGCTCGCGCGGGTTCTCGGGATTGCGGATGAACCCCGCCGCAGGATTGTCGGTCCGCATTTCCCAGCGAATCGCGAGGTTGAACATCTTGCGGATGGCGCAGCCCAGCCTGTTAGCTCGGCCGGGTGTGGGCCTTGGCGGCTGAAGCGGCTTGAGCCGTTTCTGCTTGGTCTTCTTTTTGTGAGGTCGGCCTCTGCCCTTCGTAACGTCTGCCAGCAGCTTGTCGACATCGGCGCGCCGTATGTCGATAACCTTGCGATCGCTCCAGACCGGCAGAACGAGTTTGTTCATCATGCTGCGATGATCGGCAGCACTGTCAGGCGCCTGCTTCGAGACATGCTCCTCGAGATAGCGCTCAATCAGATGCTTCATGGTGGGGGCGCTGCGCCGCTCGTCCCGAATTGCAAGCGGGTCCATCCCCTGGTCGACCTCGCGCTTGATCTGTTTGGCGTGATCGCGGGCCGCGGTCGTCGACCAATCTGGAAAATCACCGATAAAAAGACGTCGGCGCCGGCCTTCGAACATATAGTCGAGGGTGAAACTCTTGCGACCGCTTTGGCGGACTTGGAGGCCGAACCCGATTACCTCATCGTCCATGAAGATCGGCGACTTTCGGTCGCCGCTCATGGCCGCTTTCACAAAGCGATCGGTCAACTTCAACCGCTTCAGCTCTGCCCGCATGGCATGCCATCCCTTTGCGCACGACCATCAGTCAGGGGAAGTCATGCGTGGACAGCAAGATGCTCTCAACGTAATTCCGCCGGGGAGGCAGAAGAGGGGCACAAGGCTGGACGGATTATCCTCCGAAGCGGCGCGCCGCCGCAGCTTGCGGAATCAAGAACGCGGCGAGGTCCTCGATGACAGTGGCAAACGGAGGCAGTTCGGCGCCGATGCTCTCGACGAAGGAGGCCCATTGCTGTTGCTTGGCGCGATCGTCGGCAAAAGGGCGGGTTAGCGCGTATGGCGGATCGGCGGGGAGAGGCGTCTTGCGTCGCGAGAAAGTCGCGGCGATTGCGCGCGCAAGCCCCTCACCCTTGAATTCATAGGCGCGTGACAGAAGCCAGATATCGTACAGGTCCTTCATGCGGCTGTTGGCGCGGCCGAATTGCACCATGGCCTGAAATTTCTCGGCAATGACGGTCTCACGCGGATAGGCGCGCAGACGTGGCGCCGGCAAATCGAGCAACACAGGCAATTCCAATTCGACGGCGCCCGGTTCGATCGCATCGCCAAAGCCGATGTCGATTACAATGCGAACGCGCGCTCCTGCAATCTCGGCATCGGTCTTGATGCGCAATCCGCCGTATTCGAGCTCCTCGCGGATGAGATCGACAGCAAGTCCTTTCACGTCGAATACGACGCCATCGTCCTCCTCCACCCCGCAAATTTCGCGAAAAACAGCGAGCATGGCGTCGGGCTTCGGATCGCCGAAGCCGAGAAGGTCGAGATCACGCGTCGGGCGGAAGGGGGCCTCGAACCACGTTGTCATCAGCATCGCGCCCTTTAGGACGAAGCGGTCGCGATACTTAGTGGTGCTGAGGCGATAAAGCAGACGTTCAAGCGCATAGCGGGTGAGGAGTAGATCGTTCGGCTGGTCGCGCTCTTTCGCGAGCTTGAGAAGCCGCGCCCGTATCGAAGCGCCCATGTTGCGCTTCGGCTCAGGCATTGGCGGTCATCGCTTGAAGATACGGTTCAATAACCTTCCAGATTCCGGCATCTTGAGCGTACTCGGCGATCTGAGCTGGTGTCGCCTTGCGCTGGCGAAGCGCTTCTCGGAGTCCCTCAAGCGCGAGATTAAGGCCCGGACTCTTCTTATAGCGTCTGCCAGCGCTCTGCCGGTAGCGGAACAGATCGACCACCGTTTTTGCGACGTTATATATACGTACCGTCACGCCTTCGATGTGATGTTTCCCAACGCCGTCGTTCAGCATCTTGTCGCGAAACCGCACGATCTGAAGCGGGGGACGAGTAATCGCTGGCCGCCGGTCCTTGGGGCCGATTGCCATCCATACGCTTCGGGGCATCGTGTCGGTGAGTTGATGAAAAGCGAGTGCTGAGACGAGGCATACAACGCCTTTCGGCACGAGTTTGGCAGCTTCGGCGAGGGAGTGGTTTGTATCGCCGACTGTGGCAGGGAGCTGATAAAGGCCTCGGCCGAGTTGAAGGATCAAGCCCTTCTCGCGCATACGGACTAGCGTCGCGGCTGTGATCCCCTCACGGGTGAACTCGGAAAGCCGGGCCATTCCCTGCCTATTCAGCAAGGAAAGGGCGCGCTGTTGCTGGGTCTCGGTGGCGATCATCAGGAGGCATATGATACGTAACGTCGGATATGTCAAACATATATCCGACGATTCGTATCAATCTTCCCCTTGACCGGGTGGCGATCAGTTCTCTATATGTTCTACGCGAGCAAGCGCCGCCCACTCTTGAATGCCGCTCAAATTTCGCAAGATCTCGGAGAACTCGTGGACGCGAAGGACGATCGCATCGATTCCGTTTTCGACATTCCGCTGACGGCCGACCTGCGTGAAATGGCGGAAATGATCGCTCGCTGGAGCGGCCACGCGATTCATTTTTACAAGACCACCAACCCGAACGCTTATGAGGAGTGCGGATTTGAGAATCATATTCCTTCTGTTGGCCTCCGTGATCCCGAAGGCCTGAATCCTTATAACGTTGCCCACGGGCTTTGCCATTTACGCTGCCGACTTCGCGGCTATCCGACTAGCGTCACGACTCCACAAGCAGAAGACCAATTTCTTGTCTCGAACACCTGCTCCGATTTGCAGTCTCTGATTGAGCACAGAATCATTTATCCCGAGCTTGAAATAATGGGATTCGATCCAAAAAATGAAACGGAGACGATTCTCAAAGCGTTTAAGCCAGAGCATTTCAACAAAGAAGCCCGGCGTCGCCCCGAGATACGCCGGCAGTTACCACTCATCTATGCGCGCATTGTGCTTGAAATCCGAGCCGGATCGGCTTCATCCAAAGCCGAAACATGGTTTCTGCAAACGGATCGCGAGGCCCGCCGCACCGGCCGCAAAATTGTTTCGCTGATACGCAACGGTGATCTCAGCAATGCAAAAGGCTACATGAAAGTCTTTGACGAATGCATGGCATTGCTTGATATCCCACCGGAAGCCTACAGCTGGGCGTGGGAGGTGCGGTCCAATCCAGTATCCGACACGGCGTCGTTAAATGGTTGCTAATCTTGAGACCTTGACGTGACAGATTTGGTCGAGCTTCTTCGCGTCTATCCCCTGCTGTGTATTGCACTTATTGTCGTTCCGCTGTTCGGCGGCTTCGTAGGTGCCTACCTCGGCTACGACAATCTGACGACGCGCCTCGCCAACGAGCGGCAGCAACAACGCATCGAAAATCGTCAGGAGGCGATCAAACAGCAGCTGGATGTCTTGCAGGTGCCGGTGGAAACGATAAGGCACTATGAACAGTCGCTTCAGGCCCAGGGTCGAGGCTTAGACGTTCTACACCGAATCCTTTCACAATACGACCAGTTGCAGCGCGGCATTGCGGTGCGGGAGCAGTTCACAGGTCGGCCGGATGCTGACGATCGGATCGCGACGAGCGAGCACATCCTCAATGAACTGCGAGTATTGCTAGGGAACACCCAGACCGTTCCCGGCCCAGGAGGGCAGGCACTTATCATTAAGACCGCACCGAATACGTTTCGCGTCACTTTTGCGGTGCCGATGCGTGTTCCTCCCACTCTCGCATTTTCGCGCCTGCCAAATGGTGTCGAACCGCATGTCATTGAGAAGAGCAAGATTGGCTTTGTGGTGGTCTTCACGCCTCTCGATGTGGCGGTCAACGGCTTCGGCTTCGAAGCGAGCGCAGAGCTTTGACGGCAATGCGAGCCGGCGCTCGCATGGTCGCGGATATGTCGCACGGCTTCCCGACCTCTGCGCGCGACGCTTGCGGTCGAACGCGGTTGGTTGCGGCCGGATGCGGCGAACTCAGCTTGACAGGCCAATGATTTAATCGCTAATTAATTGAAATCATCGCAGTTTCAGAGCCGGCGTGGACCCGCTACGAATCTGGGGGTCAGGAGTTCGAATCTCTTCGGGCGCGCCACTTCCGTGCGGGACAGGTCTGCCTACTCCTTCAGCCAAATTCGTCGAGGACAAACATGGGCAAACGTCCGGTATTGCATCACGTGCTGCTCAAGACCGCCCGCCTGCGGGAGATGATCGATTGGTACGCCGCCGTCGTCGGCGTCGAGGCGGTATTCCAAAATCGCGGCATTGCCTTTCTGACCAATGACGCCGCCAATCACCGGCTTTCGCTGATCTATAGTCCGACGTTTCGCGACAATCCCGACTTTCGCCGGCACGTGGGCATGCACCACCTGGCTTTCGAGTACGAGTCGGTCGACGACCTGCTCGACACCTGGCAGCGGCTGCACGACGAATTCGGCTATGAGCCGCACGTGGCGGTGCACCACGGCATGACGCTGTCGTTCTATTACGTCGACCCCGACGGCAACAGCGTCGAGTTGCAGGCGGACGCCTTCGGCGATTGGGCGCAGTCCAAGGCGTTCATGCATGATTCGCCGCAATTCAAGGCCGATCCGGTCGGAAAGTTCGTCGATCCCGCCAAGCTGGTTGCGCTGCGGGCCGCCGGCGTGGCGCAGCAGGAATGGCTGCGGCGCGCCTACGCCGGCGAGTTGTCGCCCGCGGTCGCGCCGGACTACCGCGTGGATTTGCCGCCGCCGCAGTGAACCCGCTCATCGGGGCGTCCAAGGCGCGGGCGCGCGCCGCAAGGTCCTGCTCGTCTCGCGCGACCGCGACAACAATCCTCCAGACCAAACGCGAGCCCCGATGTTCGCGCCAAGGCGCTGACGTCCGCACGGGCAACTGGCACCTTCGCCGCGGCAAAATCGTTGTCGCTTTCGGCAGCTCGTTTGCGACGTGGTCTGGACGCCGTCACAACGACCACACTCGCTGCGCGACAGCGCGGGGCTCCGTTAAAGCGCGTCCAGGAAAAGTGGGAACCGGTTTTCCGTCCGGACGCGCGACAATACAAAAGCTTAGAGCGGAATGACGATTCGAAGATAAGTCATCCCGCTTTAGCGCCATATGGTCGTTCAATGCGCCGGCTGCGCACGCGCACGTTTGCGGGCTTTCCGCCACTCCTCGAAACGCTGCACAATTACGAATAACGACGGCACGAACAGGATCGCAAGGCAGGTCGAAGCGATCATGCCCGAGAACACGGTAATACCGATCGATTTGCGCGCGCTGGCGCCAGCTCCGGTGGCAAGGACGAGCGGCACGACGCCAAGGATAAACGCAAATGATGTCATCAGGATGGGCCGAAATCGCGACCGCGCCGCGTCGATCGCCGCATCGAGGATGCTCTTGCCCTCATCGAGGCGGCCGACGCGCGCCATCTCGACGATCAAAATGGCGTTTTTGGCTGACAACGCCATCAACAGGATGATGCCGATCTGGACGTAAAGATTGTTGTCGATCCGAAGCGCCGACAGCACCAGCACCGGACCGACCAAAGCGAGCGGCACCGACAGGATAACCGACAGCGGCATGTACCAGCTTTCATATTGGCCGGCGAGCACCAGATAAACCAAAAGCAACGCCATCGCAAAAACGAAATACATTTGATTGCCGACGATCTTTTCCTGATAAGACATCGCGGTCCATTCGGCAGCGGCGCCGCGCGGCAACGTGTGCTCCGCAGTCTCGTCCATCAAGCGCAGCGCCTCTCCCGAACTGAAGCCCGCTGCCGGCAACCCAAGCACGCTCGACGACGGATAGAGATTGTAGAGGCTGATGAGCGGCGGGCCGACGGCCGGCGTGATGTTCACCAGCGTCCCGAGCGGAATCATGCTGCCTTGTTGGTTGCGTACCTCAAGGTCGGCGATGTCGCGCGGCCGCAGGCGGAACGGCGCGTCGGCCTGGGCGTAAACCTGGAAGACGCGACCGAATTTGTTGAACTCCTCGATATAGGTCGAGCCGAGGTAGGTTGCCAAGGTCGAAAACACCTGATCGACCGAGACGTGCAAGGTCTCCGCTTTAACGCGGTCGACTTCAATGCGCAATTGCGGCGCGACGGCCCGGAAAGTCGTCGACACGCGCTGTAACGCGCTCTGCGATTGCGCGTTGGCGACGAGCGCGTTGGTAATGCTCTGCAGTTTGACGAAGTCAGAGCTGCCGTCGCGTAGCTCCACTTGCAAGGTAAAGCCGCCGACGTTGCCGATGCCTTGGATCGGCGGCGGCGGTAGCGTCACCACGCGCGCATCGACGGCATCAAGCGCGCGCGAGAGACGGCCGAACACCGTCCGCAGGTCGGCGCGCACGCTCCAGTCCTTGAGCACGACATAGGCAACGCCGGCGTTGGCGAGCGGCGCGCTGTCATCGAGCGCGGAAATGCCGGCGATGGCGACGACGTGGTCGACGGCGGGATCGGCGCCGGCGATCTTCGACACCCGGTCGAGCGCCTGCTGTGTCCGGCCCAACGCGGCGCCGTCGGGGAGCTGGACAACGACCAGGAGATAGCCCTGGTCTTCGATCGGCAAGAAGCCGGTCGGCACCCGCGCCAAACCCCAGCCGGCGAGCGCAATGACGACCAGGGCGGCTGTCGTCATCACGCCGGCGCGCGATACCATGCGTCGAATGAGGCCGACATAGCCGCGCTCGGCGCGCATGTAGAGCGCGTTGAAGCCGCGATAGAAGGCATTGCGCCGTTCGAGCGGCACAGTGGCATGCAGCCACAGGGCGGCCTGCGTCGGCTTGAGCGTCACGGCGTTGATGGCGGAGAGAAGCGCGGTCGCGGCGATGACGAGGGCAAACTGCGCATAGATGCGGCCGGTTAATCCGGGCATGAAGGCCGCCGGCAAAAATACCGACATCAACACTAACGTGATGCCGATAATCGGCCCAAGCAGCACGTTCATGGCGCGAATCGCGGCGTCGTGGCCGCTCATGCCCTGGTCGATGTTGTGAGCGGCGGCTTCGACCACGATGATGGCGTCATCCACGACGATGCCGATGGCGAGCACAATGGCGAACAAGGTTGAGAAATTGACGCCGAAGCCAAGGACCCACATCGCCGCGAATGCGCCGACAATAGTGACCGGGACCGTGGTCGCCGGCACCAGCATGGCCCACCAATCCTGCAAGAAGACCAAGATCACGATCAGCACCAAGATCGCCGCGCCAATCAGCGTCTTGTAAACTTCCTCGATCGAGGCATGGACGAAGACAGTGGTGTCGTAGGGCGTCGAATAGACGACCCCCGGCGGAAAGCCGCGCGCCAAGGTTTTCATTTTCGCAACGACTGCACGCTCGACATCCAGTGCGTTGGCGCCGGGCGTCTGAAAAATGCCCATGGCGGCGCCCGGCTTGCCGTCGAGCGTGAAGATTTGGCTGTAGGTCTGGGCGCCGAGTTCGACGTGGCCGACATCGCGCACTCGGGTGACCTGGCCGGCATTGCCGGTCTTGACGATCACGTTCTCGAATTCGCTCACGTCGGACAACTGGCCTTGCAGGTCGATGGTGTATTGAAAATCCACACCGGGCGGCACCGGCGGCGCGCCGATCTGCCCGGCGGTTACCTGTTGGCTTTGCTGCTGCAACGCGTTGACGACGTCCTGCGCGTTGAGGCTGCGCGCTTTCAACTTGTCCGGATCGAGCCAAATACGCATCGAGTACTGGCCGGCGCCGAATTGCTGAACCTGGCCGACGCCGGGCACGCGGGCGAGCTCGTCAACCAGATTGATGGTGGCGTAATTGGCGAGATAGAGCCCGTCATAACGGTTGTCGGGCGAAGTGAGGATGACGAACAGAAGCGGTGCGGTCGACCGTTTCTTCACCGTGACGCCCTGCGCCTGTACCGCAGTCGGCAATGACGACAATGCGGTGGCAACGCGGTTTTGCACCAGGATCTGCGCGACGTTGAGGTCGGTGCCGATGCGGAACGTGACTTCGAGCGTGTAGGAGCCGTCGCTGGTGCTGGTCGATTGCATGTAGAGCATGTTCTCGACGCCGTTGACTTGCTGCTCGATGGGGAGCGCCACGGTGTCCATCAGCGTCCGGGCGCTTGCGCCGGGATAGCGCGTCGTCACCTGTACGGTCGGCGGTACCACATCTGGATATTGCGAGATCGGCAAGGCGTAGAGCGCAACGGCGCCGATCAAGATCATCAGAACGGCGATGACGTTGGCCAGAACCGGATGCTCGATGAAGAATTTCGAGATCATCGTTCAGCTTCTCTCCGCCCATTCCCGCGCAAGCAGGAAGCCAGCCCGCGAAATTCAATCTTGATCTATTTCGTCGCCGCTACCGCTTTCAGCTCGGCATTCACCTTTTGTCCCGGGATCGCCCGCATGATGCCGCCGATGACGATGCGATCGTCCTTGGTTACGCCGCTCGTGATCACGCGCAGCTCGCCGACCAATTGGCCGGGATCGACGCGGCGCTGCTCGACCACATCGTCCTTGTTGACGATGAGCACGTAGCGCCCGCCCTGGTCACTGCCAAGCGCGACATCGGGCACCAGCAAAGCCGGATGCGGCTCCGAAGGGACGCGTACGCGCGCGAAATAACCCGGCAGCAGGACGCGATCGGAATTCTCCAGGATAGCGCGCGCGGTCAGCGTGCCGGTCGACGGATCGACCGTCGGCGCGATGTAGTTGAGCTTGCCGCGATGCGGATAGCCGCTTTCTGTTTGCAGCCCGATTTCGACGGAGATACCCAACAAATCGGAGACGCTGCGGCCGCTGCGCGCGAGATTACCGCGAATTTGCTGGACGTCGCGTTCGCTGGCGGTAAAATTGACGTAGATCGGATCGAGCTGGACGATGGTCGCCAACTCCGTCGGCGTCGTGCCCGCGCCGACAAGCTCGCCAACAGAGACCTGACGTGCGGTCACGACCCCGTCGAACGGCGCCTTTACGTCGGTATAGCCGAGAGTGATTTCGGCTTGTTGCTCGTTAGATTGCGCCGACTGCAAGCTGGCGCGGTCCGAATCGCGCTGCGCCACCGCCTGATCGTAGGTGGAGACGGCGGTTGACTGCTTGGCGACAAGTTCGGCTTGGCGTCTGTATTCGGTTTCTGACCGTGTCAACGCGGCCTGAGCGCTGCTGACCGACGCTTTCGCGGCCTCGACTTTGAGGCGGTAGGGCTCGGGCTCGATTGTGAACAAGGATGTACCTTTCTTCACAAAATCGCCGTCCGAATAGCCGACTGCCTGCACAAAGCCCTGCACGCGCGCGACGAGATCGACCGTGTTGATGGCTGCGGTGTTGCCGGTCGCTTCAAAATAGTTGCTGACGTTCTGCTCGACTGGCTTGGCGACCGTGACTTTGGGAGGCGACGGCGCGGCGTAGCGGTTATTTTGCCCGCAGGCGGCGACAAGCGTCGCGCCGGCAAAAATCAGTGCAACGCGAATAACCGCAGAAGTCGGCATGACCGGAGCCTCGTTGACGTTCCGCAAAGACACTGGCGGCGGGACAAGTCTAATCTGGTATTTACCGCTCATCGAGCGTCCCGGGCGCGGGCGCGCGCCGCGGCGGTGCGCGTCGCCACGCGGTCGAGCACCGCGATCATGTCCTCGACCTCGGCGCGGTCGAATCCCTGGGTGATGAAGACGAGCTTGCTGCGGCGGTCGTCATCCGGCCAGCGCTCGAGCCAGGTGAGGTTGTGCAAAAGGTGCTGCGCGCCCTGGATCACCGCCGGGCGATCGGGTTCCTCGGCGACGTGGACGATGCCTTTCACCCGCAACAGATTGGGGCCGAGATTCTGCTGCAAGGCGTCGAGGAGAAGGCGCAACGCCTCGCGCTGGATCGGCGCCTCGCGCACGAAGCAGAACGAGGCGATGTCGCGGTCGTGCAGGTGGTGGTGATCGTGGTCGTCGCTGTCGTGGTCATGGGCGTGCCGCGCGTGATCGTGTGCGTCGGCCGCCTCGTAAGCAGCGGCGCTGAGCCAGGCTCGCGCATCGGCCTTCGGATCACCAGGTTTGAGCGCATCGCTGCGCAATAGTCGGCCGATGTCGAACGCCGGATCGTCGATGCGCGAAATCTTTGCCGCCGGGTTGAGCCGGTGCAGCCGCGCGGTCAGTTCGGTCTCGGCGGCTCGGACCGGCGCCGCGTCAAGTAAATCAAGCTTGGTGATGAGGATATGGTCGGCGAGCGCGACTTGGCGCACGGATTCGATATGCTCATCGAGGGTGTGCGGGCCGTTCACCGCGTCGACGGTCGCAACCACCGCGCCGATGCGGTAGAGCCCCGCCAAAGTCGGATCGGACAAAAACGCCTGAATGAGCGGCGACGGATCGGCCAGCCCCGACGTTTCGATAACGACGTGATCGAAGCGCGGAATCGCGCCGTCCTCGCGGGCGTGATAAAGATTGTTCAGCGTGGTGACGAGATCGCCGAACACGGTGCAGCACAGGCAGCCGTTCTCCAACACCATGATGGTGTCGTCGCTTTGCGCAGCGAGCAGGTGATCGAGACCGACTTCGCCGAATTCGTTGATCACCACCGCGGTATTGGACATCGCCGGATCGCGCAGCGCGCGGTTGAGCAGCGTGGTCTTGCCGCTGCCGAGAAAGCCGGTGAGGATGGTGACGGGGGTGTGGGGCAAGTTTGCGTTCTCTCGCAAGGCAGATTGATCCGACTTGTCAATATATTCATCGCCGTCCCAGACCGCGAGGCTCGGGTTTGCGGCCACGCCTCCTCACCCGGCTTGCTCACACCAATCCGACTCGCCCCGTGCACGGGAAAGGTAGAGGAAAAGCAAAGCCGTTCCCCCGCGGCGCGATAGCGTTCCTGACCGAGCGGGATTTCTCAGGGGAGAAACACCATGAGCGACAAAAGTCGAGGACTGTCTCTAGATCGGAGACCATAGGGCCTGTAAGACGTAAGGCGGTAAACGCCTGACCGAGGAGGGTGTTTTGCTCGACAAGGCACCGGCGGTGGGAACGGACGATCCCTTCGCGTCCTTCTCCGAATGGTCCGGCGAAGCCGATGAGAAGGCGTATGGCGACCTCTGACGACGAGCGATTCGAGCCGTTCGACGTGGTCGTCGTGCCTTTTCCCTATGCCGATCGCCTCGCCGAGAGGCGCCGTCCTGCGCTGATCATTTCCAACCGCAGGCTCGCCCTGTACGGCCTGGTGTGGCTCGCCATGATCACCAGCGCCGACAATGAACGCTGGCCGTCCGACGTCCCGGTCGCCGATCTTGAACTCTCAGGATTGCCGGCATCGTCGGTGGTGCGGCCGCCCAAGATCGCCTGCATCGAACCAAGTCGCATCGACCGCCACATCGGCCGGCTCGATAGGGCGGCGGCCCGCAGGGTGAGCCAAAGGCTGCGCGGCTTTCTGGGGTAAAAGGCCGAGCGATGAAGGTGGGCTGAGCAAAACGAAGCCGACGCGGATGTTGGCGTTGAATTTTAACGTGGGCGCGCCGCTTCGCGCCTTCGCTCACCTCACGATTGCTTACACGCTGGGCCGACGCTTGCTCGCCTTTCCTCTCCCCTTGCGGTTCAGTCGTGCAATTTTTTTGCGGCGCAATCCTTACCCGCCTCGCTCGGCACCCTCTCCCACAAGGGGAGAGGGAAACTAAAATACCTCGCAGCCGGGGAGCCCGCAGGAGATGAGCCGGTCGGAGGGGAAGTTGGTGATGATCTGGCAGCCGTCCTTGGTGACCACGACTTCTTCCTCGATGCGCGCGGCGCCGGAGCCGTCCTCGGCGCCTTTCCAAGTCTCGAGCGCGAACACCATGCCCTCCTTGAGCGGCGTGTTCTGCCCGGTATAGCGCTTGGAGATGATCGGCCGTTCCCACAAGGAGAGGCCAACGCCGTGGCCATATTGCAGGAGGAAAGCCTCGGCCTCGTCGCGATAGCCGAACTCCTGCGCATCGGGCCACACCTGCGCCACCTGGTCGGGCGTGATGCCGGGCCGGATCATGTCGATCGAGGCGGAAATCCATTTCGACGCGGTCTCGTAGGCGTCGATCTGGTATTTGTTCGGCTGGCCGCAGATGAAGGTGCGGTAGTAGCAGGTGCGGTAGCCGTTGAACGAATGCATGATGTCGAGGAACACCATGTCGCCCGGCTGGATGATACGGTCGGAGAAGGTGTGCGAATGCGGCCGGCCGCGTTGGCCCGATACCGAGTTGACGCACTCGACCCGCTCCGAGCCGAGCCGGAACAGCCGGTCGTGGGCGATGGCGACCAGTTCGTTCTCGCGCGTGCCTGGGCGGATGGCGCGGGCGATGTCGACGTAAGTGGCGTCGACCATGGCGCAGGCCATTTTCAGAAGCTCGATCTCGTCGGCGGTCTTCACCTCGCGGGCGTCGAGCATCGCCTGCTGGCCGTCGACCACCTCGATGCCTTCCTTCTCCAACGCGCGCAGCATCGGCAGTTCCATGAGATCGATGCCGATCGGCTCCTTGTCGATGCCGAGCTTGACCAGCACTTTCTTGATCTGCTTGGCGAAATCGCCCTGAATGTTGAGCTGCAGCGGCAAGCCGCCCTGCATGGTCGAAATGGGCGCGGCGACATTGTCGGCGATCCACGGCGAGGAGATGCGCTTGGCCGGCGGCGCCGGGTCCCACAGCATCGGCTCGCCGACGACCGGGCAGAGCGCGTAGCGCATGAACTTGTCGCGTGCCCATTCGCCGATATGGGTGCCGGTGATGTAGCGGATGTTGTCGAAGTTGAACGCGAGGACGGCGCCGAGCCCGGCGTGGCGGATCGCCGCCTGTGCGCGCTTGACGCGCTCCTTGTGCAGGCGGTCGTAATCGATGCCTTTCTCCCAGTCCTTGGCCATCGTGCCCCAGGACGCGGTCGCTTGCTTGCGATTGTATTTCATCGGCGTTCCTCGCTTTGTTGACGCGTTGGGCCGCGGCGGCCGGCGGAGATATTCTCACAAATCGGACAAGACCGCCGCAAGCCGGTCCGGCATCGACAGGAAGGGGGAATGGCTCGAATGCAGGCGACGCACATCGACCGGCGGCGATTTGGCGATCATATCGCGCTGAATGTCGAGGGAAAGCGCGCGATCGTCGGTGCACTCGATAAAGACGCGGGGAATGCGGCCGAAATGCTTCGCCGTCACATGGACGGGAGTCGTCAGCGGGGTGAGCGCCTGCGGACGTAATCGTGCCTTGGCGAACGCCACATCGGCGTCGGTGCAATCGTGATAGAATATCTCCTTGACCTTGTCCGGCATGATCGTTCCGCTGACGTGGTCGGAGTCGAAGATCATGCTTTTCGGCACGACCGGATTCGGATTGCGCTTTTCGATGTCGAGCAACGTCTCGCCGTCTCGCGGCAGGAACGCGCTCAGGTAAACGAGCGTCTTGATGCGTTCGTTGGGATAAGGCGCCGTCTCGCCGGCGACCGAAATGGCGATGCCGCCCATGGAATGGCCGACCAAAACCGCCGGCGCGGGGAAAGCCGCCAGCGCCTCCACGATCCTTTTGGCCATCGCGTCGAGCGTAACGTCCTTGAGCGGCGTTTGGTCCCGGCCCTGACCGGGCAAATCGATCGCTTTGGCCTGATGGCCGCGCTTTTCGAGTTCGGCGACGGTCTTTTCCCAGCACCAGGCGCCGTGAAATGCACCGTGGATCAATAAAAACTGCGACATTCCCGTCCCTCGGATCGGTCGCCGCCGCCCCCCCTTTGACTATTAGCGCAACGCGAAGGCCCGGCAAACCGGGATTTTCAAGCCTGCCGCAAAGCTGATAAGGGCTTGCCGGGCGCAGGCGTTCACGTGAGCAACGCGTCGGGTTTGCCATGAAAGTAGGCTTCATCGGACTGGGCATCATGGGCGCGCCCATGGCGCTCAATATCCGCAAGCGCGGGCACGCCCTCACCGTCTATAACCGCACTCCCGACAAGGCGCGGCCGCTCACCGAGGCCGGCGCGACGCACGTCTCATCGCCGCAGGCGATCGGCGATGTCGACGCGCTGATCACGTGCGTGACTGACGGCGCGGCCGAGGACGCGGTGATTTTCGAAAGCGGCCTGATCGACCGGCTGCCGAAGGCGTGCGTGCATGCGTCCTGCACCACCACGGGCATCGACAGCGCGCGCAAGCTCGCCGCCGAGCACGGCAAACGCGGGCGCCTATTCGTCGCCGCACCGGTGCTCGGCCGTGCCGTCGACATGGCGCCGGCCGGCAAGCTGTTCGTGATCGCCGCCGGGCCGCCGGAGGGCATCGCCCGCTGCACGCCGCTGTTCGAGGCGGTCGGGCAGCGGACATTTGTCTTCGGTGCCGATCCGGTGAGCGCGGTCGCCGTCAAGCTCGCCGTCAACTTCATGATCCTGGCCGCGGTCGAAGCCATGAGCGAGGCCTTCGTGTTGACGACACGATACGGCGTGCAGCGTTCCGACTTCTACGAATTCATCACCGCGACGCTTTTCTCCGCCGGGCCCTACAAGTCCTACGGCAAGCTGATCGAGCAGGACTCGTTTACGCCGGCGAACTTCGCCGTACCGCTCGGCCTCAAGGACGCCAAGCTCGCGATTGACGCCGCCGAGAAGGTGAACATGGCGCTGCCGGCCGGCAATGTCGCCCGCGATCATCTGGTGCAGGCGCTCGCGCAAGGCTACGGCGAAGAGGACTGGGCGGTGATCGCGCGGGTGATTGCCAACAACCTCAAGCCGCGCTGACTCACGAGGGAGCATACCATGCCGAAAGCCAACGAACATATGGTCGTCGTCGGCGGCACATCAGGCATCGGGCTGCCGCTCGCCAAGGCGGCGCACGCGCTCGGCTGCAAGCTCACCATCGCCGGCCGCGGCGCCGGCCGCGCGGCGGAGATCGCCAAGTCGATCGGGCCCGGCGTCGCCGGCTTGCACCTCGAACTCGACGACGGCAACTCGATCCGCGCCGCCTTGGCCGACGGGCCGCCGATCGATCATCTTGTTCTGGTGCCGGTCGATCAATTGGCGACCAGCGTCAAAAATTTCGATCTCGCCGCCGCCAACAAGGCGCTGCACATCAAGCTCACCGGCTATGTCGAAGTCGCACACACCGTGCTGCCGCGGCTCAAGCCGACCTCGGCGATCGTGCTGTTCGGCGGCATGGCCAAATCGAGGCCCTACATGAACTCGACTATGATCACGATTGCCAAAGCCGGCATCGTCGGCGTGATGAACACGCTCGCGATCGAACTCGCGCCCGTTCGCGTGAACAGCGTATCACCGAGCCTCGTCGGCGATTCGCCGAAATGGGAAGCCGCCGTCCGTAAAGGCGCCAAACCTTTCCTCGACGCACTGACCGCCAAGACGCCGACCAAGCGCCTCGCATCGGTCAGCGACGTCATCGACGCCGTGTTCTTCCTGCTCGATAATCGCTCCGTGAACGGGCACGATCTGGCGGTCGACGGCGGCTACCAATTGGTGCTCTAAGAATCCGTGGAACAGGAGCGAAAGCGATGATCGCAGTCGTCGGCGCGACCGGCAATACCGGCCGGGCGGTGGTCAAGGAACTCAAGGCGCTCGGGCAGAACCCGGTCGCCGTGGTGCGCAACGCCGATAAGGCGCGCGAGGTGCTCGGCGCCGACATCAAAGTTGCGATCGCGGAACTGATGGATAAGGCGGCGCTGGAGAAGGCGCTTGCCGGCTGCGACAGCGTGTTCGTGGTCACCGGCCACAATCCGGGCATGGTCGAGCAGCAGAACAACGTCCTCGACGCGGCGCTCAAGGCCGGCGTCAAACATCTCGTCCGCGTTAGCGGCGGCCGCACGGTGGCAGTTGCGGATTCGGCGTCGGTCGTCGGCCGCGGCCACGCCGCGATCGAGGTGCGGCTCAAGCAAAGCGGCATCAAATGGACGATCCTGCGCCCGGGCCTGTTCATGCAGAACCTGCTCGGGCAGGCGGCCTCCATCAAGGCAGACAGCAAGATCGTGATGCCCTATCCGAAAGATTTCCCGATCGCCTGGACCGACGTGCGTGACACCGGCGCGGTCGGCGCACGCATCCTGATCGATCCGGCGCCGCATGCCGGCAAGACCTACGAGTTCACCGGCAAGCGCACGACCAACGGCGAATTCGCCGGCGTCTTTTCGCAGGTGCTCGGCCGGCCGATCGCCTACGTGCCGGTGACGGTCGAGCAGACCGAGGCGGCCATGAAATCGCGCAACATGCCGGACTGGCTGGTGACGCACCTCGTCACTATCGCCAAGCTTGGCAATGCCGGCGGCTTCTCGACCGAGAATACCAAGCTGGTGGAGGAATTGGTCAAGCGGCCGCCGCTGACGACCAAGCAATTCGTGGAGACTTACAAGGCGGCGTTCGCGTAATTCATTCTTCCCGCCCCGCCGCTTCGCGGGCGCGGAAGATTCAACGCGAGTCCAATTGCCCGCAACGGAGGAGCCTCATGACCAAGATTCTGGACGGCGGCTGCGCCTGCGGCGCGGTGCGCTATCGTCTCCTCTCGCCGCCGATGTTCGTGCATTGCTGCCATTGCCGCGATTGCCAGCGGCAGACCGGCAGCGCCTTCGTGCTCAATGCGCTGATCGAAGCCGACCGGGTGTCGCTCCTGTCCGGCGAGTCCGAAGCAGTGGCGGTGCCGACCGACAGCGGCCGCCCGCACATCATCCACCGCTGTGCGTCGTGCAAGGTCGCGGTGTGGAGCGTCTATGGCGGCGTGGACAAGCTGAGCTTCGTCCGGGTCGGCACGCTCGACGAGCCGGCCGCGCTGACGCCGGACGTGCACATCTACGTGCGCTCGAAACTTCCCTGGGTCGCCCTGCCGGAAGGCGTGCCTGCTTTTGACGCCTACTACGACTCCAAGAAGCTTTGGCCGGCAGCCAGCCTCGATCGCCGCCGCGCGGTTTTCAGGTAGCCTTCCGGCTCGCCATGAGAGCGCGTCCAGGAAAAGTGGGAACCGGTTTTCCATCCGGACGCGCAACAATACAAAAGCTTGGAGCGGGATGACGATTCGAAGATAATACCAACGGCATTTAATTCTGACTCATGGGGGATTCCGTGGGCTGCTCGGATGTGATTCCTTGGCATTCTTGATTCGCGAGGAGGCTGGGATGGCGGCGGTTGCGATCACACGGAGGGATTACACGGCACAGGACCTGCGCGCGTGTGCGAAGCGGAGCGAGGATGTGGCGGCGGCGCGGCGAATGCTGGCCTT
>JASHPW010000130.1 GCA_030037895.1 Xanthobacteraceae bacterium | reverse complement strand
GGGAACAGCTCGAAGACGCGCGCCGTCGTCCACGGTCCGGGCCGTGCGCCCACGTCGAGGTTCTCGCGCACCGTCAGCGACGGAAAAATCTCGCGCTCCTGCGGCACGAAGCCGACGCCGGCGAGGGCGCGGCGGTAACGCGGCACGTGGACGAGGCTCTTGCCGTCGAGAATGACGTTGCCCGAGTGCAGCGTGGTGTGGCCCATGACCGTCGCCAGCAGCGTCGTCTTGCCGACGCCATTGCGGCCGATCACGCTGATGCATTCGCCGGGCGCAAGCGTGAGGTCGATGTCCTCGAGCACGACGGTCTCGCCATAGCCCGCGGACACGCGCCGCAGTTCGAGCGCGCTAGCCATGGCCGGCCTGGCCGAGATAAACCGCGCGTACTTCCGGATTCGCCTCGATCTCCTTCGGAGTTCCTTCGGCGAATATCGCGCCGCTCACCATCACGGTGACGCGTCTGGCAAAGCGGAACACCACGTCCATGTCGTGCTCGATGATGAGCACGGCGATATGCTCGGGCAGCCGTTCGAGGGCGTCGAGAATGATGTGGCTTTCGGCGCTCGGCACGCCGGCGGCGGGTTCGTCGAGCAGCAGCACCCCGGGCTTCAGCCCGATCGCGATCGCAAGCTCGACCAGGCGCTGACGGCCATAGGGCAGCTCGGAGACGCGATGGCGCGCCTGGTCCTCAAGCCTCAAGGTCTCCAGGAGATGCATCGATTCGGCGATGACGTCGGTCCGCCGACCGGCCGGATAGAACATCGACGCCGCCGCGCCGACACGCTCGGCGACGGCGATGCAGACGTTCTCCAGCACTGACAGCCCGCGGAACAGCCGGTTGATCTGGAACGTCCGCGCGATGCCGAGCTTCACCCTTTCGGCCTGCGCCTTGGCGGTGATGTCGCGGCCGCCGAGCAGCACGCGTCCCTGCGTCGGCGTCAGCACGCCGGTGAGAAGATTGACGAAGGTGGTCTTGCCGGCGCCGTTCGGCCCGATCAGCGCATGGCGGGCGCCGGCATCGAGCTTGAAGTCGATTTTTTGCACCGCCCTGAGCGCGCCGAAGTCGCGGCTCAGCGCCTGCGTCTCCAGCCTGGTCTCGGTCACGACGCCGCCCGTTTGCCGCCGTAACGCCGCCACAGCGCCTCGCCGAGGCCGAGGATGCCGTTGCGGGCGAAGAGCGCGATCAACACCAGCAAGAGCCCGAGGCCGAGCTGCCATGCAGTCGGATAGATTCGCGCCAGGAAGTGCTCCAGCGCCAGGTAGGCGACGGCGCCGACGAAGGCGCCGTAGAGCCGCCCATAGCCGCCGAGAATGAGAACGATGAGCACGGTCGCGGCGCGGTCGAGATCAAACGTGCTGAGATTGACGTAGGCGTTGGTTTGCGCCCACAGGCCGCCGGCGATGCCGGCGAGCGCCGCCGAGATGGTGTAGCAGATGACGAGCCGGCGCCGCACCGGCGAGCCGACCGCGTGCATGCGCAGCAGATTTTCGCGGATGCCGGTGAGGCTTTGACCGAACGGTGAATAGACCAGCGTGCGCACGAGCAGGAAGCAGATCAGCAGGACGATAAGCGCGTAGACGTACTGCGTATTGTCGTAAAGCGGGCTGAACTCGAACACGCCGAACACCGGCGCAATGGGCAGGCTCGGAAGGCCGTCGAAGCCGCCAGTATAATCATGCGCCATGTTCGCAGCCTGCTCCAGGAGCGCCATGGTGCAGATCGTGAGCATGAGGAGCGTGAGGCCTCTGGTGCGCAACAGCACCAACCCCGACAATAGCCCGACCACGCCCGCCGCCACGCCGGCGAGGACGAGGCTCGAGATCGGCTCGGTCCAGATGCCCCAAAAGGCCAGCAAGCCGACCGTGTAGGCTCCGGTGCCGAAGAACGCCGCATGGCCGAGCGTGATGATGCCGGCATAGCCGAGCGCGAGATCGAGCGCCAACGCGAACAGGATCGCGACCAGGAGCTCGGTGCCGAAGCCGAGATAGGCGGGAAAGGCGAAATAGAGGCCGACGGCCGCGAGCCAGGGCAACGTCTCCCACCAGCGCAACCGATGACGCCCGATCAAGACGCGCGCCGCCGGATGATCAAGCGGCGTCGCGACCGCTGGTCGGGCGGGAGAGGCCGCGACGTTCACGTCTCTTTCCTTCCCAACAGTCCCTGCGGCCGCCACAGCAGCAGCAGAATGGTGAGCGCGTAGATGAAGATGGTGCCGCCCTTGGGCAGATAGAGCTTGAGGGTGAAGTCGAGCACGCCGATGAGCAACGAAGCGTAATAGACACCGACCACGCTGCCCAGCCCGCCGACCGACACCGCGATCAGGAAATACACCAGATATTTGAGCGCGTATTGCGGATCGAGGCCGAGGAACTCGGCGCCGAGACCGCCGCCGATCGCCGCCATGCCGCTGCCGAAGGCGAAGGTGATTGTAAACAGCCGATCGACATTGATGCCGAGCGATTCGGCCATGCGGCGATTATCCACCGTGGCGCGGATTTGCGCGCCAATGCGTGTGCGTTCGAAGACGAGCCAGATACCGATCACGATCAGGAAACCGACCACGATCAGGAAGATGCTGTAGGTCCGATACTGCATGAAGCCGAGGTTGAGCTGGCCGCCCAGCGCCGGCGGCAGTTCGAGCGTCTGGCCCTCCGGTCCGACCACGATCGTGATGCCGGCGATGAAAATGAAGATCAGCCCGATGGTGAACAGCACCTGGTCGAGCTCGCCCGCGCGGTAAAGCCGGCGATAGAGCAGTCGCTCGAGCAGCACGCTGAGCGCGGCGGTGGCGACAAAGCCGACCGCCAGTGCCGCAGCGAAGCCGAAATGCGCGCGGTTCATCGCCAGCACGATGACGTAGCCGCCGAACATGGCGAAGGCGCCGTGGGCAAGGTTGACGAACCCCATCAGCCCCATGGTGACCGAAAGCCCGACCGAAACGATGAACAGAACGGTGCCGGCGGCCAACCCGCCCAAAAAAATACCGGCGAAATCAGCGGCAAAATCCACGGGCAATCCCGTAAAGCCCCTTCCCGATAAAGGAGCGAATAGCGAATAGCGAATAGCGGCACGCTGCGCTATTCGCTATTTCGCTATTCGCCCTACTTTACTAGAAGGCGCGGCCCCGATCGTAAATTTTCGGCCGCACGCCAATCATTTCTTGGCGGCGCACCGACCGATGCCGAGCTCCTTGCACTCGTCCTTCACGTGGTCGGTCTGCCCGATCACCTTCTGGTGCAGCTTCTTGTCGGGACCCAGGACGACCTCGTCCAGATATTCGTTCATGACGATGTCGCGCGTCTGCGGATCGATCATGATCGGTCCCTGCGGGCTGTTGAACTTCCAGCCCTCCAGCGACTTCACCGCTTCCGCGCCGTCCATCTTGCCCTTGGTCGCTTTCACGGCGTGCGCAATGGCGGCCATGCCGTCGTACCCGCCGACCGCCATGAAGTCGGGCGTCGAATCGGCGCCGTATGCCTTTTTCCAGGCGGCGACGAAGCGCTTGTTCTCGGGATTATTGAGGTCGGCGTTGTAGTGGTGCATCGTGATCAAGCCGACCGCCGCGGCTCCCATGCCCTGCAGCTTGATGTCCTGGGTGATGTCGCCCGGTCCGATCAGCTTGATGCCGGCGGCGCGCATGCCGAGCGCTGCGTAGGTCTTGGCCGCGGCGGTGGCGTGGTCGCCGGCCGGCACGAAAATGTAGAGCACGTCCGGGTGCTCGTCCTTGGCGCGCTGGAAGAACGGCGTGAAATCAGGAACGGCGCCCGGCCCGCCCGCCGGGATGGTGTCGATGACCTTGCCGCCGTTGGCCTCGAACGCGGTCTTGAACGCCTCCAGGCTGTCCTTGCCGGGCGGATAGTCGGTGTAGGCGACGACTGCGGTCTTCGCATGCAGGTCCTTGGCCGCCGCCACCCCCATGGTGTAACCGGATTGCCACATCGTGAACGAGGTGCGCACGAATTCCGGCGCCAGATTGGTGATGAACGCGGTGCCGGCATTCATGATCACCGCGAGCTTTTTGCCGGCGGCGATCAGCGGCGCCGAGGCGATAGCGTCAGGCGAGTAGACGAAGCCGGCGAGGGCATCGACCTTGTCCTGGGTGAGCAGCTCCTGGACGGCGACCTTGGCTTCGGCGCCGTTGGGCGCCTTGGAGTCGCGTTTGATGAACTTGAAGGTGTAGGGCTTGATCTCATTGGCATGGAGCTTGAGATAGATTTCCATGCCGCGGTCGATTTGCTGCGCCAGTTCGGCGCCGATACCAGTATAGGGCAGGACGACCCCGACCTTCACTTCCTGAGCCATCGCGCCGCTCGCCGTGATGGCAAGCGCCGCGATCGCCACGACCAATCGCTTGGACATGCGAACCCTCCCGTTTTTGTTCCCCGTGGACTTCTACGATATCGAAATTGCGCTGGATAGTAGGGCCGAAGCCCAAAATGGCGCAAGCGAAGGCCCGGCTGACGTGGTGCGCGCCTTCGTCGCGCCAAGTCTTGGCTCCCCGGCGCACGCTTGGCGCGCGCCGGCACACCGCGCGAGGGGCGCGGCTTATGCGGCCTTTCCGGTCATCTTTCCGGGAACCAAGCCGCCCGATCGATATTGTTCTGTATGGTCCAGGGGCGTGGGCCATGAAATATTATTGAAATGTCCGCCAGTGTCGCAGGACACGTCGTATTGCATTTTCGGCAGATGAGATAAGCCTAAACAAGCGATGCCAAAGCGGAGCTGTACTCCCACCTGCCAGCGGGGCCCGAACCTTAATTCATCGCAGCAATGAACTTTGTAGACAAGCCGGATAGAGTTGCCGGCCCGGCGCCGGAGGCCGCTGCGGCGGCCGACCAGAAGGTGATCAACCTCGCCCTTCAGGGCGGAGGCACCCACGGCGCGTTCACCTGGGGCGTGCTCGACCGCCTGCTCGAAGAGGAGCGGCTCCGCTTCGAAGGCATCACCGCGACCAGTGCTGGCGCCGTCAACGCCGTCGTCCTCGCCGACGGCTTGGCGGCCGGTGGACGCGAAGGCGCTAGAGAGGCGTTGCGGCGCTTTTGGCAGCGGGTATCCGCGGTGGCGTCCCAGGGGATATTCAAGCCCTCCCCGGCCGACACGGTGAACCCGAGTTTCGGCCTTGAACATTCACCCGGTTACGTCTTCATGGAGGCGCTCACCTATTATGCGTCTCCCTATCAGCTCAATCCGCTCAATTACAATCCGTTCAAGACCTTATTCGAAGACGCCATCGACTTCGAGCGCGTGCGCCGGCAACGGGAGGTGAAGTTGTTTCTTTGCGCGACCAACGTGCAGACGGCCAAGGTGAAGGTCTTCGCCGGCGAGGAAGTTCGCGCCGAGCATCTGCTCGCGTCGACATGCCTGCCGCTGATGATGCACACCGTCGAGGTCGACGGCGAGTACTATTGGGACGGCAGCTTCGTGGGAAATCCCGCGATCTTTCCGCTGATCTACAACTGCCAAGCGCGCGACATCCTCATGGTCCACATCACGCCGGCCGAGCGGCCGGGTGTACCCAAGACATCCCCCGCGATCATGAATCGCATGCAGGAGATCAGCTTCAATACTTCGCTCATTCGCGAAATGCGGGCCATCGCTTACTTGACCAAGCTTATCGACGACGGCCGGATGGACGGCAGCCAACGCCTGCTCATCCATCTGATCGAAGCCGAGGATTTGATCAGAGAGCTGTCGTGGTCGAGCAGATTGAACGGCGACTGGCATTTCCTGACGCATCTTCATCAGCTCGGCCGCGAACGCGCCGACCAGTGGCTGGCGGCCAATTTCGGCCGTCTCGGCATCGAGTCGACCGTCGATCTCCAGGCTAAATATTTTTGATTGCCGCTACGCGCGCAGGGCGGCGGACACGGCGGGCCGTATAAGCTTGCGTGGCGTTACGGCTCGGCAGCCGGCGCCGCGTGGTGGAGACTCGGGAAAGTATGATTGCCGCGGCCCGCGCGGCAGATATCGGAAACGGGCAATTTGGGCGTTGTCTTACGGGCGATGGTTAATCGGGTCTTAACCTCGCCGCTCCTATGCTATCCGGTCGGTGATGCGGCGGGCGGCCCCGCTGTTCATGATGTACAGGATGACCCGCCAGGCTCCCTTTTCGCCGGTTCGCGCGCCTGACGCGCGCTCGCCTTTCGTGCGCCTGCGCGAGCTCCTCGGCGCGCTCCCGCCGGGCAAGCCGGCGATCAGCATGGCGGTCGGCGAGCCGCAGCATCCCATTCCCGCCTTCGTCGGGCCGGTGATCGCCGCGCATCTCGACGAATTCGGCCGCTATCCGATGAACAAGGGCCTCGATGCCTTCGCCGAGGCGGTCGCCAAGTGGCTGACGTGGCGCTATGCGCTCGAGCGCCCGGTCGATGCGGCGACGGAAGTGCTCGTGCTCAACGGCACGCGCGAGGGGCTCTTTCTCGCCGCGCTTGCCGCCAAGACCTGGGTAGCCCCGCGCGCCGGCCCGCCGGCTGTGCTCATCCCCAATCCGTTTTATGCCGCCTATGCCGCCGGCGCGGTCGCGGCCGACTGCGAGCCGGTCTACCTGCCGGCAATTGCGGCGCACGGCTTTCTGCCCGACCTCGATGCGCTGAAGGAGGATCTGCTCGTGCGCACGGTCGCCTTCTACCTCGCCTCGCCGTCGAATCCGCAGGGCGCGGTCGCCGACCGTGCTTACCTCGGCAGGCTCGCCGCCTTGGCGCGGCGCTTCGGATTCCTCGTTTTCAGCGACGAATGCTACTGCGAGATCTACGGCGAGGAGCCGCCGCCGGGAATGCTGGAAGTGGCGGCGCCCGATTTCGCCAACTCCGTCGTCTTCCATTCGTTGTCCAAGCGCTCCAGCCTGCCGGGGCTGCGCGTGGGCTTTGCCGCCGGCGACCGCCGCTTCCTTGCGGCGTTCCTCGAACTGCGCAGCGTGGCGGCGCCGCAGGTGCCGATGCCGGCGCAACGCGTCGCCATTGCCGCTTATGGCGACGAAACCCACGTCGAGGAGAATCGCCGCCTCTATCGGGAGAAATTCGATCTTGCCGACCAGATCGTCGGCGGCCGCTACCGCTATCGCCGCCCCGCCGGCGGATTTTTCCTCTGGCTCGACGTTGCCGCGCAGGGCGGCAGCGAAGCGGCGACGGTTGCTTTGTGGCGCGAGGCCGGCGTGCGCGTCGTGCCCGGCCGTTATCTCGCGCGCGATCAGCAGGACGGCGGCAATCCCGGAGCGGACTATATCCGCGTCGCCATGGTGCAGAACAAGGAGATCACCGCCGAGGGCCTCAACCGCCTCGTCGCGGTGCTCGGCTAGAGCATGATCCCGGAAAGTGGGAGCCGGCTTTCGGACGAGATCATGCTCAAACCAAAGAAACCAAGGTCAGCGCGATGTCGATGATCGACCGCGGCCTCGATGGGATGGCCTTTCTCTCCGGCCAGCTCGGCGCGGCGCTCAAGCGGCGGCTGCGCGAGGCGGGCGGCATCGTGCTGGTCAGTTTGGCGATGATGGCGGCGCTCGCGCTCGCCACCTGGTCGGTGCAGGATCCGTCGCTGAGCCACGCCACCGATGCTCCGGTGCACAACCTTCTCGGCCGGCCCGGTGCGATCGCCGCCGATCTGCTGATGCAGTTGCTCGGGCTTGGCGCGCTGGCGCTGCTCTTGCCGATCGCGGTGTGGGGCTATCGGTTGCTCGGTCACCGGCCGCTCACCCGCGAACGGCTGCGGGTTCTGCTCTGGGTGTTGGGCGCAGTGCTCAGCGCCGCCTTCGCATCGTGCCTGCCGCGCAGCGCGCATTGGCCATTGCCGTCCGGCCTCGGCGGCGTGATCGGCGACGCGGTGCTGCGCCTACCGGCGCTCTTCCTCGGCGCGCCGCTTGCGGGGGTCCACCGCATGGCGGCCGCCATCGTGCTCGGCATCGCGGCGCTTGCCGCCTTTGCCGGCGCCGCTGGTATGATTTGGCGCCAAGCGGCGGAGGACGGAGAAGACGACGCAACCGAGGATGAAGACGAGAAAGCATGGATTTCGCTCGGCCGCCTGACCCATGCCGTACTGAGCTTGCGCGCGCGGCTGGCGCGGCTGTTCCGCGCCCGCGCGCCGGCGCAAATCCCGTTGCGGCGCGGCAGCGCCGCGCCGCCGCGCCGAGCCGAGCCGCGTTTCGAGCCGCGGTCGGACCTGCACGCCGACGGCGAATCCGATGACCAAGAAGAAAGCGCCGAAGCTGCGCCGCGCGCGGCGCGCAAGCCGCGGACGGCCGCAAGACCTTCGCGGCGGGACCCGGGCGGCTACGAGCTGCCGTCGCTCAACCTTCTGACGGCGCCACGCCCCGGCGAGCGAACGACCCTGAGCTCGGAGTTGATCCGGGAAAATGCCACCGCCCTCGAAGGCGTGCTCGCCGATTTTGGCGTCCGCGGCGAGATCATCAATGCCCGGCCCGGCCCGGTGGTCACGCTCTACGAGCTCGAGCCGGCGCCCGGCATCAAATCCTCGCGCGTGATCAGTCTCGCCGACGACATCGCCCGCTCCATGAGCGCGCTCTCCGCGCGCGTCGCGGTGGTGTTCGGAAGGAACGCGATCGGCATCGAGCTGCCGAATCCGACGCGCGAGAAGGTCTATCTGCGTGAGCTCCTGTCCTCACGCGACCATGCCGAAACGAGTGCCCGGCTGCCGCTCTGTCTCGGCAAGGCGATCGGCGGCGAAGCGGTCATTGTCGATCTGGCCCGCATGCCGCACTTGCTCATCGCCGGTACTACCGGCTCGGGAAAATCGGTCGCCCTCAACACCATGATCCTCAGCCTGGTTTACCGGCTGCATCCCGATCAATGCCGGCTGATCATGGTCGATCCCAAGATGCTGGAGCTTTCCGTCTACGACGGCATCCCGCACTTGCTCACCCCCGTCGTCACCGATCCGAAGAAGGCGGTGGTTGCGCTCAAATGGGCGGTGCGCGAAATGGAAGAGCGCTACAAGAAAATGTCGAAGCTCGGCGTGCGCAATGTCGACGGCTACAATGCGCGCGTCGCCGAGGCCAAGGCCAAGGGCGAAAAGCTCACCCGCACAGTCCATACCGGCTATAACCGCGAGACCGGCGAAGCGATCTACGAGAACGAGGAACTCGATCTCGAACCGCTGCCTTACATTGTGATCATCGTCGACGAGATGTCCGACTTGATGCTGATCGCCGGCAAGGACATCGAAGGCGTGGTCCAGCGGCTCGCGCAAATGGCGCGCGCGGCCGGATTGCACGTGATCCTGGCCACGCAGCGGCCCTCTGTCGACGTCATCACCGGCACGATCAAGGCCAACTTCCCGACCCGCATCTCCTTCCAGGTCACCTCGAAGATCGACAGCCGCACCATCCTCGGCGAACAGGGCGCCGAGCAATTGCTCGGTCAGGGCGACATGCTCTACGTGGCCGGCGGCGGCCGCATCAGCCGCGTGCACGGACCGTTCGTCTCCGATGAAGAAGTCGAGAAGGTCGTGCGTCACCTCAAGTCTCAGGGAGTGCCGCATTACCTCGAAGCGGTCACCGCCGAGGAGCCTGAGGACGAGGGCGATGGTGCAGTATTCGACGGCACCGCCATGGGCGCGGCGGACGGCGGCGACCTCTATCAGCAGGCGGTGCAGGTCGTCACGCGCGACCGCAAGGCTTCGACCAGCTATATCCAACGCCGGCTGCAGATCGGCTACAACCGCGCCGCCTCGCTGATGGAGCGCATGGAAGAGGAAGGAATCGTCGGCCAAGCCAACCACGCCGGCAAGCGCGAAATCCTCATCGAAGGCGCCGAGGATGATCGCTATTGAGAATCAACGGATTGATCTTTAATCGGATCATCCAGCCGCGAATTCGCCACAACGCTCATTTAGCGGTGGATCCGGCTACGGGCGTACGCGCGGTCGTACGGGAGAGTGACATGCTGGAACGGGGGCTGGCGGGGCGAGTATCACGCATCATTCCCGTGGCGATGATTTGCAGCGCGCTTGCGGTCGCAACGGCTGCAGCGCAGACCGTACCGCTGCCGCCATCTGCTCCCCGGGTCAAAGCCAGCGTCGAGCAACCGCCGGCCGCCGCGTCGCCATCGACGGCGACGTCGCCATCGACCGCAACCACCGACGCGCAGCCCGCCCCGTCGCGGCCGAACGGCTTTTTCCCGTTCTCCTTGGACAAAAGTCCGGGCCCGGAGCAAGCAACCGCCTTCGACGCCAAGCAACGCGCGCTGCTCGACAAGATCAGCACCTATCTCTCCGACGTGCAGACGATGGTGGGGAATTTCGTGCAGGTCGGCCCCGACGGCCAGCGCGTCGAAGGAACCTTCTACATTCAAAAGCCCGGCAAGGTCCGCTTCGAATACAATCCGCCGAGCCCGATCGACATCATCGCCGACGGCTCCTCGGTCGTGGTCAACAACCGCGCGCTCGAAACGCACGATTACTATCCGCTCTCGCAGACGCCGCTGCGTTACCTGCTCGCCGACCGCATCGATCTCCTGCGCGACACCAACGTCGTCGGCGTATCGGCCGACGATACTTTCATCACCGTGGTCATCGAGGAAACGCAGACCATGGTCGGCACCAACCGGCTGATGATCATGTTCGACGCCAAGAGCCTGCAGCTCAAGCAGTGGACCGTCACCGATCCGCAGGGCCTCGACACCACCGTCGCCGTTTACAACCTCGATTCGACCAAGAAGCCCGACCCGAGCCTGTTCGTCATCAATTATCAAGCTAATCTGAAGTAGTCCCGCGGTCGCGCCCTCATCCCTGCCGTGTCACCGCGGCGCAATGCCGATCAGCCGCGCGCCGCGCTGGAAGGTGACGTAGCTCCACAACCAGTTCACCGCGACCACGAAGCGGTTGCGCACGCCGATCAAGAAATAAATGTGGACGGCGCTCCAGAACAGCCAGCCGACGAGCCCAGTGAGCCGAAGCGGGCCGAGCTTCACCACGGCGGACTTGCGGCCGATGGTGGCGAGGTCGCCGAGATGGCGATAGGCGAACGGTCCTGGCGCCGGCCGGCCCTCGACCCGTGCCGCGATCACCTTGCCGACATAGCGACCCATCTGCTTGGCCGCCGGCGCAATACCGGGAACGGGACGGCCTTGATGGTCGAAAACGGTCGCCGTGTCGCCGACGGCGAAGATTTCCGGCCGCCCGGGAACGCTCAGATCGGCGTTGACCTTGAGGCGTCCGGCGCGGTCGCGTTCGGCGCCGATCCACTGTGCCGCGGGCGAGGCGACAACGCCCGCCGCCCAGATGACGGTCGCCGCTTCGATGCGGCCGTTGTCCAAGGAGACTCCGTGCGCATCGCAGCCGGTGACCTTGCGATTGAGCTCGACGTCCACGCCCATGCCGCGCAGCGAGCGCACGGCGTAATCCGACAACGCCGCGGGAAATGTCGGCAGCACGCGCGGGCCGGCCTCGATCAGAATGATGCGCGACGTGCGCGGATCGATGCGGCGGAAGTCGTGTTGCAAAGTCTGCCGCGCCACTTCCGCGATCGCACCCGCCATTTCCACGCCGGTGGCGCCGCCGCCGACAATGACGAAGGTGAGGAGGCGCTCCCGCTCGGCCTCGTCCTCCACCAGCTCGGCGCGCTCGAAGGCGAGCAGGAACCGCCGCCTGATCTCGGTCGCGTCGCCGATGTGCTTGAGCCCGGGCGCGAACGGCGTCCAATCGTCGTGGCCGAAATAGGAGTAGGTCGCTCCGGTGGCGAGGACGAGATAATCGTAGGCAAGACCGAACTCGCTCGTCTGCACGCGGCGCGCCTCGGCGTCGACGCCGGTGACCCGCGCCATGATGACCCGGACGTTCTTCTGCCGGCGCAAAATGGCGCGGATCGGCCAGGCGACATCGGCGGGCGACAGCGCCGCGGTCGCGACCTGATAGAGCAGCGGTTGGAAGCAATGATGATTTTGCGCATCGACGAGCCGCACGTCGACCGCCGCGCGCGCCAGCGCTCGGCAGGCTTCGATGCCGGCGAAGCCGCCGCCGACGATCACCACTTCCGGCCGCTGCGATGTGCGCCGCACGTCTGTCTCTCCACAACGGGACTTGCGGATCAGGCTTGCACCTTCAGCCGCACGCCGCATATAACGCCTGCCCCACTCCCGCAATTCCGTGCATGCGCATAACCGTTACGACCTGGAACATCAATTCGGTGCGGCTGCGCATCAATCTCGTGGCCAAATTCATCAAGGCCGTTCGTCCCGATCTCCTGTGCCTGCAGGAGACCAAGTGCCCGGACGATCGGTTCCCGCTCAAGCGCTTGAAGCGGCTCGGCTACGAGAACGTCGCGCTCAACGGCCAGAAGGGCTATCACGGTGTCGTCGTGCTCTCGCGGCTGCCGTTCGAGTCGACCGCGATCCGGGCCTATTGCGGCAAGAGCGATTGCCGCCACGTTTCGATCGTGCTCGGCGAGCGCGCCGGCTTCAAGGACCCGATCACGCTGCATAATTTCTACGTTCCGGCGGGCGGCGACATACCCGACCCCGCGGTCAATGCGAAATTCGCCCACAAGCTCGCCTTCCTCGACGAAATGCACGCGAGCGCGGCGTTACGGCCGGCGCCGTCCGAGCGCGCCATCATCGTCGGCGACCTCAACGTGGCGCCGCTCGAATGCGACGTCTGGAGCCACAGGCAGCTCCTGACCGTCGTCTCCCACACCCCGATCGAATGCGAAAAGCTTCTCGGCATTCAGAAAGCCGGCAATTGGATCGACGCCGTGCGCACTTTCGTGCCGGAACCGACCAAGCTCTACACTTGGTGGAGCTATCGTTCGCTCGATTGGATCGCGTCCGACCGGGGTCGTCGTCTCGACCACATTTGGGTCGCGCCGGCGCTGGCCGATCGACTGTCGACGGTCAAGGTGTTGAAGGATTCGCGCGGCTGGACGCGGCCTTCGGACCACGTGCCGGTGACGGCGACGCTGGAGCTTTGAATCGCGGAAATCATTACGAACTGGAATTACGAATTACGGCGTCAGTAACAGATTGCCGTCCAGATAAATGTCACCGTAATTTGCGTAATAATTTGTCATTTACCGCGGCTTGTTGCCGGGAAGCAACGCCGCGCGGACGTTCTCGATATCGCGCAGCCAGGCGTCGGCGCGCGCGGCGATCACTTCGCGCAACCGGTGGGCGGCCTCCGGATAGCCTTCCAGCATTTTCAGGAACAGTGCGCGCGAAATGCGCATGACCGTCGAATTCTCGCGCGCCGTGGCGGTGGCCGGCCGTCTCGTTTCCGCGATCAGCGCCAATTCGCCGAGCAACGTGCCCGGCTCGGCGATGAGATCGCCCGCATCTCCCCGTTCCGGCTTGAGACTGAACGAGCCTTGCTGCACGATGTAGGCGCCATCTGCGATGTCGCCGGCCGTGAACAGCACTTGTCCGGATTCAACATCGAAGCTTTCGGCGCCGATGGCGAGGATGCGCAGCGCGCCCGAGCCCAGGCGGCGGAGAATTGGCACCCGCTCGAGCACCGCGATGTCGTCTTCGATGGTCATGGCCGCCGCAATCACGGCACCAGCTTGTAGCCGCCCGCCTCGGTGACGAGGATGGCGGGCATGGCGGCGTCCTTCTCGATCTTCTGCCGTAACCGGTAGATGTGCGTCTCCAGCGTGTGCGTCGTCACTCCCGAATTGTAACCCCAGACTTCCTGCAGCAGCGTCTCCCGCGACACCGGCCGCTGGCCGGCGCGGTACAGATAGCGCAGGATCGAAGTTTCCTTCTCGGTGAGACGAACCTTGTTGCCCTTGGGGTTGAGCAATAGCTTCGAGCTGGGCCGGAACGTGTAAGGTCCGATCGTGAAGATCGCGTCCTCGCTCGCTTCGTGCTGGCGAAGTTGCGCGCGGATGCGCGCCAGCAGCACGGCAAAGCGGAACGGCTTGGCGACGTAATCATTGGCGCCCGATTCGAGGCCGAGGATGGTGTCGGAATCGGTGTTGTGACCCGTGAGCATGATGACCGGCGCCTTGAAGCCGTTCTTGCGCAAGATGCGCACCGCTTCGCGACCGTCGATGTCGGGCAGGCCGACATCCATGATCACGAGATCGATCTGTCCGGCCTTGGCGGCCTGTACGCCCTTGCTGCCGCTCTCCACCGCGACGGCTTCGAACTCCTCGTGCAGCGACAATTGCTCCGTCAGCGCCTCGCGCAGCTCGGCATCGTCGTCGACGATGAGAATCTTACGCGTGTTCGGCATCTATCCGGACCCCCACGGCCGCCCCGCGCGACGGTTAATGACGCGGCACGCAACGACTGGCCGCGATTTTGCGCATCGCCTGCCGCGAAGTAGAACATTCGCGGATAAAAGAGCAAGCGGGGGTCGGAAAACGTTCCGCGGCGACGACGCCATGCGACGGATTTCTCTCACCAGGATCGAGGTCAGTGCGCGGCCGGGGCGGCGATCGCAGGGCTGGCTCCGCGCCGGCAACTTGGCCGTACCCGTTGCGCTCGGCCGCACCGGCGTGAAGGCGGACAAGCGCGAAGGCGACGGCGGCACCCCGCGCGGAGCATTTCGCCCCGTGTGGCTGTGGTGGCGGGCCGACCGCCTCCCGCGTCCGCGGACATTGCTGCCTGCTCGTCGTATCGGACCCGCCGACGCTTGGTGCGAAGATCCAACCGACCGGCGTTACAATCGGCCTTTCCAGCGGTCGGCCAATGACCCAGGCGACCGGCTCCGCCGGGACGACGCCGTCTACGATATTCTCGTCGAAATCGATCACAACACGCGGCCGCGCATCGCCAACCGCGGCAGTGCCGTGTTCATTCACCTCGCGCGGCCCGATTTTGCGCCAACCTCCGGCTGCATCGCGCTGCGGCGCCGCGATCTGGAGGCTTTATTGACTCGCATGAGCCGAAAAACACGAATCCTGATTCATAACTAGCCGGCTCACCCCCGAGCGCCGAATATTGCCGTGCCGATGCGCACATGGGTCGCACCGAAGGCGATCGCCGTCGGGAAGTCCGCGCTCATGCCCATCGAGAGCAGCTTGAGCCCATTGCGCCGCGCAATTTTGGCGGTCAGCGCAAAATGCGGCGCAGGAGCTTCGTTCACGGGCGGAATGCACATGAGGCCGGAAATCGTAAGACCATGGCGCTCGCAGCAGACCCTGAGGAAGGCGTCGGCCTCCTGCGGTCTGACGCCGGCTTTTTGCGGCTCGCCGCCGGTATTGACCTCGGCGAACAGCAGCGGCCGGCGTCCTTGCCGGGCGATCTCCTTGGCGAGCGCTGCGGCGAGGTTTTCCCGATCGACCGAATGGATGGCGTCGAATAGCGCCACCGCGTCTCCCGCCTTGTTCGACTGCAACGCGCCGACCAGGTGCAGTTCAACGCCGTGATGGCGCGCGATCAGCGGCGGCCATTTGGCTTTGGCCTCCTGCACGCGGTTTTCGCCGAAGACGCGCTGGCCGGCGGCGATGACCGGCTCGACCGCATCGGCGGCGAAAGTTTTCGCCACCGCCACGAGCGTCACGCTGCCGGCGTCCCGGCCGGCGTCACGGCAGGCGCGTGCGATGTCCTCGCGCACGGTCGCCAGCCGACCCACCCGGTTCATGCTTTCCATTTCGTTAGTGCTTCGTGGAGCAATTCAAATTTTACCAGCGGCGCGAAGGCCATCTTTACGTATCTCTACTACCTTGCGGAAGCCCAAGGGGGGCGGGGGATGCTCGATGTCGGACGTTCAAATAAAATCCGCCAATACATCACGGCGCAACAGCCCGATTCTCAGCATCCGCGCCCGATTGATCGTCGTCGCCCTTTTGGCGATTGCCCCCTTGATGTTCGAGCGGGTGCGCGGCCTCGAAAAAGCCCGCGCCGAACGCGCTGAACTCGCTCACGCCCAGGTGGTCGATCTCGCTCGCGGCGGGGCCGAGGCGCAGCGCGAAATCGTCGATTCCATGCGCGCCTTGCTGCAACTCGTCGCCCGCCTCTACGCGCGAGTGCCGCTCGATGCTCCGGACTGCAACCAGACCCTCTCCGGCCTGACCAACAACATTCCGTGGCTTCGCGGTCTTGACATCGCCGGAACCGACGGTCGCATCAGATGTGCAACCGACCCGCGTGGAATCGGCTTGAATGTGTCGGACCGTCCTTATTTCCAGGAAGCCCTTCGTTCGCGTGACTTCGGGCTCAGCGATTACCTGATCAGCCGGGTCCACCAGACGCCCGGGCTGATCGCAACCTTCCCGGTCGTCAACGCCAACGGCGCCCTCACCGGGATCGTTCTTGCATCGATCAATCTGCAATGGATCGGCAACCTCGCCGCCTCCGCCGCGCGGCGTTCAGGCACCACGGTCCTGTTGGTCGATGGCATCGGCACCCTCATCGCCGCCTCGGCCGACGAGGCGGAGCTCGTCGGCAAGAGCTTCGCCGACCGCGCTCTGGTGCGAGACATGCTGGCCAACGACGAAGGCACGATAACGATAGCGGGCCTGGACGGCGTCAGGCGCATTTTCGCCTATGTCCGCGTGCCGTGGACACGGGCGCGGCTGGCCGTCGGCCTCGACGAGAGCGTCGTGCACAGCGGCATCGACCGCGAGATCAGCATCGCCTACCTGCAGCTTGCGCTGTTCGGCACGCTCGTTCTTCTCGCCGCATGGTTTGGCGGCGAGCGGCTCATCTTGCGGCCGATCCGTTCGTTGGTGCGCACCGCGGCGCGTTTCGGCCGCGGCGATCTGCAGGCGCGCGCGAGCAAGGAATCCTGGATCGCCGAGTTCGAGCCCCTCGCCGCCGCCTTCGACGACATGGCGCGCAAGCTCGCCGGGCGCGAAGAGGAATTGCGCATCGCCAATCAGCACCTCGAGGAACTGGCGAGCCTCGATGGCCTCACCGGCTTGGCCAATCGCCGCGGCTTCGACCGTCGGCTCGAACGCGAATGGCGCGACGCCGGCGAACGCCGCCAACCGATCGCGCTGATGATGATCGATATCGACTATTTCAAGCTGTTCAACGATCGCTACGGTCACGTCAGGGGCGACGCCTGCCTGCATGCGGTTGCCGAGACATTGTCGCTGGTGACCCTGGAGGAAGCCGTGCTCGTCGCCCGTTACGGCGGTGAGGAATTCGCGCTGCTGCTTCCCGGTCTCGACATCGAACGCACGGCCGCGTTGGCGGAAGAGGCGTGCCGGGCCGTCGAAGACCTTCTCATCGCGCACTCCGAGTCGCGGCGCGGCTACGTGACGATCAGCGTCGGAGTCGAATCCCTGGTGCCGGGGAAGAATCAGCCGGCTTCCGATCTGGTCGAGGCGGCGGATCGCGCGCTCTACACGGCCAAGTCGCGCGGCCGCAACACCGTGGTCGCGCATATTCCCGCGCTGCTGAGCGCGGCGAGTTGAGCGCGACCGCGGCGGCTGTTAGCGTCATTGCGAGTGCGGCGAAGCGGGCGATGGACCGCGCCGGGCGATCGGACGTAACATGCATTGCGCGGCGGCGATTGCCTTGCATCGACCACGCGCGATCGACCGGATCATGCCGTTGAGCGAGCCGCAATCGCATCATTTGCTGATCGCCGACGATCACCCGTTGTTCCGCGGCGCGCTGCGCGAGGCGGTCGCCGGACTGTTCAGCCGCGCCGATGTCGGCGAGGCCGGGACGTTCGAAGAAGTCACCGAACACCTTGAGCGCGGCGGCGACGTCGATTTGATTCTGCTCGATCTGAAGATGCCGGGCGTGCGCGGTTTTTCCGGCCTCATGTACTTGCGCGCGCAATATCCGAGCCTCCCGATCGTCGTGGTCTCGGCCAACGACGATCCCGCGGTGATCCGCCGCTGCATGGAGTTCGGCGCCTCCGGCTTTATTCCGAAAACGCTCGGCGTCGACGTGCTGCGGGCGGCGATCGCGCGGGTGCTGCAAGGCGAAGTGTGGACGCCGCCCGACGTCGATCTCTCGCGTCAATCCGACGCCGAGACCGCGGCGATGATCGCGCGGCTTTCGACGCTGACACCGCAACAGGTGCGCGTCCTGATGATGCTGTCGAGCGGCTTGCTCAACAAGCAGATCGCCTATGAGCTCGGCGTGTCCGAGGCGACGGTGAAGGCGCACGTCTCCGCCATCCTGCAGAAGCTCGGGGTCGAGAGCCGCACCCAGGCGGTCATCGCCGCCGGACGGATCGAAGCCGGCCAATGGCCGCAGCTGCCGGCGCGGGAGCGGTGAACTTCACATCCCCGCGAAAACGGGATGATGAGACCTAACGTCACTCCGCCGCCACGCGCTGCATGCGCCATTGCGTGATCAGCGCGCGCAGCGCGGCGGGCTTGACCGGCTTGTTGAGCACGTGCGCGCCGGCGGCGCGCGCCTCCTCGCGCACATGAACCGAGCGGTCGGCGGTGATCAGGATTGCCGGCAGGTCGCATCCGGTGCGCCGGCGCAGCTCCATGATCGCGACGACGCCGTTGCCGCCGTCAAGGTGGTAGTCGACCAGGAGGCCGTCCGGTTCGAGGCCGCTTCCTTCCATCGCCGCGAGCGCTTCGGCGAGGTCCGCGGCCTTGAGCACGCGGCAGCCCCAACCGCCAAGCAGCGTCTCCATGCCGTCGAGAATGCTCCGCTCATTGTCGATGCACAGCGCGACCGTTCCGGTGAGCCGGCCGGCGGCGATTTTGGGAACGGCGCGCAGGATCGGCTCGCCTAATACGGCACTCGCGCGCGGCACCTCGACCGAGAAACGCGAGCCGCGGCCGACGTTCGATTGTAGCGCCACCTCGCAGTCGAGCACGCGGGCGATGCGCTCGACGATCGAGAGGCCCAAGCCCACGCCGCGCGCCACCCGCGCGCCCTGGTCGAGGCGGTGGAATTCCTTGAACACCGCGCGCTGCTTGGCGTGCGGAATGCCGATGCCGGTATCGCAGACGTCGATGCGCAGTCGCGGCCCGCGGCGCCGGCAGCCGACCAGGACGCAGCCGGCCGGCGTATATTTGACCGCGTTCGAAACCAGGTTCTGCAACAGGCGCCGCAGCAGCCGCCGGTCCGACCGCGCCGCGAGCGAGCACGGCATGAAAATCAGATCAAGCCCCTTTTCCCGCGCCAGCGGCGCAAATTCCACCTCCAGCCGGTGCAAAATTTCGTCGATGCGGAAATCCGCCATCTCCGGCTGCATCGCGCCGGTGTCGAGCCGCGAAATATCGAGCAACGCGGCGAATATCTCTTCGACCGCTTCGAGCGAGGCGTCGATATTCTGCACCAGATCGGCGTCCCCACCCCGGCGCTGGCGCTCGATCAGGCTGCTGACGTAGAGCCGGGCGGCGTTGAGCGGCTGCAAAACATCGTGGCTCGCGGCGGCGATGAAGCGCGTCTTGGAAGCGTTGGCGTCGTCGGCCGCGGCCTTGGCGCGCTCGAGCTCGGCATTGAGCCGCATGAGTTCCCCGGTGCGTTCGCGCACCCGGCGCTCCAACGTGGCGTTGGCGCGCTCGAGCGCCTCCGCCGCATTCACGCTCGGCGTGATATCGGTGAAGGTCGTGACCAAACCGCCGTCGGGCATGCGGTTCGCCCTCACCTCGATCACCAGCCCGCGTCCGGCAAAGCGCTCGAGGAACGGCTCGGCTTCGGCGGTGTATTTGGCGATGCGCTCGGCGACTTCGCCGTCGATGTCCCGGCCGTCGGGCGCGCTCTGCTGCACGACATGGCGGAGGATTTCCTTAAGCGCAATGCCGACGCGGCTGAGTGCATGCGGCAGATCGAAGATTTCGCCGAATTGCCGGTTCCAGCAGACGAGAGTGAGTTCCTTGTCGAACACGGCGATGCCTTGCCGCACGTGGTCGAGCGCGGTCTGCAGGATTTCGCGATTGTAATGGATCGCGGCGTTGGCGTCGTCGAGCAGCTTGAGCGCCGCCTTGGTGGAGACGGTGCGCTTGCGCAACAGCAGCGACAGAACGAGCCGCGAAGACGCCGCGCCGATCGCCGAGGCCAAAAGATACTCGCCGTATTGCAGAAACTGAAAGTCGGCCTCGGCCTGCGGCTCGAGGCTCAGCCGGCGCGAGGCGGCGAAGCTGAGAAACGATTCACGCGTGCGCTCCGCGCCGAGATAGCGGGCGACCGTCGCGGTCAACTCCTCGATCGTGACAGAGGCCCGACGCAGGCGAAAGCTCGGCGCCATCGGCGCCAGCGTCGAGGGAACGAACACGTCCGCCTGCACGCGTTCGATCGCGCTCGGCCGCCGCAGGAGCGAGCAGCCGACATAGAACGCGATATTGGCGAGGAGGCTGAGCACCACGCCGTGCACGAGCGGCGGCAGATCGATGCCGAACAAGGCTTGCGGACGCAGCAACGCCACGCCCCACGGCCCGTCGGTGAGGATGCGCGTGCCGACGATGCCGGCATCCGAGATACTCGGCAGCAGCAGCGTATAGCCCCAGACCAGAATGCCGGCGGTCATGCCGGCCATGGCGCCGCCCGCGGTGCCGCGCCGCCAGACGAGCCCGCCGAAAAAAGCGGGCGCGAACTGGGCGATGGCGGCCATCGAGAGAAGGCCGATCGCGGCCAGTTGCGCGTCGCCCGCCGAGCGATAGTAGATATACGCGAGCAACAGGATCGCGAAGATCGCGATGCGGCGCACGATCAGGAGCCGCGCGCCGGCATTACTCGGCTCGCCGGCGCGGGTCGCACCGCGCTTGAGCACGAGTGGGATCACGATGTCGTTCGACACCATGATCGCCAGCGCCACCGACTCGACGATCACCATGGCAGTCGCCGCCGAGAGGCCGCCGACGAAGGCAATGAGCGCAAATAGCGCGGAATGCGCCTTGAGCGGCAGCGCCAGCACGAACATGTCGCCGTCGGTGCCGCCGGCCGGGAACGTCAGCAGGCCGGCCATGGCGATCGGCATCACGAACAGATTGATGAGCACCAGATAAGCCGGGTACAGCCAGGCGGCGCGGCGGATTTCCGCCTCGCTGTGGTTCTCGACCACGGCGACGTGGAACTGTCGCGGCAGCAGGACGATGGCAAACAGCGACAGCGCCGTCATGGCAAGGGACGTCGCCAACGGCGGCGCCTGCGTGAGCAGCGCCGCGGTCCGCGGCGCCTGCAGCGCCCGCGCGAACAAGGCGGGCGCGCCATGGAACATGCCGAAGGTCACGAACATGCCGACGGCGAGAAAGGTGACGAGCTTGACGATGGACTCCGCCGCGATCGCCAGCATCAGCCCGTCCTGATGCTCGGTGGCGTCGATGTGGCGCGTGCCGAACAGGACGGCGAAGGCCGCCATCAGCAGCGCGACAAACAGCGCAATGTCGCCGAGGAACGGCTGCCCGGCGACGCTCCCGGTCGAGACGTCGCCGAGAATAGTGCCGACCGAGGCCGACACCGCTTTGAGCTGCAGGGCGATGTAAGGGACCATGCCGGCGATCGCGATCAACGCCACGGTCGCGGCCACCGCCTGGCTCTTGCCGTAGCGCGCCGCGATGAAGTCGGCGATCGAGGTGATATTCTGGCCCTTGGCCAGCCGCACGATGCGGATGATGAGCGGATAGAAGAGGCCGACCATCAATATCGGCCCGATATAGATGCTGAGGAAATCGAAGCCGCTGCGCGAGGCTACCCCGACCGAGCCGAAGAAGGTCCACGACGTGCAATAGATGGCGAGCGTGAGCGGATAGATGAGGAGCCGCGAGCGATTGCCGCGGGCAGGCGCGCGCTTGCGGTCGCCATAGCTCGCGACCAGGAATAAGAAGCCGATATAGGCGAGCGCGATGATAACGACGACCCAGCCCTGCAGCATGGCGTTTCCTGCTTCGCCTCAGCGCCTTGTCGGCGCGCGATGCCCGGTTTTGCGCAAATCATCACAATTTGCCGGGGCTCTGTCCATCGGGTCGGAAGTGCACCTTTTCCCCTCCTTTTTCCCCTCCTTTGCGGGTAAAGGGCGCGCTCGATTCTCTTCCACGTGGCCGCCAAAGCGACGAGCCTGAAATCACGGACGGTGCAAGACCTGAACCGGTTGGGACTATGGTTTCCGGGCCCGCGGGTTTCGCGCCGCTCCGGCGGAATGACGGATCATTCCGCCGCGAGCGCGGGCTGTTTGAACGGCAGCCGCAGCTTTTGCCAGACATCGACCAGCGCTTCGGCGAGCGCGTCGATCAGCGCGTCATCGTGATAGGGGCTCGGCGTGATGCGCAGCCGCTCCGTGCCCCGCGGCACCGTCGGATAGTTGATCGGCTGGATGTAGATGCCGTGGTCGGCCAGCAGGAGGTCGCTCGCCTGCTTGCACAGATCCGGATCGCCGACGAATACCGGCACAATATGCGTCGGGCTCGGCATGAT
>JASHPW010000012.1 GCA_030037895.1 Xanthobacteraceae bacterium | reverse complement strand
AAGGTCGAGACCGTGTTGGTGCCGAGCGGCGACTTCTGGGGCGGAGTCGGCGAACCGCCGGTGCCGCCGCTGGCGCCGGCCCTGTGCAACGCCGTGTTCGCCGCGACCGGCAAACGCATCCGCTCGCTGCCGCTGAAGAACCACGATCTCGGCACGCCGACCTGAAAAGCGGCGTCCGGTCATGGCGGCTTCCTGCGCCGGCGCGGCGGCGCCGCGTTGATCGGTCGAGCGGCGGCTCCTATGCCCCCTATGGGGCGGAATCACCGCCGCCCGAACAGGCGGTCGAGCAGCCAGGAGTCGAGGCCGTCATTGTTCGGCTGTGGTCGCCCCGCGGTGGCGCTGTAACCTGCGCCCGCGGCGCCCTGCGCCGGCGCGCTTGTCCATCCGGCGCCCGCGAGCCCCGGCAACGGTGTAGCGGCGACGCCCTGATGTGCCGCCCGCATGAACCGGCTCCAGATCTCGACCGGCAGACCACCGCCGGTCGCTCTGCGGGTCGGCGAATTGTCGTCGTTGCCGAGCCAGATGCCGGCGACAAGATGCGAGGTGTAGCCGATGAACCAGGCGTCGCGGAAATCCTGGCTGGTGCCGGTCTTGCCCGCCGCCTGCCAGCCGGGAAGATCGGCCTTGCGCGCGGTGCCGCTGAGGAGTGTCTGGCGCAGCATCGTGTTCATCATGGCGACGTAGCGCGCGTCGATGATGCGGCCGAGAACTTGCCGCGCGCGCGCGTAAAGCGTCTTGCCGTCCGTGGTGCGCACGCGCTCGACGACATGCGGCGCGATCGCGAAGCCGCCATTGGCGAACGGCGCATAGGCGGCGACAAGCTCGAACGGGGAAACTTCCGAGGTGCCGAGCGCGATCGAGGCGTTGGGCTCGAGGATCGAGTCGATGCCGAGCCGGTAGGCGGTACGAATGACGGCGGCGGGACCGAATTCCAGCGTCAGCCGCACCGCTACGGTGTTGAGCGAATTCGCCAGCGCCTGCGTCAACGTCACCGGGCCGAAATATTCATGCTCGAAATTTTCCGGCTTCCAGCCCTTCACGGTGATCGGCGCATCCTCGCGCACGGTGTCGGGCGTAAGGCCGTGTTCGAGCGCGGTGAGATAGACGAAGGGCTTGAACGCGGAGCCGGGCTGGCGCTCGGCGGCGATGGCGCGATTGAATTGGCTTTCTTCGTAGCTCCTGCCGCCGACAAGTGCGCGCACGGCGCCGTCCGGCGTCATGGCGACGAGCGCACCTTCGCCGATGCGGAGCTTTTCTCCCTTCTGCGCCAAGGCATCGTCGAGCGCATGCTCGGCCGCGCCTTGCAAGGCGGGGTCGATCGACGTCTCGACGACAATGTCGTGGTCGAAGCGGCCGATCAAATCGTTGACGGCGTCCATCACCCAGTCGGCGACGTAATTGACCGAGTCGGCGCCGGCCGGCTTCACGGCGTGCGCCGGATGAGCGAGCGCGAATTTGGCGGCGTCGGCGCCGATCAGCTTTTCTTCCGCCATGTCGGCGATCACCAGCTCTGCGCGGCGCGCGGCGCCGTCCGGATTGCGGGTCGGCGCCAGCCGCGACGGCGATTGGACCAGGCCGGCGAGCATCGCCGCTTCGGCGAGCGTCAACTGCCGCGCCGATTTTCCGAAATAGCGTCGCGCGGCGGCTTCGATGCCGTAAGCGCCGGAGCCGAAATAGACGCGGTTGAGATAAAGTTCGAGGATCTGCGCCTTGCTGAACTTGTGCTCGAGCCAGAGCGCGAGCACCGCCTCCTGCAGCTTACGCGACACCGTGCGTTCCTGCGTCAGGAACAGGTTCTTGGCAAGCTGTTGGGTGATGGTCGATCCGCCTTGCGCAGCGCCGCGGCGCAGCAGGTCGTGGATGACGGCGCGCATGATGCCCCACGGATCGACGCCGTGATGGGAATAGAAGCGGCGGTCCTCGACGGCGATGAACGCCTTGGGCACGTAGTCCGGCAGTTCGCGCAGCGGCACCGCCGCGCCACCCATGTCGCCGCGCGTCGCCAGCGTTGCGCCGTTGGCGCCGAGGATCAGCACCGAGGGCGGGCGCCTGGGAATTTCGAGCGACTGGATGGGCGGGAGATGAATGCCGATCCAGGCGAGCATGCCGATCGCGCCGATTACCGTCCATAACGCCAGGACTGCGCCCCAATAGATCAGGCGGCCGAGGCCGGAACGGCCTTTGCCGCCGCTGCCGTTGCGGTGAGGCTTGCGCGTTTGGCGCGGCGCATCGTTGCGGCGATAGCGGCCCGCACCGCCGCCGCGCGCCGCGGGCGGGCCGCCGGTGCGGTCCTGCGGGCGCAGCCGAATGTCGAGGCTCCCGGCGTCGCGCGCCCGTTTGCGGCCAAGCAGTCGCCACGTCATATTTCGTCCCCGGCGCGCGCCGCGCGCGCTGTGGAGAAAGCTAGAGGGCGGAATTTAAGGGGCGGTTACCTCTTACCCCTGTCCACCGGGGGGAGGAGAAAAATCACCCCGCCGCGGCCTCCCGCGCCGCCTTGCTCTCACTTGCCGGCGGAGCAAACAAGGCGATGAGCGGACGCTTGATCGCGGCCTGCCGCGTCGGTGTCGTTATTTTGGCGCCGAGAAGATCGGTGACATAGAAGACGTCGACGACCCGCTCGCCGAAGGTCGCGACGTGCGCCGAGGCGATGTTCAGATTGAGCTTCGACAGCGTCGTGGTCAGCTCGTAAAGGAGGCCGGGGCGGTCGAGGCCGGTCACTTCGACCACGGTGTAGCGGTTGGACCATTGGTTGTTGACGGTCACCTCGGGCTCGACGGCGAAAGCCTTGAGCCGTCCTTTCGGCGGAGCGCGCTTGGGCACCGCTTCGGGCAGCCTGATCTGGCCGCGCACCGCTTTCTCGATCAAGCCGCCGATCCGCGCGGCGCGGCGTGCCTCGTCCTCGTCGCGCTCGAACTCGCGCGAGACGGCAAAGGTGTCGAGCGCAAGTCCGTCGGTCGTGGTGTAGATCTGGGCGTCGACGATATTGGCGCCGGCGAGCGCGCAGGCGCCGGCGACGACCGACAGGAGCCACGGATGATCGGGCGCGAGCACCGTCAGCTCGGTGACGCCGCGCCCGGCGTCGAAACCGAGACGGGTCGCCAAGGTCTTGCCGGCGTCCTCGGTTTCGCGCACGAAGCGCGCGTGCGCGAGTTTGTGCGGCAGATCGACCTTGAGCCAATAGGCCGGATAATGGCGGCCGATATAGGCTTCGAGCACGGCGGCCGGCCAATCGCTGATCGCGACGCGGAATTCCGCCTGCGCCGCAGCAACGCGCTGCGCGCGGTTGACCTCGGAGAAGCCGCCGGTGAGCACCGGCTCGGTCTCATAATAGAGCGTGCGCAGGAGCTGCGCCTTCCATCCGTTCCACACCCCCGGGCCCACCGCCCGGATGTCGGCCGTGGTCAGGATGGCAAGAAGCTTCATGCGTTCCAGTGACTGCACGACTGCAGCAAAGTTCTCGATCGTCTTGCGGTCGGAGAGATCGCGCGACTGCGCCACGGTCGACATGACGAGATGCACCTCGACCAGCCAGGCGACCAGCTTGGCCTCGGTCGCGCTCAAGCCGAGCCGCGGACACAAGCGGCGGGCGATGCGCGCTCCGGCGATCGAGTGGTCCTCGATGCGTCCCTTAGCGATGTCGTGCAGGAACAGCGCCACGTAGAGCGCGGTGCGGTGCGGCGGCTGGATCGTCCGCATCAGCTCGCCGGCGAAGGCGACGTCGGGATTGTCGCCGCGCTCGATCTCGTTGAGCGCGCCGATGCAGCGCACGAGATGCTCGTCGACCGTGTAGTGATGATACATGTTGAACTGCATCATCGCCACGATGCGGCCGAAGGCGGGCACGAACTTGCCGAGCACGCCGGCCTCATTCATGCGGCGCAGCACGGTTTCGGCCTCGTTCTTCGAGGTCAGAATCTCAAGGAACAGGCGGTTTGCTTCCTTGTCCTCGCGCATCCCCGCGTCGATCAGGTTGAGGGAGTGCGTCGCGGACCGCATGGCCTCGGGATGGATCGCGAGATTGTGCTTCTGCGCCAGATAAAACAGCCGGATCAGATTGACCGGATCGCGGCCGAAGACTTTTGCATCGGCGATGTTGATGCGGTCGTTGTCGATGATGAAATCGTCGGTCTCGCTCAACGTGCGCCGATTGAGCCGGGGACGCAGGCGGGCGATGACGCGGCTTAATACCGGCGCCGGCTTCGCCTGCCGTTCTTCGAGACCGGCGAAGAGGATGGCGGTCAGATCGCCGACCTCCTTGGCGGTGAGGAAGTAATGCTTCATGAAGCGCTCGACGTCCTGGAGGCCCGGATGCTCGGTGTAGCCGAGCCGCACCGCGATCTCGCGCTGGATGTCGAACGACAGGCGCTCCTCGGCGCGGCCGCAGAGGAAATGCATGTTGCAGCGGACCGACCACAGAAAATCCTCACAGCGGCGGAACAGCTTGAATTCGTCGCGGTCGAACACGCCGCGTTCGATCAGTTCCTCGGGCTCGCGCACGCGGTAGACGTATTTGGCGATCCAGAACAGCGAGTGCAGGTCGCGCAAGCCGCCCATGCCGTCCTTGACGTTGGGTTCGACGAGATAGCGCGACTGGCCCGCCCGGCGATGGCGCTCCTCGCGCTCGGCGAGCTTGGCGGCGACGAATTGCGCCGCCGTTCCCTGCGCGACCTCCTTGTCGAACCGCGCCGTCAGCTCGGCATAGAGTTTGACATCGCCGAACAGGTGCCGCGATTCGAGCAGCGCGGTGCGGATGGTCATGTCGGCCTTGGCTTGGCGGATGCAATCATTGACCGCGCGGGTCGCATGGCCGACCTTCAAGCCCATGTCCCACAGGCCATAGAGCAGCGTCTCGGCCACCGATTCGCCCCAGGCGGTCTGCTTGTACGGCAGCAGAAACAGGAGATCGATGTCGGAACCCGGCGCCAACAAGCCGCGGCCGTAGCCGCCGGTTGCGATCACCGCCATGTGTTCGGCCTGCGAAGGGACCGGCGACGGATAAAGCGCGCCGGCGGCGAAGTCGAAAAGGATGCGGATGATCTCGTCCTGCATCCGGCACAGCCGCTCGGCGCAGCGCCGTCCGTGGCGGTCTTCGAGCAGCAGGCTTTCCGCCTGTGCGCGTCCCCGGGTCAGGGCGGATTTCAAGCGTTGCGCCACCGCAGTCCGCAATTCGCGCTCCCGCCCGGCGTGGGTCGCGGCGAGCGTCTTGAGGTCGGCAATGATGGCCGCGCTATCGAGGAGTTCGCCGTCGGCGCGCGTTGAATGTGGGCTGTCGAGCATCATCTGCGCAGTGGAGGCAGGGGTAACGGGCCGACCGCCAGGCAAGCCGCTTGCTATGGGTGGCGCGCTTGCTCGCGGCCTGCTTGGCGGAGGCGTGATCGCCCCTCAAACCGATGGTGTCAAACGGAATGGAGCGATGAAGTCTAGTAGTCCGGGCATCATGAGAGACGATCATGAACTATTATGCAGGAATCGACAGGTCATTGGAATGGTCGATTGCATTTGACCGGCAAAGCCTTTCATGTCACCTCGCCTGACGCGCAATCGCTTCCGGTTGAATCGATCGCGCCCGCGTTTTCTCAAGAGGAGCGTGATCTCTCGGAAACCCGGCTCCCCGCCGGATCGTGTCCGCGGCCTCCTTTCCCGGATCATGCTCTTGCCCTAAAGGGAGCCGGCAACGCCGCCGCAATGTCGACCGACCGCTACGATCATCGCCAAGCCGAAGCGCGCTGGCAGAAAGTCTGGGACGAGCGCGGCATCTTCGCCACCCCCAACGAACCGTACCGCGGCCCGCCGGGCGAGGGCGGAGGGCCCAAATATTACGTCCTGGAAATGTTTCCCTATCCGTCGGGGCGCATCCATATGGGCCACGTGCGCAACTACACGATGGGCGACGTCGTGGCGCGGGTGAAGCGGGCGAAAGGCTTTGCCGTGCTGCATCCGATGGGCTGGGACGCCTTCGGCATGCCGGCGGAGAACGCCGCCATGGAGCGCAAAGTCCACCCCAAGCAATGGACCTACGAAAACATCGCGACGATGAAGGCGCAGCTCAAATCGATGGGGCTGTCGCTCGACTGGAGCCGCGAGGTCGCGACCTGCGATCCGGCCTATTACAAGCACCAGCAGAAGATGTTCCTCGACTTTTTGCGCGCCGGCTTGGTCGAGCGGCGCAAGTCGAAGGTGAACTGGGACCCGGTCGATCAGACCGTGCTCGCCAACGAGCAGGTGATCGACGGCCTCGGCTGGCGTTCCGGCGCGCCGGTCGAGCAGCGCGAGCTGACGCAATGGTTCTTCAAGATCACCGAATATGCGCAAGCGCTGCTCGATGCGCTGGAAAAACTCGACCGCTGGCCGGAAAAAGTACGGCTGATGCAGAAGAACTGGATCGGCCGCTCGGAGGGCCTATCGATCCGCTTCGCGCTCGATCCGGCTACCGCGCCGGGCGGCGAACGCGAATTGGACGTCTTTACCACGCGGCCGGATACCTTGTTCGGCGCGAAGTTCATGGCGCTCGCCCCGGATCATCCGCTGGCTGCGGCGGCGGCGAAGAAAAATTCCGCGCTCGCCCAATTCATCGCGGAATGCCGGCGCCGCGGCACCGCCCAGGCCGAGATCGAGACCGCCGAGAAGATGGGTTTCGATACCGGCATCAGGGCGCTGCACCCGTTCGACAAGTCGTGGCTGCTGCCGGTCTATGTCGCCAATTTCATCCTCATGGACTACGGCACGGGCGCCATTTTCGGCTGCCCGGCACACGACCAGCGCGACCTCGATTTCGTCAACAAATACGGGCTCGGCAACACGCCCGTGGTGTGCCCGCCCGGCCGGGACCCGGAAACTTTCGTCATCACCGACACCGCCTATGACGGCGACGGCCGCATGATCAATTCGCGCTTCCTCGACGGCATGACCATCGCCGCGGCGAAGGAGGAGGTGGCGCGGCGATTGGAACAGACCTTCGCGCGCGGGAAGAGGGAGCCGGTGGCGCAGCGGCAGGTCAATTTCCGCCTGCGCGACTGGGGCATTTCGCGGCAGCGTTATTGGGGCTGCCCGATTCCGGTCATCCATTGCGAGGCCTGCGGCGTCGTCCCCGTGCCGGAGAAAAATTTGCCGGTGACGTTGCCGGAGGACGTGACTTTCGACCGGCCGGGCAATCCGCTCGACCGCCATCCGACCTGGAAGCACGTCGCCTGTCCGCGCTGCGGCCGGCCGGCCACGCGCGAGACCGACACCATGGACACCTTCGTCGATTCGTCCTGGTATTTCGCGCGCTTCACCGATCCGTGGATCACGAACGCGCCGACCGATCGGCCCATGATCGACGCCTGGATGCCGGTCGATCAATATATCGGCGGCATCGAGCACGCGATCCTGCATTTGCTCTACAGCCGCTTCTTCACCCGCGCGATGAAGAAGACCGGCCATGTCGGGCTCGACGAGCCGTTCGCCGGCCTGTTCACTCAAGGCATGGTCGTGCACGAGACCTATCGGCGCAAGAACGGCGAATGGATGGCGCCGGCGGAAGTGAAGGTGGAGACGGACGGCGACGTGCGCCGCGCGAGCCTCCTCGCCACCGGCGAACCGGTCGAGATCGGCCCAACCGAGAAAATGTCGAAGTCGAAACGGAACACCGTCGATCCCGACGACATCATCGGCGAATACGGCGCCGATGTCGCGCGCTGGTTCATGCTGTCGGATTCGCCGCCGGAGCGCGACGTCGAGTGGACGGAACGGGGGGTGCAAGGCGCCGCGCGCTTCGTGCAGCGGCTTTGGCGCCTGGTCGGCGAGGCCGCCGAGATCACTCGCGGCGCCCCTGCCGAGCGGCCGCACCGGTTCTCGGCGGCTTCGCTCGTCGTGCGCAAGGCGGCCCATCGGGCGCTGGCCAAGGTCGGCGACGATATCGAGAAGCTGCACTTCAACGTCTGCGTGGCGTCCATCTACGAGTTTGCCAATGCGCTTTCGGCGGCGATCGGCGACATCGGAGCCGAGGACGACGGTGCCGGCGATCCGGCGCCGGACTTTCGTTGGGCCTTGCGCGAGGCCGCCGACATCCTCGTCCAATTGTTCGCCCCGATGATGCCGCATCTCGCCGAAGAATGCTGGGCCGCGCTCGGACACCGAACGTTGGTCGCGGAAGCGGCCTGGCCGCAGGTCGAGCGCAATCTCCTGATCGAAGACACGGTGACGTTGCCGGTCCAGATCAACGGCAAGAAACGCGCCGACGTGACGGTCGCCCGCGATTCGGGGACTGCGGAGATCGAGACCGCCGTGCTCGCGCTCGAAGCGGTGCGCCGGGCGCTCGACGGCAAGCCGCCGAAAAAGGTGATCATCGTGCCGCAACGGATCGTCAATGTGGTGGCTTGAGGCGAGCTGATGGTCGCCGTCAAAGCCGCCGACGTCGATGCCTTCATCGCCCGTCCCGATCTGGCGCGGCCGGTCGTGCTCGTGTTCGGTCAGGATGCCGGTCTGGTCGGTGAGCGAACCAACGCGCTTGTCAAGGCGTCGGTCGATGATGCCAGCGATCCTTTTTCGCTGGTGCGGCTCGACGGCGAGGAGCTTGCGGTCGATCCGGCCCGGCTCGTTGCGGAGGCACAGACCATCCCGTTGTTCGGCGGCCGGCGCGCGGTGCGGGTGAAGGCGGGGAGCCGCAACATCGCGCCGGCGGTCGAGCAGCTTCTCGCTTTGCCGGCCTGCGAATGCCGTGTGATCATCGAGGCCGGCGACCTGCGCCGCACCGCGCCGCTGCGCGCGTTGTGCGAGCGCGCCAAGAACGCCGTGACGCTCCCCTGCTACACCGAATCCGAGCGCGACCTGGGGCGGCTCATCGACACCGAGATGCGCGCCGCCGGAATCGTTCTTGCGCCCGATGCGCGCGCTTTGCTCCTGCCCCTGCTCGGGGGCGACCGGGCGGCCTCACGCAACGAGATTCGCAAGCTCGTGCTCTATGCCGGCGGTCGCGGCGAGGTCGGCGTCGATGACGTGACCGCGATCGTCTCCGACGCTTCGACGCTGGCGCTCGATGATCTCGTCGACGCGGCGTTTGCCGGCCGCACGGCGGAACTCGAAGCGCGGCTCGCCAAGGCCCGTGCGGCCGGCAGCGCGGTCGGCTCGATCTTCTTTGCCGCCCAGCGCCAGCTCGCGCAGCTGCACAAATGGCGCATCGCGATCGAAGCCGGCGCGCCGTTGTCGCTCGAGGCGCTACAGCCGCCGGTGAACTTCCGTCGTCGCAACCTGATCGAAGCGGCGCTCAGGCAGTGGAACGCCTCCCGGCTCGCCATAGCCATGGCCGAGCTTGCCGCAGCCGTCCTCGCCGCGCGGCGGGCGCCGGCGCTTGCTGACACGATCGCCGCGCGCGCCTTGCTGTCGATCGCGGTCAAAGCGCGGCGCAGCGCCGGGTAAGTAGCACCGAGCAGCACAGCGTCGACGCAATCCGATAATTGCGCCAGCTCTGGATTGCTTCACTTCCGTTCGCAAATGCTGGGCGACTACGTCGGATTCTCCAGGCTGAAGGTCTGCGAATGGTCGTCATAGGCGAAAGCTTCGGCGTAGCGGCCCCAGGCGGTGACCGAACGCAACGTCTCCTCCGCGTCCTCGGTGCTCATATGGTCTTCCAGCTCATCGAAGAAGCGGCTCTTCGGCGCCACGTGGTTGGCGCGCTCCTGCAGCACGCGACGGATGTGGGCGGCGAGCGGGACGTAGGACAAAAGCTGGCGCTGGAACAGCCTCTTGCGATCGTCCATGGCCGCATCCACGAATTGCTTGCCGGCCTCGGTGAGATTGATGTCACCGCCCTCGATTTCCGCCAGACGCAACATCTGCAGGGCGTCCGCGACCGGGAAGAGCTCGTCCGCCTCCATGTGCAGCTCATCGGAAAGGACCGGAAGGTCGGCTTTGCCGTTGTAGGGCGCGCCGGCGAGCGTTTCGAGGAGACCCGACAGCAGATTGGCGGAGACCCGCGGCAGGATCGTTTTGATGCTGGTCGCCACCGTCCCCGCCGCTGTTCCGATCCGCGGCGAGGTCGGGGTGTGCGCGGTCAGCGCCACATAAACTTTTTCGACCAGATCGTGGAACTGGGGATCGAGGCGGTTGCGCGGTTGCTTGAGGTCAACGCTGATCTCGCGAATGATGCGGCCCGGATTGGTCGAGAACAAAAGGACGCGGTCGCACATCAGCACCGCCTCCTCGATGTTATGGGTCACCAGGATCACGCCTTTGATCGGCAGTTTTCCTTCACCCCATAGTTCGAGGAAATCGGTTCGCAATGTCTCCGCGGTGAGTACGTCGAGGGCGGAAAACGGCTCGTCCATCAGCAGGATGTTGGGGTGCACGACGAGCGCGCGGGCAAAGCCTACGCGCTGGCGCATGCCGCCCGACAATTCGCGCGGATAAGCGGATTCGTAGCCGTCGAGGCCGATCAGGTCGATCGCGGCGAGCGCGCGCTTCCTGATCTCCGCCTCGGGAAGGCGCAGCGCCTCCAGTCCAAGCTGGACGTTTTCGAGCACCGTGAGCCAGGGGAAAAGCGCGAAGGACTGGAACACCATCGCGATTCCCGGCGCCGGCGCGACCACCGGCTGGCCGAGATAGGTAATGGTCCCGTCCGAGGGATGCGACAAGCCGGCAATCAAACGCAGCAAGGTCGATTTCCCGGATCCGGTGCGGCCGAGAAGCCCGACGATCTGTCCTTGCATCAGCTCGAGGTCGACGCCGTCGAGCACCAGAAGCTCGCCGCCGCCGGCCCGCGGAAAGGACTGACGCAGGCCATGAATGTCGAGAAGAACGGCGCTCATGAAAAGTCCTCACCCGAGCCGGAATTTGCGTTCGGCATAAAGATACAGCGGACGCCAGAACGCACGATTGATGACCACGACATAAAGGCTCATCACCGCGATACCGAGCACGATGCGGTGAAAATCGCCCGCCTCGGTCTCTTGCGCAATATACGCGCCGAGCCCGCTCGCATGCAGGTGCTCATCACCCCAAGACGCGACTTCGGCGACGATGCTCGCATTCCACGACCCGCCCGAGGCGGTGATCGCGCCGGTCACGTAATAGGGAAGCACGGCTGGAAGCGCGATCCGGCGCCACCACAGCCAACCGCGCACGCGGAAATTGACGCCGGCGGCGCGCAATTCGGCGGGAATCGCCGCCGCGCCGGCGACGACATTGAAGAGGATGTACCATTGCGTGCCGAGGATCATCAGTGGGCTCAGCCAGAAATTGGGGTCGAGCCGGAACGCGACGATCGCCGATACCGCGATCGGGAACAGAAGATTGGCCGGAAAGGCGGCGAGAAACTGCACCACCGGCTGCACTAGATTGGCGGCGCGCGGTTGCGTGCCGACCCACACGCCAACCGGCACCCAAATCACGCTGGCGATGGCGATGAGCGCGACCACGCGGCTCAACGTCGCCAGCCCGAGCAGCAGCGCGGTGCCCACGTCGGCAAGCGCGATACCCTGGGTGATGAAGCGCAAGACCTGCCATAGCGCGAGCGCGGCAAGGACGACGACGATCACCAGCCATTGAAACGTGATCCAAGGATGCCGCGATTGCCGTTCCCGCTTCACCGGCGCGGCGCGTTCCGACCAGCGCGCGAGCAACAAACGCCGCCACAGCAAAGCGAACGGCCGCGTGAGCCGGTGGACGAGGCGGGATCGGCGCAGGACGTCGAGCATCCACGAACGGGGCGGCAGATCGCCGGCTTCCTGCTCGAAGCGGAAGCGGTCGGCCCACGCCACCAGCGGGCGGAACAAAAGCTGGTCATAGATGAGGATCACGATGAGCATGGCGCCGATCGCCCAACCGACCGCCCTCAGGTCGCGGTGCTCGATGGCGAGCGCGATGTAGGAGCCGACGCCGGGCAGCGTGATCGTGGTGTTGCCGACGCTGATCGCTTCCGCGGCCACGACGAAGAACCAGCTTCCCGACATCGACATCATCATGTTCCAGATGAGCTGCGGCATGGCGAACGGCACGTCGACGCGCCAAAAGCTCATCCACGGGCTCAGCCGGAAGTTGCGCGACGCCTCCTTGAGTTCGGTCGGCACCGTGCGCAGCGATTGATAGAAGCTGAACGCCATATTCCAGGCTTGGCTGGTGAAAATAGCGAAAATCGCGGCGAACTCGGCGCCGAGCACGCGCCCGGGCGCGAGCGCCATGAAGAACACGACGGTCACCGAGATGAAACCGAGGATCGGCACCGATTGCAGGATGTCGAGCAGCGGCACGAGAAGCCGTTCGGCCCGCCTGCTCTTGGCCGCGAGCGTCGCATAAGTGAAGGTGAAGATCAGCGACAGCGCCATGGCGATGAGCATTCGCAAAGCGGTGCGCGCGGCGTATTCGGGCAGGTTCGCGGGATCGAGCGACACCGGCTGGCGTCGCAGCTCCGCCAATGGCTCGAGCAGGTGGCGGCTCGCCTCGGCCAAGAACGCCAAAAGGCCGAGGATCAGCAGCACCGCCAGCACGTCCCAGCGGCTGAATAAGCGGGCCCACCCGCCGACCGAAATTGGGACGATGACGCGCATACCGGAGATGCCCGCAGCCTCTGAGTGTGGTCACACGATCTTCATGAAAATCGCGGCCTCGATCACAAGCACGGCCGCGAGCTTCGCGCGACCACATAACATCCGCGTGGCGCCATTCAAACATTTCTTCATCCTCCCCCGCGAAGTATGTGGGGTGGACGCTCCGCCGGACGGGGGAGATTCTCACCCCCGCGGCGCCATCGCCGCGAACGCCTGCGCCAACTCGATCGGGAACGGGAACACGACGGTGGAGGTACGCTCGCCGGCGATGTCGAACAGGGTGGCGAGATAGCGTAGCTGCATCGCCTGCGGCACGCCGGAGAGGATGCGGGCGGCATCGACCAGCTTCTGCGCCGCCTGCTGCTCGCCCTCGGCGTTGATGATCTTGGCGCGGCGCGCCCGCTCGGCCTCGGCCTGCCGGGCAATAGCCCGGACCATGCTTTCGTCAAGGTCGATGCGCTTGATCTCGACATTGGAGACCTTGATGCCCCAGCCCTCGGTCTGCTTGTCGAGAACGTCCTGAATGTCGGCGTTGAGCTTGTCGCGCTCGGCCAGCATCTGGTCGAGGTCGTGTTTGCCCAGGACCCAGCGCAGCGTGGTCTGCGCGAGCTGGCTCGTCGCCGCCAGGTAATTGCTCACCTGGATGATCGCGCGCTCGGCGTCGACCACGCGGAAATAGATGACGGCGCTGACCTTGACCGAGACGTTGTCGCGGGAAATCACGTCCTGCGGCGGAACTTCATCGACGACGACGCGCAGATCGACGCGCACCATCTGCTGCACGAACGGCACCAGCAGAAACAGGCCGGGACCCTTCGTCCCGCTATAGCGGCCGAGCGTGAACACGACGCCGCGTTCGTATTCGCGCAAAATGCGAATGGAGGCGAAGAGAAAGATCACCACCAAAACGGCGGCGACGATGACGGCTATGAGAACCATGGTTGTCTCCTCCTTGTGTCCGGATCGGCGGATCCGGCTGTTATCAACGGTGAACGCGCGACCCCCGGTCCGGCCACTTCCCCCGTCAGGGCCTTTCAGGGGGGAAGGAAGCGACGGCAATAAGAAGGGGGCAATCCAAAAGTCTGGATCATGCCTGAGCGCTATTCCGGGCTTCGACGCGCAGAACAAGGCCGTCGCGGCCGAGGATCTTGACGCGGCTGCCGGCGGCAAGCGGCGCATCGGAGCGCGCCAGCCAGATTTCGCCTTTGACCCTGACCCGCCCTTCACCGTCTTGCCAGGAGATCGCTTCGCCTTCGGCGCCGATCAGTGCTTCGCTTCCAGTCACGACCGGCCGCCGGCGCGCGCGCAGCAGCGTGGCGAGCATGACCAGGAGCAGCGCCGCGCTGCCGACGGCGGCACCGGCCACGACCCCGCCGGCGAGCGCGAAGCCCGGCGCGCGCGAGGGAAACATCAACAGCGCGCCGATGACGAAGGCGGCAACGCCGCCGACGCCGAGCGCACCGAAGGCGCCGATATGGGCCTCGGCGACCATCAGCGCGATGCCGAATAGCACCAGAGCGGCGCCGGCATAATTGATCGGAAGGAGCGCGAGGGCATAGAGCGCGACCAAGAGACTGATGGCGCCGACGAGGCCCGGCGCGACGGCGCCCGGATTGAAGAATTCGAGGATGAGCCCGTAGACGCCGATGAGCATGAGAATGAAGGCCACGTTCGGATTGGCGATGAGGGCGAGCAGTTCGGTGCGCCAGCCGGGCGGAACGCTCACGATGTCAAGGCCGGCGGTGGCAAGACGCTGGGGCTTTCCGGCGACCGTCACCGTGCGCCCGTTGATCTTGCGCAGAAGATCGCCATTGTCGTCGGCGATCACGTCGATGACGTGAAGCGCGAGCGCCGCGGACGCGGTCAGGCTTGCGGCCGAGCGCACGGCCTCTTCGGCCCAGTCGGCGTTGCGGCCGTTGAGCGCCGCGAGGCCGCGGATATAGGCGACCGCGTCGTTGACGATCTTGCGCGTCTCGGTATCCGCGGGCTCGCCGCCCATGCCCTGCTGCTGGTCCTTTTGTTGTTTTTGTTGTTTCCGATCCAGGGGCAGGAGCGGATTGCCGCCAAGCTGGACCGGCGTGGCGGCGCCGATATTGGTGCTCGGCGCCATCGCCGCGATCGCGCTCGCATAGGCGATGTAGGTGCCGGCGCTCGCCGCCCGCGCGCCATTCGGCGCCACGTAGGTTGCGACCGGTACGGGCGAGGCCAGGATCGCGCTGATGATCTCGCGCATCGAGGTGTCGAGCCCGCCCGGCGTATTCATGCGCAGGATGATGAGTCCCACCGCCTCCGGCTTCGCCGCGTCGAGCGCACGCACGACGTAGTCGGCGATCGGCGGACCGATCGCGCCGTCGATCTCGAGCACGATCGCGCGTTTGGCGGCCGCGGCGGCCTCGACCGGCAGGGCGAGCATCCCCAACGCCGTCGCCGCGAGCACGGGAGCCGCTCGCAACCGCATCATGGCAATTGTCCAGAGCCCGGCGAGCCCGGTCGGCGGCGAACGCCTCGACCATCTGCGCCCGCAACGGCCGTATTATAAACGCCTTCTCCGATGAAGTCGCGCAACCGGCCGGCTTTGCGGCCGGTGGGAAATTGCCTTATTCCGCAGGCCAAGCCGGCCATGGGGGCTCGCGCGCGGGAGCGAGGTCGGCGCCGGTTGCGGCGGCAAGGCCCCCGCCGCATAACTCGGGTGCATCATCTCGGTCACAAGGCGCCAGGGTGCGAACAGAAGGCATGATGAATCCTTTGCGAAGACTTGCCGAGAAGGGCCAGGCCGTGTGGCTCGATTTTCTGTCGCGCGACATCATCAAGAACGGCGCGCTTGAGCGGCTGATCAAGGATGACGGCGTTGCCGGAGTCACGTCCAATCCTTCGATCTTCGAAAAGGCGATCGGCGCGTCGAATCATTACGATGCCGAGATCGCCCGTCTCGTCGGTTCCGGCGAGACCGCAATCGGCGCCATCTATGAACGGCTCACGGCCGCGGACATCGCCGCCGCCGCCGACAAGCTCCGCCCGCTGTACGACGACAGCGGCGGACGCCATGGCTTCGTCAGCCTGGAAGTATCGCCTTACCTTGCCATGGATACCGCCGCCACGACCGCGGAAGCGCGCCGCCTTTGGCAGGCGGTCGGCCGCGAGAACATTTTTATCAAGGTTCCCGGCACGCAGCCGGGAATTCCCGCAATCCGCCAGCTTCTCGGCGAAGGCGTCAACGTCAACGTCACGCTGCTGTTCTCGCAGAACGTTTACGAGCAGGTCGTGGAGGCCTTTTTCGCGGGACTCGAAGACCGCGCCGCCGCCGGCCGCCCGATCGCGCGCGTCGCCAGTGTCGCGAGCTTCTTCGTCAGCCGGATCGACACCGCCGTCGACCGGCTGCTGGCACAAGCGATCGCGCGGACAAACGATGCGGCGAAACGCGGCGCGCTGGAACGTCTCTGCGGCGAGGTCGCGATCGCCAACGCCAGAGCGGCCTACCGGCGCTGGCAACGCCGCTTTTCCGGTCCGCGCTGGCAGCGGCTCGCCGATTTGGGCGCCAAGCCGCAACGGCTGCTCTGGGCCAGCACCGGCACGAAGAATCCCGCTTACAGCGACGTGCTCTACGTCGAGGAGCTGATCGGCCCGGAGACGATCAACACCATGCCGGCGGCGACGATGGATGCCTTCCGCGACCACGGCCGGGTGCGCGACTCGCTCACCGAAGATCCCGAGGAAACCGCACGGATACTCGCCGCGCTCGACCGCGCCGGCATCTCCCTCGACCGCGTGACCTCGGACCTGGCCGAGGAGGGGGTCGCTCTGTTTTCCGATGCGTTCGACAAGCTCAACGGCGCCATCGCCGCCAAGCGCCGGCGCGCCTTGGGCGCGCGCGAGAACGCGCAGGCGATCACCCTGCCGCCGCCGCTCCAGCGCGAGGTCGACAAGGCGCGGGAAACGTGGCGTTCGCGCGGAAACATTCGCCGCCTCTGGAGCAAAGACGCGACGCTGTGGACCGGCCGCGACGAGAGCGAATGGCTGGGCTGGCTCGATATCATCGAGAACGGGCCGCGCGAGGTCGAGACTTTGCAGGAATTCGCCGGCGAGGTGCGGGCCGAAAACTTCAGCGACGTGCTGCTCATGGGCATGGGCGGATCGAGCCTCGGGCCCGAGGTTTTGGCGCAAAGCCTGGGGCCGGCTCCCGGCTTTCCCCGGCTGCATGTCCTCGATTCCACCGATCCGCGACAGGTGCGCCGCTTCGCGCGCGGCATCGATCCCGCGCGCACGCTGTTCATCGTGTCCAGCAAATCCGGCACCACGCTCGAGCCGAACGTCCTCATGGATTATTTTTTCGCCAAGGCGGCGGACGCCGTCGGCGGCGCCGGCGCCGGCGAGCATTTCATCGCCATTACCGATCCGGAAAGCCCGCTGCAAAAAATCGCCGCGGAGAAGGGCTTCCGCCGCATCTTTTTCGGCGTCCCCGGCATCGGCGGGCGCTATTCGGTGCTGTCCAATTTCGGGATGGTGCCGCTGGCGGCGACCGGACGCGACGTGCGCGGCTTCCTTGAGGCGGCCCGCATCATGGCGCGCGCTTGCGGCCCCGAAGTGCCGCCGGCGGAAAATCCCGCAGTCGCGCTCGGGCTGACCATCGGCGTTCTCGCCCTCCACGGCCGCGACAAGCTCACCATCACAGCTTCGCCGCGGATTGCCGCTTTCGCCGCCTGGGCGGAGCAATTGGTGGCCGAATCGACTGGCAAGAACGGAAAGGGCGTGATTCCGATCGTCGCGGAACCGCTCGACGACCCTTCAGTCTATGACGCCCATCGGCTGTTCGTGTTCCTGCGCGAGCCCGCGCATCCGCATCCGGCGCAGGATCGATCGGCCGCGGCGCTCGAACAGGCCGGGCAACCTCTCATCCGCATCGATCTCACCTCGCCAAATTCTCTCGCCCAGGAGTTCTTCCGCTTCGAGATGGCGACCGCCGTTGCCGGGGCGGTCCTCGGCATCAACCCGTTCGATCAGCCCGACGTGGAGGCGAGCAAGGCTGCGATGCGGGCGATGACCGACGCTTTCGAGAAGACCGGCTCGCTGCCCGCCGACACTCCGGTGCTCACGGAAAACGGCATCGCCCTCTATACCGATGAGCGCAATGCGCAGGCGCTGCGGCAGGCGGGAGCGAATTCCACGCTCGCGAGCTGGTTCAAAGCGCACTTCGCCCGCCTCGATGACGGCGATTACTTCGCGATCCTCGCTTACCTCGATGGTGAGGACGCCCGGCTCAGGTCGCTGCAGGACTTGCGCGTGGCGATACGCGACAAGAAGCGCGTCGCGACCTGCCTGCAATTCGGGCCGCGTTTCCTGCACTCGACCGGACAAGCCTACAAGGGCGGACCGAACTCCGGCGTGTTTCTCGCGATCACCGCCGAGCCCGATCCCGATCTCGATATTCCGGGCCACAGGGCGAGCTTCGGGGTGATCGAGGCGGCGCAGGCGCGCGGCGACTTGCGCGTGCTGGCCGAGCGCGGCCGGCGGATGTTGCACGCCCACATCGCCGATGACGTGGATCAAGGCCTCGCCGCCATCGGCAAAGCGGCGCGGCTGGCCTTGGCGTGAGCCGGCGCTACTGGGAAACGAATTCGCGCAGCCGGGCATAAAGCTCGGCGGATCGCAGGCGAAAATTAGGTATCGCAATCGCGACCGGTGTGGCGCCGATGAGCCGCGCGCCGAAGGGAATGCGCTGGATGGCGCGCGTCGTTATCCAGCTTAAAATTAGTGTCGCCGCGAAAACGATCGCGCCCTTGACGACGGCGAGGAGCGCCGAGGCGAGCAGCGCGTATTGAAGCCAGACGACGAAGTCATAGTGCACGAGATAAAGGCTGTAGGCGTTGGCCGAGAGACTGGCGAACGCGGGCGAGCGTTTGGCGCCGAAGCGCAGGCTCGCGGCGATGAGGAAAAAGCAGCCGGCGGCGCAGGCCAGCACGAAACTGAGATCGGAGGCAATGTCGATCGCGATCGGCGCGGAACCATCCAGCGTCAACGAGGTCACGCCCATCCAGAGAAAGAGCGAAGCGAGCGCCGCCGCGAGCCACAGCGCCCAGTGCCGCGCCAACGCGCCGTCTGCGGCCACGAGGCCGCAATCGATGCCGCCTGTGCCGATCCCGACCCCAGCGAAGAAGTAGACGGCATAGAGGAGAGGGCGGGAGAATTGGACGGCCAGGGGTCCGGAATTGGACCAGCCCCAGGGAGTAAATGCGAGCGTCGGCGGTAGGTAGGCCGCGACGGAGAGCGCAACGAGGCCGGCAAAGAAGAGGAGGGGACGTTGTCCCGCCGCGACCGACCAGCGTCCAAGAGCCTTGAGCGCATTCGGCGCGATCCAATTGAGACCGGCTGCGGCGATATTGAGCGCCAAAAGCTGCCACAGGAACCACAACGGGCCGTTGGGCCAGAACGGCAACGCGAGATAATGCCGCAAATAGTCGGCGACGCCGGGTACGGCAGTGGTCACTCTGTAGGCGGGATATTCGGCGATCGGCATGAGGACGACGAGGCCGAAGACATAGGGAAGCCCAAGCCGGAGCAACCGATTGCGCACAAAGCCCCAGTTTCGTTTGCGCACGAGACTCGGCCAGATAAACAGACCGGAGAGCAGAAACATGAGCGACATCAAGTAGACGTCCTGCCAGGCACAGAACAGGTCGAAGCCGAACCAGCGCTGGCTGTCCACGATCGGAAAGGCGCGCCAGCCATAGGGCGGATCGTCAAAGCCGGAAGATCCCGTCGGGATCCATTTGACGTAGGCCAGGACCGAGTGGAAGGCGAGCACGATCAGGATGACGACGGCGCGCAAATTGTCGAGCGCCAAACTGGATCGCGACATGGCAATGGGGCGCGGCATGAAATTTAAATTCCCGACCAGCCAGGTTGATCCGATAGCTTCAGCGTCATCATTGGAAGGGGCTGCGGCTCTGGCAAGCGAGAAATCGACGAATCCGCGGTTCCCGCGCCCCATGAGCGCGCCTCGTGCGTCCTTAAATCACCGCATTGTGGAACGAATGGTTCTGGGGCATCAATGCCGATTCATTGAGTCCGCCCGACCGCAATGAATGGAAAGGCTCATTTAATGGTGCACGCGAAAATGCTGGTTACAGCGGGGCTCCTCGCCCTCCTCGCCGCCGTTCAGCCCGCAGCCGCCGCGGAGCCGTCGGCGCTCGGTCTATGGCAAAAGATCGATGAGGAGACTGGGAAAACAGTCATATGGTTTCTGTTCGTCGAGGATAGTAGCGGATTTTATGAAGGCGTCGCGGCAAAGCTTTTTCCTCGGCCCATTGACGGCCCGACCCCGCCCGTATGCACCAATTGCCCGGACGACCGCAAGGATGCGCCCTTGCTCGGATTGCCCATCATCAAGGACATGAAACGGCGTGGCTTGAAATACGAAGACGGCAATATCCTTGATCCGCGAAACGGTCATATCTACAGCGCGGCGATGACACTCAGTCCCGACGGACAGAGACTGACCGTTCGCGGCTATCTCGGCATTGAGCTTTTCGGGCGGGACGAGGTCTGGTACCGCCTGCCGGACGAAGCCGTGAAAGAGCTTGATCCTGTGATCGTCGCCAAGTACCTACCGGGACAGGTCCCAACGGTCGGATCGATATCCGCCATGCGACATACGCAACGCGGCGCAAAGTCGACGAACCAGCTCCGCTGACATCGCTCGGTCCCGCGATCGTCGCTCTCAATTGCCGCCGACGCCGAATTCACAGTTTGGCGCGGAGTAATAATAACGGGCAACGCCGTAACGGTCGTGCTCGACGACCGGGTGGCACCGCGTCAGCCATTCGCGATCACGCGCTGCCGCGCGCGCTTGTCCCGCCGCGTTGACGGGTTCGGGCACCAGCCTGACGTAGGGATTAACAGCCGCTCCCCACGCTGCCGTGCAATTGAAGTTCGTCCACGAGCCGATGCAGCTCGTTTGACTGACATCGTCGGCATAGGCCGGCGACCGGATCATGAGCAGGGCCATGACCGATAGGATCGCGGCGCCGACATGAGCGGCCGACACTAAAGCGCGTCGAGGAAAAGTGGGAACCGATTTTCCGTCCGCACGCGCGATAAAACAAAAGCGTGGAGCGGGATGACGATTCGAAGATAAGTCATCCCGATCGAGTGCCGAAGGCGTTCCGGCGAGCCGATTGGTTAACATCGTTCTCTCCCTGGCGAGCGCGTCCTCCTTTCGCAAAGGAGTATGCGGCAAGCGTTGGTCGAGAGAGAGCAAGGCGGATGCCAGCCCAACTGCCCTGTTTTGGCACAGGGGCGATCTGCGGCGCGGACGGCGTCATCGAAAGTCGGTTAATGCGGTTTGCAGCCGCCGCCAGTCGCGCGCGTGGGCCGGTAGGCCGAAGCGCAGCCAGCTTGCGTGATCCGGGAAGGTGCGCACCATGATGCCGGCACGCCCCAGGTGACGGAACAATTCGCCGGCCGCCGGCGCTCGCGCCAGCCGGAACAGGCTGGTGCCGCCGACGATAGCGAGACCCGAGCCGATCAGCATGGCATCGAGCCTTTTCGCCGCCTTGCCGAGCCGGCGCCGCGTCGTCGCGATCCAGGCCGCATCAGCCAGCGCCTTGGCGCCGACCGCGAGCGCCGGGCCAGACACCGCCCAGGGGCCGAGCGCGGAGGATAGCTGCGCCGCCATGACCGGCGCGGCGAGCGCGACGCCGAGCCTCAATCCGGCGAGCCCGAAGAACTTGCCGAACGAGCGCAGCACGACGACGTTGCCGCGGGCAACGTCGGCCGCAAGACTCGCGCCGGAAGGTCCGACATCCATGAACGCCTCGTCGACCACCAAGAGGCCGCCCTGCGGTCGCAGGTCTTCGGCCAGTGCGAGCAAGGCCGGCCGGGCGAGCAGCCGGCCGTCGGGGTTATTGGGATTGGCGACAATGACCAATCGAGCATCGCGGCACGCGTCGATCTCGCGCACTAATCTTACGTTGTGTCCGGCGAGCGCCGCGGCCTTGGCGAATTCGCCGTAGGTTGGGGCCAGAATTGCGGCGCGGCCTGGCTGGACCAGCCCGGCCACAATGGGCAGCAAAATCTGGACGCCGGGCGCGGGCACGACATGCGCGGCGGACGGAGCGCCGTAGGCCCGCCAAGCGGCCGCCACGAGCGCGCCAACCGCACTTCTATCGGGCAAACGGGCAAACGCCGCGGCGGGAAAACGCGGCAACGGATACGGGTGGGGATTGATCCCGGTCGACAGGTCGATGAAAGGTTCGGGCGCATCCGGGAACAGGCGGCGGGCGGCGCCGAGATCGCCGCCATGCAGGAGCGGGCCGTCCACGCCGCGAATAAGGACCATGTCCGTCACGCTTGCACTCATCGCCATGCTGATCGAGCTCTCAATCGGCTACCCGGAGCGCGTCCAGCGCGCGATCGGCCATCCGGTGACCTGGATCGGCCGCCTGATCGGCGTCCTTGACCGCTCGCTCAATCGCGCGCGCGCCGCTTCCCCACTCGCGCGGGAAGGAAAGGACAGGGCGCGGCGGGCGGCCGGCATTGCCGCGATCCTGATCCTCCTCGGCATCGTTGCAGCGGTCGCCGTCATTGTGGAGCACGAATTGTTCCGCATCCCGTTCGGACTCCTCGCCGTGGCTCTCCTCGCCAGCACGTTGACCGCGCAAAGAAGCCTGCACCGACATGTGGCGGATGTTGCCGCGGCGCTCGACAAGGGCGACATCGCGGCCGGACGCGCCGCAGTATCGCGGATCGTCGGCCGCGATACGCAAACGCTCGATGCGGCCGGCGTCGTCCGTGCAGCCATCGAAAGCCTCGCCGAGAACTTCTCCGACGCGGTCGTCGCTCCGGTCCTGTGGATGGTCATCGCCGGGCTCCCTGGCGCCGCACTCTACAAGGCGATCAACACCGCCGACAGTATGATCGGCCATCGTACCCCGCGCTACGCGGCTTTCGGCTGGGCCGCCGCCCGGCTCGACGATCTCGTCAACCTGCCGGCCTCGCGCCTTTCGGCGCTGCTGCTCGTCGCTGCGGCGGCGCTGAGCAAAGACGCCTCCGCCGGCGCAGCGTGCCGCGCCGTGTGGCGAGACGCCGCGCGCCACCGCTCGCCCAATGCCGGCTATCCCGAGGCGGCGATGGCCGGAGCGCTCGGCCTCGCGCTCGCCGGGCCGCGCGTCTATGGCGGCGTGCGCGTCGAGGACGCCATGATAGGCGACGGGCGTCGCGACGCCGGCGCCGCCGACATTTTGCGCGCGCTCAGGCTCTATCGGCGCGCCGACGCGATCCTGATCGCGCTGCTCGCGGCTTTCGCCATCCTTCTCATCGCGCCAAAGTAAGCAGGCGATCGAGATCGAGATGCGCATGAAGGTGCGCGGCGAGCGTATCGAGCGTGCGCTCGATCGATGCATCATAGCCGACGGTTGCGGCGCCGGCGGCGAAGCGGGCAAGCCACGCCGCACGTTGCCGATCGTCGGCGAACAGGCCGTGCACGTAGGTGCCGATCACCCGGCCGTTGGCCGACACCGCGCCCTCGGGCGAGCCGTCGGCGCGCCGCGCGAACGGCCGCGCGCAATCGGGCCCTTGGGTCAGGCCCATATGCATTTCGTAGCCGGCGAAAGGCGCACCATCGCGCGTCGTGCCGCTCACCTTTTCGAGGCGCTTGTCGGCTATGAGCGTCGTCGCCACGTCGATAAGGCCGAGGCCTTCGACCGCAGCGGGCGGACCCTCGATCCCGCCCGGATCGGCGATCATGCGCCCGAGCATCTGATAGCCGCCGCAGAGGCCGAGCACCATTCCGCCGCGGCGAACATGCGCGGCAATATCGACGTCGAAGCCGGCGGCGCGCAGCGCCGCGAGATCGGCGATGGTCGCCTTCGAGCCGGCGAGCACGATGAGATCGGCATCGCCGGGCAGCGCCGCGCCGGGCCGCACGCGAACCAGATCGACGGCCGGCTCGGCGTCGAGCGGATCGAGATCGTCGAAATTGGCGATGTGCGGCAGAATGGGCAGGGCGACGCGCACGCGCGCTTGCGGCTTTCCCGGCCGGTTTTGCTCGAGCGCAAGCGCATCCTCCGCCGGAAGCAGGCGCGCGTCGGCGAAGTAAGGGACGACGCCCAGCGCCTCCCATCCGGTCGCCTTCGCGATGAATTCCAGGCCGGAAGCAAACAACGCCGCCTCGCCGCGGAATTTGTTGACGATGAAGCCGCGAATGAGCGCCGCATCCTCGGGCGCGAGCACGGCCTTGGTGCCGACGAGGCTTGCAATCACGCCGCCGCGGTCGATGTCGCCGATGAGGACGACCGGCACGTCGGCGGCGCGCGCAAACCCCATATTGGCGATATCGTTGGCTCTCAAGTTCACTTCCGCGGCGCTGCCGGCGCCTTCGACGAGCACGATCTCGGCCTCGCGGCGCAGGCGCGCAAAGCTGTCGAGGACGAAGGGCAGCAGTTCGCCTTTCATTTGCTGGTAAGCGGCGGCCTTGGCGCCGCTGACAAAAACGCGGCCCTGCACCACGATCTGCGCCCCGATCTCGCTTTGCGGCTTGAGCAGCACCGGATTCATGTGCACGCTCGGCGCCACCTGCGCCGCGCGCGCCTGCAGCGCCTGGACGCGGCCGATCTCGCCGCCGTCGGCGGCGACCGCGGCGTTGTTCGACATGTTCTGCGGCTTGAACGGGCGCACGACGAGACCGCGCAAGGCGAAGGCGCGGGCAAGTCCGGCGACGATCAGCGATTTGCCGACGTCCGAGCCCGTGCCCTGGACCATGAGCGCGCGGGCGGCCATGGAGCGCACTCCGCTCAGAACTCGATGCCCGGCTGCGCCTTCACGCCGGCGGCGAAATGGTGCTTGATGAGCGTCATCTCGGTGACGAGATCGGCAGCGGCAAGAAGCTCCGGCTTGGCATTGCGGCCGGTGACGACGACGTGCAGGTTCGGCCGGCGCGCGGTGAGTGTGGCGACAACGTCGGCGAGGTCGAGATAATCGTAGCGCAGCGCGATGTTGAGCTCGTCGAGAACGATCAGCGAAAAACTCGGATCGGCGAGTAGCTCGCGCGCCTTGGCCCAGGCGCGTTCGGCGGCGGTGACGTCGCGGGCGCGATCCTGCGTCTCCCAGGTAAAGCCTTCGCCCATCGTGTGCCACGCGATCTGCTCGCCGAAGCGGGCGAGCGCGTCGCGCTCGGCCGAGTGCCACGCGCCCTTGATGAACTGCACGACGCCGACGCGGCAGCCGCGACCGAGCATGCGCAGCGCCAGGCCGAAGGCGGCGGTCGATTTGCCCTTGCCGGCACCGGTGTGCACGATGAGGAGGCCCTTTTCGACGGTCTTGCCCGCGACTTCGGCGTCCTGCACCGCCTTGCGTTTCGCCATCTTGGCGCGATGGCGTTCCGCTTCGGCCTTGTCGATTGTTGCCATCATGGAATGCGCTCCGAAGTCCCTTTCAGCGCCAGCGGCAGGCCGGCGACCATGAGGATTACGCGGTCGGCGCGCGCGGCGATGCGCTGGTTGAGCGCGCCCTGCAGGTCGCGGAAGCGCCGGCCAAGCGGATAGCTCGGCACGATGCCGGATCCGACCTCGTTGGCGACCAGCACCATCGGCGCGGCAGCGGCCGCCAACGCGTCTTCCAGGCGCTCCACTTCCGCGTCGATATCGGCGTCTGCGAACACGAGGTTGGAGAGCCACAACGTCAGGCAATCGACCAGCACCGGCGTGTTCGCGCACGCCGCCAGCGCCGCGGCGAGATCGCGCGGCGCCTCGACCGTCCGCCAGTCCGGACCGCGGCGCGCGCGATGGGCTTCGATGCGCGCGGCCATCTCGTCGTCCTCCGCTTCCGCCGTCGCTATATAGACCCAGGGAGGCTTCCAAGCCGGCGGCAGGGCGGCGATCAGGCTCTTGGCGTAGCGGCTCTTGCCCGAGCGGGCGCCGCCGAGGACAAGTGTGACCGGCATGCTCACAGCTCGGACCCCGGATGATCTGGCGCAGTTTTCATAGGAAGCCGATCTGCTATACTTGCACTATGACAAAAGACTAGGTGAAGAAAATTCTCGATCGGGTACTGACTTGGCCGCCGGAGCGGCAAGCCGACATTGCGCACACCGTCCAATTGATGGAAGCGCAGGACAGAAGCGACGTGCGGTTGAGCGACGAGCAACTTGCGGAAGTCCGCCGTCGGCGCGGCAAGCTGAATCCAAGATATGTCTCCCTGGCTGATGCTCGTCGTCGCTTCAAGCGATGAGGATTGTTTTTGACGACGAAGCGCTTGGTGACCTTGAAAGCATCCATGCGTGGATAGCGAAGGACAACCCGGGCACGGCAGACAAATTGGTCACAAGAATCTTCGATAAATCGAAAATCTGCTCGCGCCGGAGCTGACCTATATGGGGCGTCCGGGGCTGGACCCTGGGACGCGCGAACTGATCGAATATCCTTATATCATCGTCTATGAGGTTCATGAGGCACGTGGCGAGATCGTCGTGCTGGCGGTTGTTCATGGCGCGCAGGATCAGAAGCCTAAAGAAGAATAGGCGCGCGATCGGCGCTGAGGGAAACGACTGCTGCGTCCCAGGCCGTGAGCTATAGCAACGTGCCGATTCCTCGCCATTGACAAAAGCACGCGGCCGACCGCTAAGTGTCGCCATCGACGGTCTCTCGTTTAGAGAGCGAACAGGGAATGCGGTGCGGAACGAGAGTTCCTAATCCGCAGCTGCCCCCGCAACTGTGAGCGGGAAGTCTCGTCCGGACAAGCCACTGGCGGTCGTCTGCCGCCGGGAAGGCAGGGCGAGGCGCCGATCCGCGAGCCAGGAGACCTGCCGTCGATGCGGTCGCAGTCGGGCGGGGTGCCTCGGCGAAGACCGGCTTCCATCCTGCACCCGATGACGGCGCTGCGGAACGGCACGGATGGGTCATTTCGCGACACCAGCAGTGATGGACGGCGCGGCGGCGGTCGCCGCGCGCGGCGATTTGCACGGATTGGACGCATGACCGGCTCGCTCGCGCGCGTCCCCTGCACCATCGTCACCGGTTTCCTCGGCGCCGGCAAGACGACGCTGATCCGCCATGTGCTCAGCCAGGCGCGGGGCCGCCGCCTCGCCCTTATCGTCAACGAGTTCGGCGACGTCGGCATCGACGGCGACATCCTCAAAGGCTGCGGCAACGACGCCTGCCCGGAGGAGAACATCGTCGAATTGGCCAATGGTTGTATCTGCTGCACCGTGGCCGACGAATTCGTGCCGGCGCTTGACGCGATTCTGGCGCGCGAGCGCGTCGAGCACATCGTCATCGAGACCTCCGGCCTCGCGCTGCCTAAGCCGCTGGTGCAGGCGTTCCATTGGCCGGCGATCAAGA
>JASHPW010000129.1 GCA_030037895.1 Xanthobacteraceae bacterium | reverse complement strand
GCTTACCGGTACTAATCGCTCGTTCGGCTTGAACGCTCTCATTACATCAATGCCCATTCCCGTCATTCCGGGGCGCGCCGCAGGCGCGGACCCGGAATCCATAATCACATACGTGCAGTACCTGCACCGACTGTGGCTATGGATTCCGGCTCTCGCTGCGCTCGGCCGGAATGACCGGATTAGAAACAGCTTGCTTCATCGTTCCGTCCTTCGCCGGCCTGGTGGTTATAGCGAGGAGCCTCTACCCGATCCCATCCCGAACTCGGCCGTCAAAGTCCTCTGCGCCGATGGTACTAAGTCTTAAGGCTTGGAAGAGTAGGTCGCTGCCAGGCCTGCCAAGGACGGAATTTCCTCTTCACGTTGTCGATTGCGAGTGCCGTGACATTAAAAAAGCCCCGCGCAAATATAATCTGGCAGAGCGGAGCACCTTACCGGTGGACAAAACCGCCGCCTGACATTTCAGCTTCGCTCGAGGCGTCCAGACTTGGGACGTGCGAATCCTCGCACGTTCTAACTGGAGAAAGCTATGTTTAAGCCTCTCGATAGCCACCGTTTTTCCGCTCCAACTCTAGCCTTCGCGCCCGGCCCGGCACCGTTCCTTGAATGGATCATAGTCGAGCGTTTAGTCATTGACACCGAGTATCAACGAGAAATCGGGCGCCGAGGCGCTAACAATGTTATTCAAATCGCCGAGCATTTCGATTGGTCGAAATTTGCCCCCGTGATCGTGGCGCCTGTAGAAGGTGGCCGCTTCGCTATCGTTGATGGACAGCATAGAACCACGGCCGCCATGTTAAGGGACATCAAAGAGGTCCCATGTCAGGTTGTTCAGGCGGATCGTGCAAAGCAAGCCGCAGCATACGCTGCCGTCAACGGCAATATCACAAAGACGACGGCGCAGCAGCTTTACCATGCACGACTTGCCTCCGGTGACGTTGATGCGCTGGAAATTGCCAAAATCTGCTCGGCGGCTGATGTCGAGATTCTCCGACGCAACGTCTCCCAACCTGAAATGAAAGTCGGGCAAACGCAGGCGATCGGGGCGCTCATGCGGTGTGCAAAGCTCTATGGACGTGACACTCTTATCACCGCGCTACAGTGCGTCACGCAGACATCGGACGGCAATGCTGGCTTTCTAAAGGCCACGGTTATCGAAGCGCTCTGCCAGGTTCTGCATAATGTTCCGTCGTGGCGGGACGGCGGCGATGCACTCTTACGCGCCATGGATAAATTCTCATTCCCAGATGCATGGGGACAGGTAGTCGCCGACCGTGATAAGATGTTTCCCAGTACGACGTGCAAGATGCTTGCAGACAAAATCCGCAAATTCCTATCGCGGAAGCTTCCGGCTGATTCTACAAAAGCCGCAGCGTGACATCGCTGATCGCAAAAATGACGCGCGAAGGCGTTTCCAGCTTGCGCCGATGCGGGATTTTCAGCGGTGCGGCTTCCCCGGAGGTCGCTTCGCTCATTCCAGGCTACGCTTACTGCCGAATGCTCAGCACAAATCGATGACGCGTCTGCGCACGGGCGGAGAAAGCCGATGACGACTTTGACCCAGCCGGCTTTATCCAGCCTGATCGACCGGCTCTTTGCCGAAGCCGACGCGGCCGAAAATGCACGCTGGCCGCGGGCCGGCGACCGGAATGACTATCGCCAGTACTATGCACAACTGAAGGACCATCCTCTTGCCGTCTCGCGCGATACCGGGAAGCTTCTCTATATCTTGGCGCGGTCCGTCCGCGCGCGGAGCATCGTCGAGTTCGGGACGTCATTCGGGATTTCGACGCTTCATCTTGCGGCGGCGCTCCGGGACAATGGCGGCGGCCGGCTGATCGGCAGCGAACTCGAGCCGTCGAAGATCAAGCGGGCGCGCGAGAACCTTGCGGCCGCAGGTCTGTCCGACCTCGTCGAAATTCGCGAAGGCGACGCGCTGGAGACGTTGGCCCGCGATCTGCCCGAGACGATCGATTTCGTGCTGCTCGACGGAGCAAAGAGCCTCTATCCGTCCATCCTCGCGTTGCTTGAAGATCGCTTGCGCAGCGGTGCTCTCATTGTTGCCGACAACGCGGATGCGAGCCCCGACTACCTTGCCCGCGTCCGCGCCGTGGCCAATGGCTATTTGTCGGTTCCGTTTGCCGACGACGTCGAACTCTCCATGCGATTGGCTGAGGCGCCGTAGGCTAACCGGGTCATCCGTCGCTCACCGATAGCGTGTCGGGGGTTAATCCTTGATATCCATCATGCGTTGACCGCCGGCTCCGCACTTGCGCGATTTCGCCGTCCGGTGGTCCACGCTATACTTGGTGTAGGGACGCACGATCGGCGGCTCGCGGCGACCGCGCCGCCGCCGGCGGAGCAATCGAATGACGCAATCATCGCCCACGGCCGCAGACGTGTCGCCGTCCTCGCGTCACATCGAGGGTGTCGGGCCGGTGCGGATGGATCCGGCCGGGCTTTACATGTCCGTTACGCCGGAAGCTGCGCTGGCGTCGCCGGTGACCGCAACCGAGCGGCATTTCGTTCTCGCCCACCACGGCGTCGCCCGCTGCTCGGCGCAGACGTGGACGCTCGGCCTCGTCGATCGCGCCGGAAACAAGACGAGGCTGTCGTTGCAAGAGATCAAGACTCTGCCGGCGCGCGAGGTGAGCGCGGTGATCGAATGTGCCGGCAATCCCGAAGACCCCGACAAGCCGCTGCGCGTCGTCAGCAATGCAGTGTGGCGCGGCCCGTCGTTGCGTTCGCTGCTTGAACGCATGGTGGAGCGTAAGGCGCGCTACGTGTGGAGCGTCGGCGTCGATTGGGGCGCGTATGCCGGCGAGACGACGAACGAATACGTCAAGGACATGCCGATGACGAAGGCGATGGATGAAGAGGTGATCGTCGCCTACGAGATGAACGGCGCGCCGCTCACCCCCGAGCACGGTTTCCCGCTGCGCCTTGTCGTGCCGGGCTACTACGGCACGAATTCCGTGAAATGGCTCGCGACGATTTCCCTGCATGACCAGAGACCCGCCTCGCTGTTCACGACCCGGCTCTACAACGATTGGCGCTCCGGCGAAGCCGTGCCGGTCTGGGAGGTTGCGGTCAATTCGCGCCTGCTGGCGCCCGCCGCCGGCGCAAGTCTGCCGCTGGGGGAGATCGACATCCTCGGACGCGCCTGGGGCCACGCCGAGGTGCAGACCGTTGAACTTTCCGTCGACGGCGGCACAAGCTGGTTCGCGGCCGAGCTCGAACCGCGCGCCGGCTATGCGTGGCAGACGTTTCGCGCCCGCTGGACGCCGAGAGCTGCCAGCCGCTATGAGATTGCGGTCCGCGCCCGCGATATCGAGGGTTGCGTCCAGCCGGATGGCCTGCACATCAATCAAATCCAGCGAGTGTCGGTTGTTGTTGAATGAGTCGTAATCGCTATGCTCATCATGCCGCGGCCGTTCACTTGACTTTCAGAACAGTCCGACGATCTTCCCGTCCGGTCCGACATCGATCGCGTTCGCGGCCGGGATCTTCGGCAGGCCCGGCATAGTCAAGACCTCCCCGCAGATCGCGACCACGAACTCGGCGCCGGCGGAGAGCCGCACATCGCGCACCTTGATGACGTGATCGACCGGCGCTCCTCTGGCATCGGGGTTGGTCGAGAAGCTGTACTGCGTCTTGGCGACGCAGATGGGGAATTTGCCGTAGCCCATGGCCTCGAACGCAGCGAGCTGATCGCGCACGGCTTTATCGACCTCGATGTCCTTGGCGCGATAGATCTCCTTGGCGATGGTGCGGATTTTTTCGAGGAGCGGCATGTCGTCGGGATAGAGGAACTTGAGCTTGCTCTTGCCGCTGTCGGCGACCCTCACGGCCGCACGCGCGACATCGGTGGCGCCCTCGCTGCCCAGCGCCCAGTGATCGGCCAACAGCGCCTCGACGCCGAGCTTGGCGCAGGCATCCTTGGCGAGCGCAATCTCGGCATCGGTGTCGGCGGAGAAGCGGTTGATCGAGACGACCGGCACGATGCCGAACTTCTTCACGTTCTCGATGTGGCGCGCGAGATTGGCCATGCCCGCTTCGAGCGCCTTCAGGTTCTCCGCCTTGAGGTCCTCCTTTTTCACGCCGCCGTGCATCTTCAGCGCGCGGATGGTGGCGACCAGCACGAGGCAATCGGGCGCGAGCCCGGCCTTGCGGCATTTGATGTCCATGAACTTCTCGCCGCCGAGATCGGCGCCGAAGCCGCATTCGGTCACCACGTAATCGGCGAGCTTGAGCGCGGTCGTCGTCGCCAGGACGGAATTGCAGCCGTGGGCGATGTTGGCAAACGGGCCGCCATGGATGAAGGCGGGCGTGCCTTCCATCGTCTGCACCAGGTTCGGCGCCAGCGCGTCCTTGAGCAGCGCGGTCATCGGCCCGTGTGCCTTGAGGTCGCCGGCGCGCACCGGCTTGCGGTCGCGGGTATAACCGAAGACGATGTTGGCGAGGCGCCTTTTGAGGTCTTGCAGGTCGCGCGCCAGGCAGAAGATCGCCATCACCTCGGAAGCGACCGTGATGTCGAAGCCGTCCTCGCGCGGAAAGCCGTTGGCAACGCCGCCGAGCGATGACACGATCGAGCGCAGCGAACGTTCGTTCATGTCGATGGCGCGCCGCCAGGTGATCCGGCGCCCGTCGATGCCGAGCGTATTGCCCCAGTAGATGTGATTGTCGATCAGCGCCGCCAGCAGGTTGTTGGCGATGCCGATCGCGTGCAGATCGCCGGTGAAGTGGAGATTGATCTCTTCCATCGGCACGACCTGCGCGTAGCCGCCGCCGGCGGCGCCGCCCTTCATGCCGAAGCAGGGGCCGAGCGAGGGCTCGCGGATGCACAGCATCGCCTTCTTGCCGATGCGATTGAGCGCGTCGGTGAGCCCGACCGTGGTCGTGGTCTTGCCTTCCCCGGCCGGCGTCGGATTGATCGCGCTCACCAGGATCAGCTTGCCGTTGGGGCGATCCTGCAGCCGCCTGATGTAGTCGAGCGACACCTTCGCCTTGTAATGTCCGTACGGCTCGAGGTTTTCCGGCTTGATCCCGAGCTTTTGCGCGATCTCGATGATCGGCTGCATCTTCGCGGCCTGGGCGATCTCGATATCGGATTTCGGATTGGCGTGTTGCGCGGCGAGGGCCGGGGCCTTCGCCGCGGTCGCGGGGGACGGATTCATGAAAACCTCATTCCTGGATTGAGCTTCGCGTTTTTGGCAAATTCGCTCGCGGCAAGTTTGGGGCCCTCCGCCTGCACGCGCGTGACCTTGAAGCGGCCGTCGGCGCAGGCGACGGTGAAGCCGTCGCCCTCGACCGCGACAATCTCGCCCATTTTGCCGGCAATGCCTTTCGGATTCTTGGCCGGCAACGGCGTCGCCTCGAAGATTTTCACTGTCCCGCCGTCGAGCCTGCACCAGGCGCCGGGCTGCGGATTGCAGCCGCGGATGAGGCGATCGATCTCGCTCCACGGTCTGCCCCAGTCGATGTGCGCGTTGTCGGGGCCGCAGCGGCCCTCGTAGCTCGCTTTGGTTTCGTCCTGCTTGATGCGCGGCGCCTTGCCAGCCTTCACCCAGTCGACGGCTTCAAGCATCGCTTCCACGCCCATCGGGAACAGGCGGTCGAAATAGACCGCGCCGAGCGTGTCGGTCGGACCGATCGGCGTTTTCTTCTGCAGCAGAATATCGCCGGTATCGAGTCCGTTGTCCGGCCAAAAAATCGTGAGCCCGGTTTCGGTTTCCCCTTTGATGATGGGCCAGTTGATGGCACTCGGCCCACGATAAGCGGGCAACAGCGACGGGTGATACTGGATCGAGCCGTGGGTCGGGATGGTGAGAAATTCTTCCGGAACGAACAGCGTCACGAAAGCCATCACCTGCAGGTCCGGTTTGAGCGCGCGGAATTCTTCCCACACTTCTGGCTTGCGGTAAGAGGCCGGTTGATAGACCGGCAGCTTGGCCGCCAACGCCGCCTCTTTCAGCGGATCGGTCTTGGCGCCGTCTTTCTCGGGCGCGACATAGACCGCGACGATGGTCTCGCCGCGCTTGATCAGCGCTTCGAGCACGGCCTTGCCGAACGCTTGCTGCCCGTGGACGACAATACGCATTGTATTTATTCCTACTCCTGACGTTGCACACGTCCCTTGGCTTGCGCGGGGAAATGATTATGCCGCCTCCGCTTTGGTTCGCGGCTCTGCGGCGCCGACTGCGCCCGACGCTTTGATATCGGCAATCTCATTGCCGGAATAGCCGAGCACGTCGCGCAGAATTTCGTCGGTGTGTTCGCCGAGGAGCGGCGAGCGCCGCACGTCGGCGGGCGAGTCCGACAGCTTGATCGGGTTGCCCACCGTCAAATAGCGGCCGCGGATGGGATGGTCGACCTCGACCACGGTGCCGGTCGCGCGCAGCGACGGCTCCTCCGCGAGCTCCTTCATCGACAGAATCGGCCCGCAGGGAATGTCGTGCTTGTTGCATGTTTCCATGACCTCGAACTTGGTCATGGTCATGGTCCATTGCTCGATGGTGTTGAAGATCTGGCGCAAGCGCGGCAGCCGCGCCGTCGCCGTCGCGTAATCCGGATCGGTCTTCCAGTCCGGCTTGCCGATCAGATCGCAGATCGCTCCCCACACCGGCGTCTGGGTGATGAAATAGACATAGGCATCGGGATCGCTGTCCCAGCCCTTGCATTTAACGATCCAGCCCGGCTGGCCGCCGCCGGAATCGTTGCCGGCGCGCGGCGTCGCCGGGCCGAACGGAATGCCCTCGCCGTGCTGGCTATACTCGGTCAGCGGGCCGTGCTTGAGCCGCTGCTGGTCGCGTAGTTTGACCCGCGCAAGGTTCAGGACTCCGTCCTGCATGGTGCAGAGCACCTTTTGGCCGCGGCCGGTGCGGATGCGCTGATAGAGCGCGCTGACGATGCCGAGCGCGAGATGCAAGCCGGTGCCGCTGTCGCCGATCTGCGCGCCGGTGACGAGCGGAGGGCCGTCGCGGAAGCCGGTCGTCGACGCCGAGCCGCCGGCGCACTGGGCGACGTTCTCGTAGACCTTGCAATCGGCGTAGGGACCGGGGCCGAAACCCTTCACTGAGGCGACGATCATGCGCGGATTGAGGGCGTGGATGCGATCGAAGGTGAAGCCCATGCGGTCGAGCACGCCGGGAGCGAAATTCTCCACCAGCACGTCGCACTCCTTCACCAGCCGCTCGAGGATTCCCTTGCCCTTGGGATGCTTGGAATCAACGGCGATCGAGCGCTTGCTGCCATTGAGCATGGTGAAATAGAGGCTGTCGGCGCCGGCAATGTCGCGAAGCTGGCCGCGCGTGATGTCGCCGACGCCGGGCCGTTCGACCTTGATCACGTCGGCGCCCATATAAGCGAGGAGCTGCGTGCAGGTCGGTCCCGATTGGACGTGGGTGAAATCGAGGATGCGCACGCCTTCGAGCGCCCGGCCCGTCTGGCCCCAGGGCTTGGCGCTCGGGCGCGGCAGATTGCTCTTCGCCGTTTTCTTTGCTTTGAGCCTCACAACTTTCCTGCGGGACTTCTTTATCGGCTTCTTTACCGGCTTTGCGCGTTCGGCTTTTGCCGACTTCTTGCGTTTCGTCATTGCTTTCCTCTCGAATTTCCTCTCGAATTTCGAAAATTCCGCGACGGACCGTCATCCTGAGGTGCGACGACGTGATCGGAGGAAGCCTCAGGATCCCGGACCTAAAGTATGCTTCGCGTCATTTGTACATCGTCTGGTTCTTTGTCCCCGGCGCGTATTCGTTCGGGTCGACCCAGATGTTCACCACCGCCGACTTGCCGGTCTTGGCCACTTCCGCGCGCGCCTGCCGCAAGGCCGGAGCGATCTTCGCCGGATCGCGCACCTCGATGCCGAAGCCGCCCCATTGCTTCGGGAAGTGCGAGAACTCCATGTCGCCGAGCTTGTTGCCGATGTTGCCGCGCTGCTCGCCGTATTTGGCGATCTGGCCGTAGCGGATCTGATTCATTGCCGAATTGTTGCCGATGACGGCGATGTAGGGCGCGCCGAAGCGGTCGGCGGTTTCCATGTCGAAGGCGGTCATGCCGAAGGCGCCGTCGCCGTAATAGCAGAGCACCTCCTTGTCCGGATGCGCGAGTTTTGCGGCCAGCGCAAAGCCGGTGCCGACGCCGAGCGAGCCGAGCGCGCCGGGGTCCATCCAGTGTCCGGGCGAATGCGGCCGCACCGCCTGCGCCGAAATCGTCACCACATCGCCGCCGTCGCCGATATAGATCGTGTCGTCGGTGAGGAACTCGTTGATCTCGTAGGCGACGCGATAGGGATGGATCGGCGTCTGTTCCGACTTGAACATCGGCATCAGCTTTTGCAAGGCCGCGTCCTCGGCGTCGGCGAGCGTCTTCATCCATTGCTTGCGCAGTTGGCGCTTGTCGTTCTTGAGCCGGCCGCCCGCGGCCTCGAGCACGGCCTCGCATACCGCTCCGGGATGGCCGACGATGCCCAGCGTGATGTCGCGGTTCTTGCCGACGGTGGCATAACTCATATCGACCTGCACCAGGGTCGGCACGTCGATGCGCTTGCCGTAGCCCATGCGGAAATCGAACGGCGTGCCGATGATGACGATGACGTCCGCCCGGCCGAAGGCGAACGAGCGCGTTCGGTCGAAATGATGCGGATCGCCGGGCGGCAGCAGCCCGCGACTGGCGCCGTTGAAATAGCCGGGAATATCGAGGCCACGCAGCAGCGCGATCGCCTCTTGGTGGCCGCGCGCCGCCCAGACCTGCTGACCGAAGAGGATCGCCGGGCGCTCGGAGTTCACCAGGATGTCGGCGAGTTGTTCGACGGCCCCGGTGTCGCCGACGGACTTGGTCGACGCGCGATAATGTCCCGGCTGCGGCAGCACGGCATGCGAAATATCGATCTCGCGGTCGAGGACGTCGCGCGGAATTTCGAGATAGCTCGGCCCATAGGCGCCGGCGAAACATTCGCGCGCCGCCATCGCGACCATGTCGGCGATGCGCTCCGTCGACATCACGGTCGAAGCGAATTTGGTAATCGGCTTCATCATGTCGACGTGCGGCAGGTCCTGCAGCCCGCCCATTTTCCATTGCGACAGCGCGCTCTGGCCGCCGATGTGCAGCACCGGACTTTCCGAGCGCAGCGCCGTGGCGATGCCGGTGACCGCGTTGGTGCAGCCAGGACCCGCCGTGGTCACGACGCAGCCGAGCTTGCCGGTCTGCCGCGCATAACCGTCGGCGGCGTGCGCGGCCGTCTGCTCGTGGCGGACGTCGACGATTTTTATGCTCTCGTCGAGGCAGCCGTCATAGATGTCGATGATATGGCCGCCGCAGAGCGTGAAGATGGCGTCGACGCCTTCGGCCTTGAGCGCCTTGGCGACGAGATGGCCGCCGGAGACGGTATTGGCGTCGGCGCTCTTGCTCTTGAGCGCGTCTTCCGCCGTCGTGCGTTGCGGCCGCTCGGCTTTTACTGACACGTGAGCCATCGGATTCTCCCGATCGTTCGCCCCGGCATCCTCAATCCAAATAATCCGCATACTCGGCGACATGATCGGCCAAACCGAGCGCGTGATCGCGCACCAGCGCCTCGGCTTGCGCCGGATCGCGCGCTTCCAGCGCCTCGATGATGTGCATGTGGTCGCGGATCGACCGGTCGGCGCGATCCTTTTCGCTGATCGTCTTGCGCCGGATCATGCGCATGTGGGTGAACAAGTTCTCCGCGAGATCGATAAGCACGCCGTTGCCGCTCATGCGGATGATCGCCTGATGAAATTCGATGTTGACCTCGGAATATTCGTCGAGGTGCGCGCGCACCGCGCCGTTCTCGAAGGTCGCGAACATGCGCCGCAGCGCGGCGATATCCTCGTCGCTCGCGTTCTCGGTGACGAGCCGCGCCGCCATGCTTTCGAGCGCGGCCCAGGCGGTGATCAGCTCGATGACCTCGCGCTTGGTCTTGCGCACCACATAGACGCCGCGGCGCGGCACCGAGCGCACGAAGCCCTCGCGCTCGAGCTGCGCCATCGCCTCGCGCACCGGCGTGCGGCTGATACCGAAGTCATGGGCGAGGCGGCGCTCGTCGAGCCGGATCTCGGCGCGGCTGCGGTAAATGTCCATCGCGGCAATGGCGTTCTTGAGCGCCACATAGGCCTGCCGCTTGAAGTTGTCCGGACTGGCCAGCGGATCCACGGTGGGTTGGGGGGCCAAATTCACCGAACCATGTTCCGCACTCAGGCGCTGCGTTATGGGCAAGTTTGAACTCACTGGCATACATTATTCCACTTTCATCGACGTTCAAAGGGCATTTTTGGCTCGGGCGGCCACGGATCACACGGCAGTGTCCAGAGTTTTCGCACATTTGATTTGGGCCGAGCGGCGCCCGGCGCTGGCTCAAGCGGTGATGGCTCCTCTCATCTTTAGGTCCTTCAGCAGCTCGATGTTCAAGTAGCGTTTGCTCGACCACGCGGTGCTGGCGATGTGGCGCAGCCTGGCGGTGACGAGATTCAGGGCAGATCCAACCGACCAGTACCGACCCGCCAATCATATGCAGGCCATGGAGCGCCGTGCCGAGGAAATAAACTCGAAGAAGATCCGTGCCCCACCGTCGAGCGGGCCTTGGATGGCGAAGTCGGGTCGAGCCGATACCCGTTTGAGATTGAACTTTTTAATCCGGACGGCGTTCGTCTGATGGAGCCCGATTTCAGACAGCATTGGCACCACGGCTATGGCGCATCGAGATCACGCCGAAGAGAATATTGCTCTCGGCAGATCCGAACAGGCAGCGCCTGCATTGGCGAGGCCGCACCGCCGCATTGCCGCCGGGCGAAACTCGGGCGCGGGCAATAGTGCAGACAGGAAAAAGAGCGCCTCACGTGAGCGCTCGATCGACGAGCTCTGCATCAATACGATCCGCACTTTGTCGATGGACGCCGTGCAGCAGGCCAATTCGGGTCACCCCGGCACGCCAATGGCATTGGCGCCGCTGGTTTACACCGTCTGGCAGAATTTTCTGCGGTTCAATCCGGAGGATCCGATCTGGCCCAATCGCGACCGCTTCGTGTTGTCCAATGGACACGCCTCGATGCTGCTCTATGCGATACTTCACCTCAGTGGCGTGAAAGCGGTGAATGCCAAATACGAACGTCTCGGTGAACCCGCGGTTTCGCTCGAAGATATCAAACGGTTCCGCGAGATCGACAGCAAATGCCCGGGACATCCCGAATATCACCTGACTTCGGGCGTCGAGACGACAACCGGCCCGCTGGGTCAGGGCTGTGCGACAAGCGTCGGGATGGCGATCGCTGAGCGCTGGTTGGCGCAGCACTTCAATCGACCCGACTTCACGGTGTTCGACTACGACGTTTATACAATCTGCGGCGACGGCGACATGATGGAGGGCGTATCGAGCGAGGCGGCCTCGCTCGCGGGCCACCAGATGCTCGGGAATCTTTGCTGGTTCTACGACAGCAACCGGGTGACGATCGAAGGCCACACGGATCTGGCGTTCAGTGACGATGTCGCGGCGCGGTTCCTCGCCTATGGCTGGAACGTGCAGCGCGTCGGCGATGTCAACGATCTGGAGCGGTTGGCCCAGGCGATCGAAATTTTCCGCCGGAGCAACGACGCGCCAACGCTTATTTTCGTTGAAAGCCATATCGGCTACGGCGCGCCGCACAAGCACGACACCAGCGCCGCCCACGGCGAGCCGCTCGGGGAGGAGGAGATACGTCTCGCCAAGCGGAGCTACGGCTGGCCTGAGGACGCCGAATTTCTCGTGCCGGACGGCGTGCGCGAGCACTTCCGCGACGGCGTGGGCCGGCGCGGCCAAAGCCTTCACAAGGCCTGGCTTACGCAATTTGAAGCCTACCGAAGGAAGTATCCCGATCTTGCCGACGAGATCGAGCGCATGCAAAGGCGCGAACTGCCGGCGAACTGGGACGCGAAGCTCCCGGTTTTCACCGCCGATGCGAAAGGTCTTGCCACGCGCGATTCGTCCGCCGAGGTGCTCAACGCTATTGCCTCGCACCATCCTTGGCTGATCGGCGGCTCGGCCGACCTTGCCCCGTCCACCAAGACGCGGCTCACCTTCGAGGGCGCAGGCGATCAGGAAGCGGACACGCCCGGCGGCCGTAATCTGCATTTCGGCGTGCGCGAACATGCCATGGGTGCGGTCCTGAATGGGCTCGCGCTGTCCAAGATTCGCTGCTTCGGATCGACCTTCCTTATCTTTTCCGACTATATGAAGCCGCCCATTCGCTTGAGCGCGCTGATGGAGCTTCCAGTTATTTACGTCTTCACGCATGATTCGATCGGTCTCGGGCAGGACGGCCCGACGCACCAACCGGTCGAGCAACTCATCGCGCTTCGCAGCATTCCCGGCCTCATCACGCTGCGGCCTGCCGACGCCAATGAGATCGTCGAGGCGTGGCGCGTCGTCATCGGATTGAAGCATCAGCCCGCCTGCCTGGTGTTGACCCGCCAACCGCTTCCGACCTTCGACCGCACGCGTTTCGCGTCGGCCGCAGGCGTCGCGCGGGGCGCCTATGTCATGGCTGATGCCGAGAGAGGCAAGCCGGCGGTGATCCTGATCGGCACCGGCAGCGAGGTCGCGCTCTGCGTCGAGGTTTATGAGACGCTCAAGAAGGACGGCATTCCGGCGCGGGTCGTCAGCATGCCGTCGTGGGAACTGTTCGAACTGCAGGATCAGGCCTATCGCGACAGCGTGCTGCCGCCCGACGTTACGGCACGCGTGTCGGTCGAGGAGGGTTCGGTGATCGGCTGGGATCGCTACGTCGGCACGGGCGGCGCCAAGATCGGCATGCACACTTTCGGCTCGTCGGCGCCAATCAAGGATCTGATGACGAAATTCGGCTTCACGCCGGAGAAGGTCCTCGCCGCGGCCAAGGAGCAGATTGCGAGGTCCAAGAAATCCAAGAGACGGACGGCATGAATCCGTTAAAGCAACTCGAAGCATGCGGTCAGTCCCCCTGGCTCGACTATCTCAAGCGCAGCCTGATTGAGACGGGCGAGTTGCGTACTCTCATCGAACGCGATGGACTGAAGGGCGTCACCTCGAACCCCTCGATCTTCGAGAAGGCAATCGGAGAGAGCGACGAATATGCGGATGCGTTGAAACAGTTCCAAGCCGAGGCCGACCACGGCATCTCCGCGATCTACGAGCACCTGGCGATTGCCGATATCCATGCCGCCGCCGATGTATTGCACCCGGTTTACGATGAGACGCAGCGCCGCGATGGCTATATCAGCCTGGAATGCTCGCCCTACTTGGCCGACGACACCGAAGCGACGGTGGCCGAAGCGGTGCGGCTCTGGACGGCGGTGAAGCGCCCAAATCTGATGGTGAAGGTGCCGGCGACCCCCGCCGGCATTCCTGCGATCCGCAAACTGATTGGTCGCGGACTGAACATCAACGTTACCTTGCTCTTCTCCGTGAGCGTCTACGAGCAAGTGGCCGAAGCTTATATCTCCGGCCTTGAGGACTTGGCGCGGGCCGGCGGCGACATTGCTAAAATCGGCAGCGTCGCCAGCATCTTCGTCAGCCGCATCGACACGGCCATCGACAAGCGTCTGGATAAGCTTGACGACAAGCGGCTGGCGGATCGGTTCTGCGGCAAGGTGGCGATCGCGAACGCGAAGCTCGCGTATATCCGCTACAAGGAGCGTTTCTCCGGCCCGCGCTGGCAGCGTCTGGCCGCGGCCGGGGCGAAAACGCAACGCCTGCTGTGGGCTTCCACCAGCACCAAAAATCCGGCCTACAAGGACACAATGTATGTCGAGGCGCTCATCGGTCGTGACACCGTGGATACGATGCCGCCGGCGACCATGGATGCTTTCCGCGACCACGGTAAGGCAATACCCGACGCCATAGAGCATGACGTTGCAGGTGCCCACGCGATGCTCACCGAGTTGGAGCAATACGGCGTCTCACTGAAGGACGTCACGGAAGAGCTGGTCGCGGACGGCGTGCAGCAATTCGCCGACTCGTTCGACAAGCTGTTCGGTGCCATCGCGCGGCGACGCCGCACCTTACGCGAAGGCAATCGCGCCGGCTTCATCATCGGCCTGGGCGCTTCCGAGCTGAAGACCGCCTTCGATGAGGAAATGGAAGTCTGGCGCAAAGACGGCCGCATTCGCCGTCTTTGGAGTGGGGACAAGACCCTGTGGGCCGGTACGGACGAGGATAAATGGGTCGGCTGGCTGCACATCGTGGAGAAGGAACTCGCTGAAATTGATCGGCTGCGGAGTTTGAGTGAAGAGGTCAAGAAACGCGGATTCACCAGCCTCGTCCTGCTCGGCATGGGAGGCTCAAGCTTGGGCCCGGAAGTGCTGGGCAAGACTTTCGGGCCGCAGCCCGGTTGGCCGCGCTTCCACATGCTGGACAGCACCGATCCCGCGCAGATCACGGCGATCGAGCGGGCGGTTGATCTCGGCAAGACGCTGTTTATCGTCTCCTCCAAATCCGGCAACACGCTGGAGCCCAACATTTTGATGGACTATTTTTTTGACCGCGTCGGCGCCGTGCGAGGTAAGGAAAAAGCCGGCGAACACTTCGTCGCCGTGACCGATCCAGGTTCCTCGCTTGAGCGCCGCGCGAAAGAGCGGCGCTTTGCCCATATCTTTCATGGCGTGACCTCGATCGGCGGCCGTTACTCCGTACTGTCGAAGTTCGGTCTGGTGCCGGCAGCGGCGATGGGTCTCGACGTCAAACGTCTCCTTGAGATGACGCGGCCGATGGAACGAGCCTGCGGCCCCGATGTGCCGCCGGCGGAGAATCCGGGCGTGCAACTCGGCGTCGCCATGGGCGTTGCGTCAGTTCGGTACGGCCGCGACAAGGTGACGATCATTGCCTCGCCGGGGATCGCCGATCTCGGCGCCTGGCTCGAGCAGCTTCTCGCGGAGAGTACGGGCAAGCGCGGGCGCGGGCTGATCCCGCTGGCCGATGAGCCGCTCACGACGCCCGAGCGCTACGGGAGCGACCGGTTCTTCGCTTACCTTGAGCTGGAGGGGCAGATTGATCCGTCACAACGACAGGCAATGGAAGCGCTGCAGCGGGCCGGCCATCCGGTCGCGCGGATCAGCGTCAAGGATATATGGCACATCGGTCAGGAATTCTTCCGTTGGGAGATGGCGACCGCAGTGGCCGGCGCCATCATCGGCATCGACCCATTCGACCAGCCGGATGTCGAGGCAAGCAAGGACAAGACGCGTGCGCTGACTGAGAACTGCGACAAGTCACATCGCTTGCCGGCAGAGGCGCCGATGTTCCGTGAAAACGGACTGGCTCTCTACGCCGATCCGCGCAACGCCGCCGAGCTTGGTCGGCACAAGACCCTGTCCGGTTATCTGAAGAGTCATTTCGGCCGCGTACATGCCGGCGCAAAAGCGGGCGACTATGTGGCGCTACTGGCCTACATCCAACGCGACGAGTCGCACATACAGGCGCTGACGGCGATGCGCACGCGTATCCGCGACCGAACTCATGCCGCCACCTGCCTCGGCTTCGGACCTCGTTTCCAGCATTCGACCGGGCAGGCTTACAAGGGCGGGCCGAATTCCGGCGTATTCCTGCAGGTCACCTGCGACGATCCGGTCGATATCGACGTGCCCGGCCATTCCTACAGCTTCGGCGTCGTCAAGGCGGCGCAGGCCCGCGGTGATCTCGACGTCCTGGTGGAACGCGATCGCCGCGCGCTGCGCGTCCATCTCAAGGGCGTCGATGCGGGGTTGGCGGAACTCGCTCGCGCAATAGATATAGCGCTCCAATAGAGGCGCCCTTTTCAAGGAGGGAAGCAAATGCAGATCGGCATGATCGGACTCGGCCGCATGGGTGGCAACATCTCTCGTCGCTTGATGAAAGCGGGGCACCATTGTGTGGTGTTCGATGCCGACGCCACGGCGCGCCAGGCGCTGGCGAAGGATGGTGCCGCCGCAGCGGCGTCGCTTGCGGAAGTGGTGAAGACGCTCGGGGACAAACCGCGTGCGATCTGGCTGATGTTGCCCGCCGGCCGGGTCACCGAAGAAACAGTCGAAAGTCTCGGCGCCCTGCTGGAGCGCGGCGACATCATCATTGATGGCGGCAATTCCTTCTACAAGGACGACATCCGTCGCGCAAAAAAACTGGCTGAGAAGGGCATTCGTTACGTCGATTGCGGCACATCCGGCGGCGTCTGGGGTATCGCGCGCGGCTATTGCCTGATGATCGGCGGTCCGAAGGAGGCTGTGGATCACCTCGATCCTATCTTTGCGGCGCTCGCTCCCGGGCTCGGCGACATCCCGCGCACACCCGGGCGTCAGAGAGGCGATTCCCGCGCCGAGCGCGGCTACATTCACGCTGGTCCTTCCGGCGCCGGGCACTTCGTCAAGATGGTGCATAACGGCATCGAATACGGATTGATGCAGGCCTACGCCGAGGGCTTCGATATCCTGTGCAATAAGGATTCGAAGAATCTCGCCGCGGACGAGCGCTTGGCGCTGAACCTGCCGGATATTGCCGAGGTTTGGCGGCGCGGCAGCGTCATCTCTTCCTGGCTGCTCGATCTCGGCGCCGCCGCGCTGGCGAAGGACCCGCAATTGACGGATTTCTCCGGCTTCGTCGAGGATTCGGGTGAGGGCCGCTGGACGGTCGAAGCGGCGATCGAGGAAGCGGTCCCGGCGGATGTGATCACCGCCGCGCTCTACGCCCGTTTCCGCTCGCGGCAGGAGCACACCTTCGGCGAAAAGATGCTCTCGGCCATGCGCTTCGGTTTCGGCGGGCACATCGAGGGTCGGGAATCCATTGACCCCGAACCAAAGCCAAAGGATTCGCGGCGTCACTCGGCAGCACGGCACGCCGCCGAGTAGTCCCATGCACGGCGATCATCCGATCCGAATACCGCAGACCGCGCAGGTGATCGAGGCGGCGCCGCCGCGGCAACCCAAGTCGGCCGATCCCTGCGCCATGGTGATTTTCGGTGCCGGTGGTGACCTGACCAAGCGCCTGGTGGTGCCGGCACTCTACAATCTCTCGCGCACCAAAGTTCTGCCCGATAAATTCGCGTTGATCGGCGTGGATCTGGCGCAGGAAACCACGGAGAGTTGGCGCGATCATCTTTACGAAATGCTGAAAAATTTCGTCGGCAACGCCGCCGCGGAGTTCAACGTCGACCGGATCGACGACGCGGCATGGAAGCGGCTCGCGAAAAAAATGTCCTACGTTCAAGGCGACCTCACCAAGTCCGAGCTGTACGAGAAGATCGATGGCGCGTTGGGCGAGGCAGAGAAGACTCATGGCACGCAGGGCAACGTCATCTTCTACCTCGCCGTCGCCGATCGGTTCTTTGGTACCGTGGTGGAGCAACTCGGCAACGCGAAGCTGACCAATCAGGACGAGGACAAGGACGGCAGGCATCGGTTCTGGCGCCGCGTGGTGATCGAGAAGCCGTTCGGCAATAGCCTTGACTCGGCGCGGGAGCTAAATGCCCGCATCCTGCGCACGCTCGACGAGGACCAGATCTTTCGGATCGACCACTTTCTGGGAAAGGACACGGTCCAGAACATCATGGCGTTCCGTTTCGCCAATGGGCTGTTCGAACCGATCTGGAACCGCGACCGGATCGATCACGTGCAGATCACGGTGGCGGAGACGGTGGGCGTGGAGCGGCGCGGCAAGTTTTACGAGGAAACCGGGGCGCTGCGCGACATGGTCCCGAACCACCTGTTCACGCTCCTTTCGATGGTGGCGATGGAGCCGCCCACGGGATTCGATGCCGCCGCTGTCCGCACAAAGAAGGCCGAAGTGTTCGCCGCGATGCCCGCGGTCAAGCCGATACGGGCGGTGCGTGGCCAGTATGGCGCCGGCACGGTGCTGGGCAAGCAGGTGAATGCCTATCGGAACGAGCCGAATGTATCGGCGGATTCGAACGTCGAAACCTATGTCGCGATGCAGCTTGAGATCGACAACTGGCGCTGGGCCGGCGTGCCCTTTTACATCCGTACCGGCAAGCGCATGTCGCAGCGGACCACGGAGATCGCCATCCGCTTCAAGCAGGCGCCCTACGCCGCATTCCAGGACACGCCCGTCGACGCTCTGCGACCGAACTGGTTGGTGCTGGGCATCGCGCCGGATGAGGGGATTTCCCTTCAGTTTGAGGTCAAGCGTCGAGGGCCGGTGGTAGACCTCGCCGCCGTCAAAATGGACTTCCACTACGACGATTGGTTCCCGAAGGAGCCCAATGTCGGGTACGAGACGCTGATCTATGACGTCATGATCGGCGACCCGACATTATTCATGCGCGCCGACATGGTGGAGCAGACTTGGCGCATTGTGCAGCCGGTGCTCGACGTTTGGTCCAAAAATGGCGCGGTAGATCTGCCGATCTATCCAGCGGGAAGCCCGGGACCGCGCGAAGCGGATGCGCTGTTGGCGCGAGACGGCCGATGCTGGCGAAGCGTCTACGCTGATGGCGATGGGAAATCGTCATGAGTTGCGCGCGCACGCCGCCATTCAAACGTCCAGCGGTCGTCTCGGACGTCGACGGCACGTTGGTGCCGCCAGGATCGTCAGCGTCAGCAAGGACCTCGATGTTCTCGAACATTGCGGGCGTGACGTGAGGACCGTGCCCGCCGCGTCGAAAACCTCGCTCGTCCTGGCCGATGTCGACGGCACTCTCGTCACCGCGGAGAAAGTGCTGACGTCGCGCGCGGTGGCGGCCGTCGAGGCGCTCCACGCCGCGGGTATCGCCTTTGCCATTACCAGCGGCCGTCCGCCGCGCGGCATGGCGATGCTGATCGAGCCGTTGGCTCTGCGAACGCCGATTGCCGGGTTCAACGGCGGGATTTTCGTCAGACCCGACATGACCATCATGGAAGAGCATGTGCTTGCCGCCGATGCCGCAAAGCGTGCGCTGGAGGTCATCCTCAAGAACGAGATGGATGTGTGGGTCTATAGCGGCCAGGACTGGCTTGTCCGCGACGCCGGCGCGCCCCACGTCGCGCAGGAGCAATGGACCGTCAAGTTCGCCCCGACCGTCGTCGAGAACTTCGAAGGGGTGCTCGGCCGCGCCGTCAAGATCGTGGGCGTGAGCGACGATCGCGACCTGGTCGCGCGCTGCGAAAAGGACGCCCGGGACGCGCTTGGCGCACAAGCGTCGGCGGTCCGTTCGCAACCCTACTATCTCGACGTCACCCACCCGGACGCGAACAAAGGAACAGTCGTCATAACGCTGTCAAAGCTCCTGTCGATTCCCGCCAGCGAGATCGCCACGATCGGCGACATGCCGAACGACGTGCTGATGTTCCGTAACAGCGGCCTCAGCATCGCCATGGGCAATGCCAGCCCGGAGGTGCAGGCTCAGGCTCATCTCGTGACCGACTCCTACGACGACGAAGGTTTTGCCAAGGCGATCGAGCGTTTCATCTTGCCCCGCGCCGGCGCGGCCCTGCCGAGGGCGTCATGAGGCCGATCGTCGTTGCGCCTTCCATTCTGGCCGCCGATCTCAGTCGGCTGGGCGAGGAAGTCCGCGCCGTCGATCGGGCGGGCGCCGATTGGATTCATATCGACATTATGGACGGCAGGTTCGTGCCGAGCATCTCCTTCGGCCCTGCGATCGTGAACGCGGTGCGCCGCTCGACCGCGAAGCCGCTGAACGTGCACCTGATGATCGTCGAGCCTGAACGCTACCTTGAAGATTTTGCCGACGCCGGAGCCGATCATCTCCTTATTCATGTCGAGCCCACCTCGACGACCCACCTCCATCGGACGCTGTCACGCGTTCGCGAACTCGGCAAGAAAGCGGGTGCGGTGCTCGACCCGGCCAGCTCCGTCGTCTTCGTCGAGCACGTGCTGTACCTCTGCGACGTCATTCTAGTGATGACCGTCAATCCCGGATTTGGCGGACAGAAATTTTTGCCGGAGATGCTGCCGAAAATCCGCGAGCTGCGGCGGCTTTGCGAGTCAAAGAGTCTCGACCCGTGGATCGAAGTCGACGGCGGGGAGGAGGGGACAACTGCCGCGTTGGCCATTGCGGCAGGCGCGGACGCGATTGTCGCCGGATCGGCAATATTCGGCTCCAGCGATTACGCGGCCGCCATCGCACAAATCCGAAATAGCCCGTTGCGGCACAGGATGCGGCACAAGGATGGCGTGGGATGATGGACGCTGCATTGTCTGGAAATCGCGTATTCGAGAGCGCTGAAACGCTCGCGCACGATGTCGCCGAATGGCTCTGCGGCCTCGCGCAGGGGAGCGACCGCGTCTTCGTGGTGTGCCTCTCGGGCGGCTCGACGCCCCGGCGTCTCTATGAATGTCTCGCCGCGCCGGAAATCGCGTCGCGCCTTCCATGGCGCCGTACGCATTGGTTTTGGGGCGACGAACGGTTCGTGCCGCACGACGACCGCGACAGCAATTACCGGATGGCGCGCGATGCCTTCCTTGCGCGGGTCCCCGTTCCCGACGGCAATATCCATGCGGTGCCGACGGAGGGCTTGTCGCCGGACCAAGCCGCCGCATTGTACGAGGCGACGCTAAAGCGTTTCTACGGCGCCGACGCGCTTGCTCTCGATCGGCCGCTCTTCGACATCACGCTGCTGGGAATTGGAGAGAACGGACACACCGCGTCATTGTTTCCCGGGCAGCCGGCGCTGGAGGAAACGAGACGATGGGCGGTCGCTGTCATTGGCGCAAAAGCCGAGGCACGCATCACACTCACCTATCCAACGCTCAACAGCAGCCGCGATGTCGCATTCGTGGCGACGGGACAAGAAAAGCGGGCCATTGTCGCGCGCGCACGCGCCGGAGATCGGACGCTTCCCGCCGCCATCATTCGCCCGGTCGGACGGCTTCACTGGTTTACCGATCGCGCCGCGGCACCGGCAGGAGCGGATTGATGCCCGCGGAAATCCAGCTGATGGAAGACTCCTTACCCCCTAGTCCCGCGGTGGTGATCGTTATGGGGGTTTCGGGATGCGGGAAGTCGACCGTCGGCGCACTCCTCGCTTTGCGTCTGCGCTGGGAGTTCGAGGACGCCGATTGGTTCCATCTTGCGTCCAATATCGACAAGATGCACAGCGGTATTCCGCTCACCGACGAGGATCGCCGGCCTTGGTTGGACGCGATCGCCGCTTGGATCGACCAGAGTCGCCGTTCGGGCGGACGCGGCGTCGTCGCATGCTCCGCTCTCAAGCGCCGCTACCGCGATGTTCTGATCGGCGATCGTGCCGACGTCCGTCTGGTCTACCTCAAGGGTAACGAGACGCTGATTGCACGCCGCATCGCCACCCGCCACGAGCATTTCATGCCGCCAAGCTTGCTTCACAGCCAATTCGACGCGCTTGAGGAACCGGGACCAGACGAAAATCCCATCGTCGTCTCGATCGAGCCGCGACCGCGCGAGATCGTAACGCAAATCCTTTCAGCGCTAAACATGATCGAAGGCGCTCAGCCACCCGCGCAAACGGCTTTGAGACCATCCGGCCGTGAGGTGTGAGAGGCGTGATACCAACCACCTTAAACAATGACTCATTTGAATGTCATCACCCGAGGGATTGGTTTCAGGCATTGACAACGACAGGCTCCACTTGTCGGTCCCGCAAGCTCCCCAAGCTTTCCGCGATGACGTGCTGCGCTCCGGGAATCGCCTCGCATGCGCTCAAAATCTCACTTCGCAAGCATCTTGCGGATCGACAGCAACTCGCGGCGGCGCTTTGCGCTCGTTTTTGGAAAGGCCATTTTGAGTTCTTCGAAAGTGTCGAGAACAATTTGCGATACGATCAGCCTTGCGTTCTCTTTGTCGTCGGCGGGAACGACATACCACGGCGCGTCCCGGGTGCTTGTCGCACCGAGGCATTTCTCATAGGCCTTCATGTACTGTTTCCAGAATTTTCTCTCGGCAATGTCCGCGACGCTGAATTTCCAGTTCTTTTCCGGTTCGTCGATGCGCGCCAGAAAGCGCTTCCGCTGTTCCTCCTTGGAGAGGTGGAGGAAGAACTTGATGATGCGGGTTCCGTTCTCATGGAGGTGCCTCTCCAAATTCGTGATCGAACGATAGCGGTCGTGCCAGATCGTTTTGTCGTACCGCGCCGCGTCCGCGAGCCCTTCGCTCCGCAGAATCTCGGGGTGCACGCGGACGATCAGCACCTCCTCGTAATAGGATCGGTTGAAGATGCCGATCCGCCCGCGTTCCGGCAGATCGCGCGTGGTACGCCAGAGAAAATCGTGTTCCAATTCGGCGACGCTGGGATGTTTGTAGCTGAACACCTGGCAGCCTTGGGGGTTGACCCCGGACATGACGTGCTTGATGGCGCCGTCTTTTCCCGCCGCATCCATCGCCTGAAAGATCAGCAGGACGGCATGGCGATTGGACGCATAGAGAAGCTGCTGTTGCAAACTGAGTTTTGCGACGTGCTCTCCCAGAAGCTCATGGTATTGCTCTTTCGACTTGTACACGGGATCGACCCTTGTCG
>JASHPW010000128.1 GCA_030037895.1 Xanthobacteraceae bacterium | reverse complement strand
CGTTATAGTCGATGCCGAGATGGAGCCAGACCTCCGGCATCCATTGGGTGTGGCCCATGGCGCCGGCCCAGGAGCCGATCATGTCCTCGGGCCTGCTCCAGCCGCGCTGAATGATGGTGAGCGCGTAGATGAGTTCCCGCTCCCAATAGTTGCGGCGGCGCGGCGCGCCCCAGGCGAGCGTCGCCAGCGAAGGGATGACGGGCCGCATGTGGTGCTTCTGCACGACCGGGTCGCCGAAGGCCGACTCGATGCCCCAGACGCCGAGCATGATCGAGCGCTCGACCCCGAAATCCTTTTCGATGCGGGAAAAAAGCGGCGCGTACTCCTTCGCCTTCTCCGTGCCGGCGATGATGCGCCATTCGGAGACGCGGCGGTTGAGATATTGCCAGAGCTGCTCGTTGAATTCCGGTTGATTGCGGATCGCTTCAAGCCCGGTGGTGTCGGGCTCGACCGTGCTCATGACGCGCGCGTAGGTGGCCGGCGTGATGCCGCGCGCGACGGCCTTGGCGCGAAAGGCGGCGACCCATTGCGCGAACGACAAGCGTGTGCCGTGGGCGTCCGCGCCGCACGGCCATAACGACGCCGCAAGCGCGCCGACGATGGCCTTTAACGATGCGCGGCGGGCAATGTTCGGTCCTGACGATTCGACGTTCGCCGCGTTTGCGCTCACTCCCGGCCTCGCTTCTCTGTCTGCGGTCTTACGGTCGCTCTTGAGCGTCGCTTGTGCGTTGGCGGTCGAAGCTCAGGACGAGGCCGGCAAGGCCGCAGGCTTGCAACATGACGCGCACGGGACAAATCCCGGATCGAAGATCGGCAAATATTGTCAACAACGCCCGCGATGCCAAGCGGTGCCGCAACCTATGGCACGAATTGCGCACGCGGTTTTCTCTTGCGACGAATTTCGCGAAAGCTTTATGCCAACGATGAATGAATATTCAGGATAACATGTCCTTCCACCATGCCGGCCAAAGCCTATGTTGAGGGTCGGCGGTGAAACCGCGGCTTTGCGAAGGAGTGGGCCTTGGATCAGGTCCTCGAACGGCGCTCGCCCGAAACAACCGAGACGATCGAGGCGACGCTCAATTACGTCGCCGATAATGGCGAGAAGATTTTCACCCAAGCCTTCGAACCGGGTAGGCCGGACCTGCGCACTGCAAGCGGAACACTGGACCCGCACCGGGTCGTTATCCGTAACGGCCGGCTGCACGCCGGCGAGTTTGCGCTCGACCGTGAAGGCTTCCGCTTCGTCCGCCACGAAACCAAGGTCAGCGACTTCTACGACGAAAACGAGGTGCGGCGAGTCTATTACCCGGAGATGGAAGCGCTGGTGAAGGCCGAAAGCGGCGCCACGCGCGTCGTCGTCTTCGACCACACGCTGCGCACTGCCGACGATGCGCTGCGCGCCGAGCGCAAGATTCGCGAGGCCGTGTTGCGCGTGCACAACGATTACACGGAGTGGTCCGCTCCGCAGCGCGTGCGCGACCTCCTGCCGGAGGAGGCTGACGCGCTGCTCAGCCGCCGCTTCGCCGTCGTGCAGGTGTGGCGGCCGATCCGCCATCCGGTCGAAAGCCTTCCGCTCGCGATTTGCGACGCGCGCAGCGTCTCGCCCGATAATTTCATCATTTCGGAACGGCGCTACCCCAACCGCGTCGGCCAGACCTACGCCATTTCCTACAATCCCGCGCACACATGGTACTGGTTCCCGCGCATGCGGCGCGAAGAAGCGATCGTGTTCAAGGTGTACGATTCCCTCAAAGACGGCCGCGCCCGCTGGACGGCGCACACCGCCTTCGACGATCCGACCTCGCCGGAGAACGCGCGCTCGCGCGAGAGCATCGAAATCCGCACGCTGGCGTTTTTCTGAACGCGCGTCGTTGCGGGCCGCGCGCCTTCTTCATCCTTCCGCGGCGGGCAGGGAGGAAGCGCACGAAAAGCAGTGGAGGGGGAAGATTTACTCCTTCGCCCGTTCGACGTAGCTGCCGTCGGCGGTCGCCACCACGATCCTGGTGCCGGCGGTGACGAAGGGCGGCACCATGGTGCGCACGCCGTTCGAGAGCAGGGCCGGCTTGTAGGAGGACGCGGCGGTCTGGCCTTTGACCGTGGGCTCGGTTTCCACCACTTCGAGGGTGGCGCGCGGCGGCAGCTCGATGGCGACCGGGACGCCTTCATTCAGGCTGATCGTGACCTCCATCTCCGGCTGCAGATAAGCGGCCTGATCGCCGATGATGTCGGCCGGCAGCGTGACTTGGTCGTAGCTTTCCATGTTCATGAAATGGAAGCCGTCGCCGTCCTGGTACATGTACTGGTGCTTGCGGTCCTCGACGAAGGCGCGCTCGACCTGGTCGGTGGTCTTGAAGCGCACCGAGACCTTCACCCCGTCGGCGATCCGCCGCACGTCGAGCTGGGTCACCGGCGTGCCCTTGCCGGGATGGATGTTCTCGGCGGCGACGATGACGCCGAGCTTGCCGTCGATCTCGACGATATTGCCTTTTCGCAGCGAGCTGGCGATGACCTTCACGGCATCCTCGGCGTTGATGGCCCTGATTCGGCGCGCACCATACCGATCCTGAGCCCGATCGCCACATATTTTCTCGCCGTCCCGCGGACAAGGATATGTCGGACATCCCGCCTGCCGCCTCGCCCTTGTGGGCCGCGCATGTTCACGCCGACCGCCGGCCGGTCCTGATCGCGCGCGGCCGCATCGTGGCGGCGCTGCGCGCGTGGTTCGCCGCGCGCGATTTCGTCGAGGTCGAGACCGGCGCCTTGCAGGTTTCGCCGGGCAACGAGACCCATCTGCACGCCTTCGCCACGACGGGCGAGGCGCCGGACGGCGCGCCGTCGCGGCTTTACCTGCGCACCTCGCCGGAATTCGCCTGCAAGAAGCTTTTGGCGGCCGGCGAGCGGCGCATCGTCGAATTCGCCAGGGTCTTTCGTAACCGCGAGTGCGGCGCGCTGCACCATCCGGAATTCACGCTCGTCGAATGGTACCGCGCCGGCGAACCCTATGGGGCGCTGGTCGAGGACTGCGCGGCGCTCCTGGAGCTGGCGGCGCAAGCGGCCGGTACGAAGCATCTGACCTTTCGCGGCCGTTTGGCGGAGGCGTGCGCCGCGCCGGAACGACTGACCGTCGCCGAAGCCTTTGCCCGCTATGCCGGCATCGATCTCCTGGCAACGCTGCCGGCGCGGCCGGACGATGAGCCTGATCGTGATGGTTTGGCCATGGCCGCGCAAACAGCGGGCATTCGCATAGCTGAGAACGACCACTGGGGCGATATTTTCAGCCGCGTGCTGGTGGAGAAGATCGAGAGCCGTCTCGGCATCGGCCGCGCCACCATCCTTGACGAATATCCGGCGGTGCAGTCGGCGCTGGCGCGGCCGTCGCGGAAAAATCCGCGCGTCGCCGAGCGCTTCGAGCTTTACGTCTGCGGCGTGGAGCTTGCCAACGGCTTCGGCGAACTCACCGATGCCGCCGCGCAGCGGGCCCGCCTCGAACGCGAAATGGCGGAGAAGGAGCGCATCTACGGCGAGCGCTATCCGCTCGACGAGGATTTTCTGGCCGCGCTCGCAACGATGCCGCCGGCTTGCGGAATCGCGCTCGGCCTCGACCGCCTGGTCATGCTGGCGACCGGCGCCCCGCGCATCGATCAGGTGCTGTGGATGCCGCTGGGGTAAATAAAATATCCTCCCCCGCGGAGTGAAACGGAGCGGGGGAGGAGGATCGCGCGTAGCGCGGTGGAGGGGGCCTACAGCGGAGAGGTTATCCTTGCAGTCGAAGCTCCCTTCTCCGCTTCGCGGAGCAGGACGAGAGCTCACGCCACGCGTCGTTGTTTCGCGGGGCGGGCGGAAAGCGTGAGGCCGAGGGCGCGGACGATCTTCATGACGGTAACGAATTCGGGATTGCCG
>JASHPW010000127.1 GCA_030037895.1 Xanthobacteraceae bacterium | reverse complement strand
GTGCTGATCGATACCGGGTGGTGGCGGCATATGAACACCGAGCGCTACGAGGAGCACCCTTTCCTCACCGGCGAAGCTTGCGACTGGCTGGTGGCGCAGGGCGCCAAGTTCGTCGGCGTTGACAGCAGCAGCCCCGACCAGGCTGCTCACTACCGCAGCAAGGATTACGATTTCCCGGTCCACAACACGCTATTGAGCAACGGCGTGCTGATCGCCGAGCACGTGACCAATCTGACCGCGCTCGCCGGCAAGCGGATCGAGATCATGTTCCTGGCAATTAACATTGCGGGCTGCGACGGTGCGCCGGCCCGTCCGGTCGCCCGGGCGTTGGAGTAAGCGGCGACTTGCACCTTGGGCGCAAAAGCGCCATTTATCCTTCGAGATCAGCGGGCGATAGCAAATTTGGACGATCTCCCCGCGCTGTTTTCGGAGAACGAGACATGTTCATCCAGACCGAAGCGACGCCGAATCCGGCAACCCTGAAATTCCTGCCCGGCCGGCAGGTATTGGAAAACGCCACGCTCGACTTGCGCGAGCCTGGCGAGGCGGCGCAGTCGCCGCTTGCCGAGCGGCTGTTCGGCATTTCAGGCGTCAGCGGCGTGTTCTTTGGCTCCGATTTCATCACCGTGACCAAGAATGCCGGCGAATGGCAGCAGCTCAAGCCGATGATTCTCGGCGCCATCATGGAACACTTCATGTCCGGCGAACCGCTGCTCAACAGCGGCGCGGCCGAGCAAAACAACGGCGAGGAGTTTTACGACGCGGCCGACGCCGAGACGGTTGCCACCATCAAGGATTTGATCGAAACGCGGGTGAGGCCTGCGGTCGCCAATGACGGCGGCGACATCACCTTCCGCGGCTTCAAGGACGGCGTCGTTTACCTCAACATGAAGGGCGCGTGCTCCGGCTGCCCCTCATCGACGGCGACGCTGCGGCACGGCATCCAGAATCTGCTGCGCCATTTCATCCCCGATGTCACCGAAGTCCGGCCGGTGTGATTTGCGGCCGCCATCGGCGGCATGACGGGCGATGCGCCTGCTCGCCATCGACACGGCGCTGGCGGCGTGTTCGGCCGCCGTGCTCGACACCGGGCATGGCGGCATCGTCGCCAGCGAAAGCCTGCCGATGGGGCGCGGTCATGCCGAAGCCCTGATGCCGCTCCTCGCCCGCGTGATGGAGCATGCGGGCATGGATTTTGCCGATCTCGACCGGGTGGTGGTCACGACCGGACCCGGCAGCTTCACCGGCTTGCGGGTCGGCATCGCGGCGGCGCGCGGCATCGCGCTCGCGGCGGAAAAGCCGGCCGTCGGCTTATCGACGCTCGCTGCCTACGCGGCGCCCCATATGAGCGCCAGCCACAAGCTTCCCGTGGTCGCCGCCATCGACGCGCGGCATGAGCACGTCTACCTGCAGGTTTTCGATCCCGGCGGGCGCCCGCACACGCCGCCGCGATTGGCGGCGCTGCACGAAGCGGTGCAGGCGGCCTGCGACGCACCGGCCGGCATCGTCGGTTCGGCGGCGCAATCGGTCGCCGCCGCGCTCCGGCAAGCCGGCGCGGCGCCCGCCTTTGTCGAGGCGCGCGCGGCGCCCGATATCGCCTGGGTCGCGCGCCTCGGCGCCGAGACGGCAGACGGACAGTCGCCGCCGAGCCCGCAATATCTGCGCGCGCCCAACGCGCAGCCGCAAAACGCGGCTCAGCTCCCGCGCCGATGATGAACTTCGTCACGCGCCTCCTCGCCCGGTCCGAGCCGACCTTCTCCGAAGCGCGGCAGCGCGACGCCGCCAGGATCGCGACCGTGCACGCCGCCTCGTTCCAGCGCGGCTGGGACGAGGATGAGATCCATCGGCTGCTCATCGACCGCGCCGTCGTCGCCCACCGGGCGACCGTCGGGCAGACGATGATCGGCTTCGTCCTCTCGCGCATGGCCGCCGACGAAGCGGAAATCCTGTCGATCGCGATCGCGCCGGCTTGGCGTGGACGCGGCTTTTCGCGCCCGCTGCTCGACCTGCATCTGCGCCGCCTGGCCGGCCTCGGCACGCGCGCCGTCTTCCTCGAAGTCGGCGAGCCGAATGCGCCCGCCCGCCGGCTCTACCAACGGACCGGATTTCACGAGGTCGGCCGGCGTCAAGGTTATTACGCGGGCGGCGCCACCGCCCTCACGCTGCGCCGCGAGCTTGGCTGACGCGCCGGCGCAAACGCGGTATGATCCAGAGTTCATGCTTCGACTTCGCGGCGCGCTGAGAAGGTTCAGATTCGAAAACGGATGAAAGGTTCTCGCAAGCTCTTCGTAAAATCCTTCGGCTGCCAGATGAACGTCTACGACTCGCAGCGTATGGCGGACACGTTGGCGCCCGCCGGCTATGTCGAGACCGCAACCGCCGACGATGCCGATCTCGTCATCCTCAATACCTGCCACATCCGTGAGAAGGCGGCGGAGAAAATTTATTCCGAGCTTGGCCGCGTGCGCCGCCTGAAGGAGGCAGCGGCGGCCGACGGCCGGCGGCTCCTCATCGCGGTCGCCGGATGCGTCGCGCAGGCCGAAGGCGAGGAGATCATCCGCCGCGCGCCGGTGGTCGACGTCGTGGTCGGATCGCAGAACTACCATCGCCTGCCCGACCTCGTCGCCTGCGCCGAGCGCGGCGGCAAGGTGGTGGACACCGACTTTCCGGTCGACGACAAGTTCGATCATCTGGCGGCGCCGAGCCGCGCGGCCACGCGGGCGCGCGGCGTCAGCGCTTTCGTCACCGTACAGGAGGGCTGCGACAAGTTCTGTACGTTTTGCGTCGTGCCTTATACGCGCGGGTCGGAATCCTCGCGGCCGGTCGGCAAAGTCCTCGCCGAAGTCGAGCGGCTCGCGGACGCCGGCGTGCGCGAAGTCACCCTCATCGGACAGAACGTCAATGCCTATCACGGCGAGGGGCCGGACCGGCGGCCCTGGTCCTTGGCGCGGCTACTCGGCCGCCTCGCCACGGTGCCCGGGATCGAACGACTACGCTACACGACCAGCCATCCGCGCGACATGGACGATGATTTGATTGCTGCGCATCGCGAGGTGCCGCGGCTCATGCCGCAACTGCATCTGCCGGTGCAGTCGGGCTCCGACCACGTGCTTGCTGCCATGAACCGCCGCCACACCCGCGCGGATTACCTCGATGTCGTGCGGCGGCTGCGCCAAGCGCGGCCCGATATTGCGCTCACCTCCGATTTCATCGTCGGCTTCCCCGGCGAGACGGAGAGCGACTTCGCCGCCACGCTCGATCTGGTCGGCGTGATCGGCTATTCCGGCGCGTTTTCGTTCAAATACTCGGCGCGGCCCGGCACTCCCGGCGCCGACATGAGCGAGCAGGTAGACGAAGCGACGAAAGCGGATCGCCTGCGTCGTCTGCAGGAGGCGATCGACCGCTGCCAGGCGACGTTCAACCGCCGCTGTCTCGGCCGTACCTTCCCGGTGCTGTTCGAGCGGCCGGGCCGGCACGCGGGGCAGCTCGTCGGCCGCTCGCCTTATTTGCAGCCGGTGCAGGTCGAAGCGCCGGCGGCGCTGATCGGCGAAATTGCCGCCGTCACCGTGACCGAAGTCGCCAGCAACAGTTTGTTCGGCGCGCTCGCGGACGCGCCCGCGCAAAAGCCGGCCCTGGTCGGCGCAGGAGCCTGAATGCGAACACCTGAAATAGAGGAATCTCTCGTCGTCGCGCCGGACAGTGCGGCGCCGACCGTTCTCACCTTCGACGACAACCGCCTCGCCTCCGCGCTGTTCGGGCAATACGGACAGAATCTCGCCTTGATCGAGCGCCGCCTCGGCGTCGCCGCGACGTCGCGTGGCAACCAGGTCACGCTCGAAGGCTCGCGCGCGGCCCGCGAACAGGCGCGTCGCGTGCTCGAGGGCCTTTATGCGCGGCTCAAGCGCGGCGACGAGCTGGTGCAGGGCGACGTCGACGGCACCATTCGGCTCGCTCTGGCGCAAGGGTCGCTGTTCGATTTCGATCCCGCTTCGGCACGGGAAAGTTTTGAGGAGATCGATCTGCGCAAGCGCCGCGTGCGCGCCCGCACGCCGGCGCAGGACGCCTATGTGCGCGCGCTCAAGCGCCATCCGCTGGTGTTCTCGACCGGCCCTGCCGGGACCGGCAAGACCTGGCTCGCGGTCGCCCATGCCCTGCAATTGTTCGAGCGCAAGGAGGTCGACCGCATCATCCTGTCGCGGCCCGCGGTCGAAGCGGGCGAGCGGCTCGGCTTCCTGCCGGGCGACGTGCGCGAGAAGGTCGATCCCTATCTGCGGCCGATCTTCGACGCGCTCTTTGACCTGATGGACGCGCGTATCGTCGAGCGGGCGCTGCAGACCGGCGAAATCGAGATCGCGCCTCTCGCTTTCATGCGCGGGCGCACGCTGGCAAACGCCGCCGTCATCCTCGACGAGGCGCAGAACACGACCACGATGCAGATGAAGATGATGCTCACCCGGCTCGGCGAGAACAGCCGGATGGTGGTGACCGGCGATCCGAGTCAAGTGGATTTGCCGCCGGGCCAGACCTCCGGCCTTGTCCAGGCGGTGCGGCTCCTCGACGGCATCGAGGGCATCGCCCACGTCATGTTCACGGCCGCCGACGTGATCCGCCACGAGCTCGTGGCGCGCATCGTCGAGGCCTACGATCGGGCCGCGGCGGCAAGGCGCGAGCGCCCGGAATGACGCCGGGGGGACACAAGGCGCGGCCGCCCCGGACGGCGGATGTGGCGGGCGTGTCGCGGGTGGCGGGAGCCGCGCGCGCGGCACTCACGATCGATGTGCTCGTCAAATCCGACCTCTGGAAGGAGAGCGCCGCCGGAGCGTTTGCGCGGCAGGCGGTCGCGGAGGCCGCCGCCATGCTGTCAACACCGGAGGCGGAGCTTGCTATCGTGTTGGCCGATGATTCGGCAATCCGCCAGCTCAACCGCGTCTGGCGCGGCGTCGACGCCGCCACGAACGTGCTGGCGTTCCCGGCCAGGCGCATCAGCGGTGAGCCGCTCATCGGCGACATCGTGCTGGCCTATGAAACCATCGCCGGAGAAGCCGGCGCGGAAGGCAAGTCGTTCACCCATCATGTCGCCCATCTTGCCGTGCACGGTTTCCTCCATCTTTTGGGCTACGATCACGTGCGCAACGAGGACGCCGAGGCGATGGAACGGCTCGAACGCGACGTCATGCGACGGCTTGCAATCCCCGATCCCTATCGGCGTTCGGCCGTGGCCTGACATCTGCCGGCCGCGGCCCGACGGCCGGCGCCCGATATCGAAGCCATGATTCAATCCCCCCAGCACAGCGAACCAGGCGAGACCGAGCATCGCGGCCTTCCCATGGTCTTGCCGGAAGCCGGCGCGCCGCGCGAGGGATGGCTCACGCGCGTCATGCGCATCCTGTTCGGCTGGAAGGCGGCGGCGACGCGCGCCGACCTTGAACTCGTCCTCACCGCCGATGAGCCCGCATCGGGCTTTTCGCCGGCCGAGGCGGCGATGCTCAAGAATATTCTCAGCCTGCGGGATCGCCGGATCGCGAGCGTCATGGTGCCGCGCGCCGACATCGTCGCCGTGCAGCGCGATATCACCCTCGGCGATCTGGTCAGGGTGTTTGAGGGCGCCGGGCATTCGCGGCTCGTGGTCTACAACGACACGCTCGACGATCCGACCGGCATGGTGCATATCCGCGATCTGATCGCGTTCATGGCCGCGCGCGCGACGCCCGCGTCGGCCACCGGGCGCGAACAACCGCCGGCGGCTCTCGATTTCGCAAAAATCGATCTTTCCATGCCGTTGAGCGCGGCCAAGATCGTGCGCGAAATTCTTTACGCGCCGCCCTCGATGCCGGCGCTCGATCTGCTCGCCAAGATGCAGGCCACGCGCATCCACCTCGCGCTCGTCATCGACGAATACGGCGGCAGCGACGGGGTGGTCTCCATCGAGGATCTGGTCGAGCTGATCGTCGGCGATATTGCCGACGAACACGACGCGGCCGAGACGCCGGCGGTGACGCGCCAGAACGATGGCTCGTTCCTGGCCATCGGTCGCGCCAGCCTCAACGACGTGCGCGCCGTGATCGGCGACGAATTCGACGTCGGCGAGGCCGCGCGCGAAGTCGACACGCTCGGCGGCTATCTCGTCATGCGCGCGGGCCACGTTCCGGTGCGTGGCGAGCTGATCCCCGGACCGGCCGCCTTCGAGGCCGAGGTGCTCGATGCCGATCCGCGTCGGGTCAAGAGAGTCAAAATCTATCGGAACGAGAAGCGCCGGTCCGGCGCGGTACGCGAGCTGCCGACGGTGTTGCGGTCCGCCGTTCCACGTGCATCGCCGCGCGAGGAACCCGGCCGGCCAAACCCGAACACACTGCCCCCGCCGTGACGCCGACGGGCCTGACCCACACGATCGTTCTGGCCTGGGGATGGCGGCGGCGGCTCATCGCTTTCGGCGCCGGCGCGCTGTCGGCGCTGGCCATGGCGCCGTTCAATATCTGGCCGGTCCTGTTCCTGACCTTTCCGACGCTGGTCTGGCTGATCGATGGCTCCGGATCCGGCCGCTGGGGCGGCGTCGCCGCGGCGGCGGCGACCGGCTGGTGGTTCGGCTTCGGCTATTTTCTCGCCGGCCTTTATTGGATCGGCTACGCCTTCCTTGTCGATGCGCCGACCTTCGGCTGGTTGTTGCCGATCGCGGTGATCGGCCTGCCGGCAGGGCTCGCGCTGTTCACCGCGTTTGGCGTGGCGCTGGCCCGCATCTTATGGACCCGAGGGGCACCGCGCATCCTGGCGTTGGCCGTGGCGCTCACCGCGGCGGAATGGCTGCGCGGCCACGTGCTCACCGGCTTTCCCTGGAACGCATTCGGCTACGCCCTCACCGGTCCGTTGGCACTGGCGCAGGGCGCCGCGATCGTCGGCCTGTGGGGCCTCACCTTCATCGCGGTTGCCGTGTTAGCAAGCCCGGCCGCCCTCACCGACGATCGCGCCGAAACCCGCTGGGCATGGCTGCCGCTCGCGCTCGGCGCCGCCGTCCTCATTGGGCTCGGCGGCTTCGGCGCGCTCCGGCTGGCGCGCACGCCGACGCGCCTGGTCGAGGGTGTGCATCTGCGCATCATGCAGCCGAACCTGCAGCAGGACGCCAAATTCAATTATTCGGCGAAGCAGGACGTGATGAACCGCTATATCGCGCTGTCCGACCGCGCCTCGGGGCCGCGATCGCTTGGCGTGCGCGACGCCACGCATCTGATCTGGCCGGAATCGGCCTTTCCGTTCTTCCTCACGCGCGAACCCGATGCGCTCGCCCAAATCACCAAGCTCCTGCGCGGCGGCACCGTCCTCATCACCGGTGCCGCCCGACCGGCCGAGCCGGCCAATCCCGCCGCTCCGGGAGCCTACAATTCGATCTATGTCATCGATCACGACGGCTCCATTGTTGCGGTCTACGACAAGGTTCACCTCGTACCGTTCGGTGAATATTTGCCGTTCCGGCACTTCTTCGAAAATCTCGGCCTGCAGCAACTCGTCGAACTGCCCGGCGGCTTCCTCGCCGGCGACCGCCGCAGGCTCATCGCCGTTCCCGGCGCTCCGCCTGCGCTGCCGCTGATCTGCTATGAGATCATCTTCCCGGGCGACGTCGTGCCCGCAGGCGCGCGACCGGGCTGGATCGTCAATGTCACCAATGACGGCTGGTTCGGCATCAGCACCGGCCCCTACCAACACTTCCAACAGGCGCGGGTGCGCGCCATCGAAGAGGGCCTGCCGCTCGCGCGCGCGGCCAACACCGGCATTTCGGCCGTGGTCGATCCGCTCGGACGGATCATCACTTCGTTGCCGCTCGGCAGCGAGGGCGTGATCGACTCACCGCTGCCGCGACCGATCGCGGCGCCGATCTATGCCCGCTTCGGCGATGTCCCGGCCGCCATCATCGTCGCGGTCGCGCTGCTCATCGTCATTCGCCGCCGCGTCCGCACAAACGGGACGAAGTTGAGCTTACGGGATGAAAAGTCTGGCTGAGATGGGGGATCGTAGAGGCGGCGAGCGGAACATGCGACCATGACATGCATTAACGACTGCCGGCTGCATGACGCGGTTTAAGCTCAACCATTACGCGCAAGTCCTCGCTGAATACTCGGCAATATTTGCGATCCACGGGGCTCGCGATCGATTTAGTGAGCGAAGGTCAGGTGAAACCGGTCCGAATTCAATCGCGCCGATTTGATATCGGCGGCCACTACGGTAAATAGGGATGGCAGGGGGAGTTGATTATTATGATAGCCAAGAAGGCACCAAATCCAATCGACAAACATGTCGGCAGCCGGGTACGGATGCGGCGCATGATGCTGGGGATGAGCCAGGAGAAGCTCGGGGACGCTCTCGGCCTGACATTTCAACAAGTACAAAAATACGAGAAGGGCACCAACCGCATCGGCGCGAGCCGCTTGCAGCAGATCTCGCACATCCTGCAGGTGCCGGTATCGTTTTTTTTCGAGGGCGCGCCGACGGTTGCGTTGGCGACCCGCGTGGAGGGCCTGGGCGAGGCGCCATCGCCGGCCTATGTCTCCGATTTTCTCGCCACCTCGGAAGGCTTGGCGCTCGTCAAGGCATTCATGCGCATTGACGACACCAAGCTGCGGCGGCGCATCGTCGATCTGGTGGAGCAAATCGCCAGCAGCGATAAGCGCTGACGAAGCCGCCACCGTCCGTAGAGTTTCGCCCACTTTCCGCCCACGTCTTGACCGGGCGTAGGGACGCTGCAACAACCCCTACGGCCGCGCGCGGCCTGACGGCTGCGGCCCGCATTTGCGGCGCGAGCTTGAAACGATCAGACGCGCCCGGTGCGATCAGGAAGTCCGTATTACAAGGGGAGTGTTCCGCAGTGCCACGTTCAAATTACCTGTTCACGAGCGAATCCGTCTCGGAGGGACATCCGGACAAGCTTTGCGACCAGATTTCGGACGCCATACTCGACGCCTTCATCGAGAACGACGTCAAGCTCGGCATCGCCGATGAAAGCAAAGTGAACACGCGGCTCGGCTGCGAAACTCTTTGCACCACCAACAAGATCGTCATTGCCGGCGAGGGGCGCGGCCAGGCACCGCTGTTCTGCAAACACGGCGACAAGGCGGTGGTCAACCGCGAGATGATCGTCGAAATCGTGCGCGGCGTGGTCAAGGACGTCGGCTACGACCAGGACGGCTTCTCCTATTACGGCGCCGACGTCGAGGTGCTGCTGCATGGACAGTCGCCGGACATCGCCATGGGCGTCGATGCCAAGAAGAAGAAGGGCGGCGAGGAAGAAGGCGCCGGCGACCAGGGCATGATGTTCGGCTTCGCCTGCACCGAGAGCGAAGTCTATGAAAAAGGCTCGTTCATGCCCGCGCCGATCTACTTCGCGCACAAGATCCTCAAAGTGCTGGCGGAGAAGCGCCGCGCGGGCGCGCTGTTCGATCTGCAACCCGACGCCAAGAGCCAGGTGACCGTGAGGTATGTCGGCGGCAAGCCCATCGGCTGCACCAAGGTCGTGGTGTCGACGCAGCACAACGCGCGGAGCCGCAACGGCAAGAAATACACGCCCGGCATGGTCAAAGAGATGATCGCCGACGCGATCGAATCGGCGCTGCCGGAAGGCTGGATGCCGAAAAAGGTGAGCGATTTCCTGGTCAATCCCACGGGGAATTTCGTCGTTGGCGGACCCGACGGGGATTGCGGCGTCACCGGACGCAAGATCATCGTCGATACTTATGGCGGCTATGCGCCGCATGGCGGCGGCGCCTTTTCCGGCAAAGATCCGACCAAGGTCGACCGCTCGGCCGCCTATGCCGCGCGCTATCTCGCCAAGAACGTGGTCGCCGCCGGGCTCGCCGAAAGCTGCACCATCCAGCTCGCCTATGCGATCGGCGTCGCCGATCCGATGTCGGTCTATGTCGACACGCACGGCACCGGCAAAATCGAGGAGGCGAAGCTGCAGAAGCTGCTGCCGGAGCTGTTCCCGTTGCGGCCGACCGCCATCCGCCGCGCGCTCAAGCTCAACCGGCCGATCTATCGCCGCACCGCCGCTTATGGTCATTTCGGCCGCGCACCGGAAAAGGACGGCGGCTTCTCCTGGGAGCGAACCGACCTCGCCGACACGCTCAAGCGCAGCTTGCGCTGAGAGCCGCAACAGTTCCGTTTCGCATTCCGTTTCGCAACTGTCGCCCGAGACCTATCTACGATCCGGCTGATCCGGTTATCGGGCTTGTCTCTATTCGCGCTTGCCGCCGACGAGCGAGGGAACGAACCCGGGCAGTGCGGATTAGGACACCAACGAGCGGAGCTGTGCTGGCATGAAAGCGTTCCTAAAGCGGGATGACTTATCTTCGAATCGTCATCCCGCTCTACGTTTTTGTATTGTCGCGCGTCCGGACGGAAAACCGGTTCCCACTTTTCATGGACGCGCTTTAGGCTGCGCGGCGTTAGCGCTGGTCATGGCCTTCACACCGAATCCCGCCGGCGCCAGGGGCTGCATCAAAGGAGCGATAGTCGGCGGCGTCGCCGGACATTACGCCGGCCATCACGGCCTGTTGGGGGCGGCGGCGGGCTGCATCATGGGTCGTCACATGGCCAAGAAACACGAGCAGGCAACCCAAAACCGCTCGCCCAACCCGTCCCATTGACGATAGTCTGAGCGACTTGTGAAGATAGTCTGGGCGATCGGGTCGCATTGCGCGGGCCGCGCGCGGTCACCACTGCATGGATTCCGAAGCGCATCGGGCGCGCGCCTTTTTCGGCCGGCGCAAGGGTCATAAGCTGCGCAAGCGGCAGGTGGCACTCTTTGACACGTTGCTGCCGTTCCTTGCGCTCGACCTTTCCGGTCCCGCACCGGCAGAGTTGCGCACGCTGTTTCCGGTCCCGGTCACCGAGGTTCAGCTCGAAATCGGTTTCGGCGGCGGCGAATACATGATTGCGCAGGCCGCGATGCGGCCGCAAACCGGCTTCATCGGCGTCGAACCGTTCGTCAACGGCATGGCCAAAGCGCTCGCCGCGATCGAAAGCGGGAAGCTGCGCAATGTCCGTCTCTTTGCCGACGACGCCATGGAACTGATCGCGTGGCTTCCGGCTGCGTCGTTGGATCGCGTCGATCTGATCCATCCCGATCCGTGGCCAAAACGGCGGCATTGGAAGCGCCGCTTCGTCCGGGATGTGACGGTGGCGCAGCTCGCCCGCATCTTGCGGCCGGGCGGCGAGTTCCGCTTCGTGACCGACGTTGCCGATTACGCCGCCTGGACGCTGCAACACCTGCTGCGCTCGGCCGCCTTCGATTGGACGGCGCAATGCGCCGACGATTGGCGGCACCCCTGGCTGGATTTCATCCGCACGCGGTACCACGCCAAGGCCGCTCGCGAAGAACGCCTGCCCTGTTTCCTGACGTTCCGCAGGCTGTGAAGCGCCGCGCGCGGCACCGCGCTATTGGTTCTGCCGGACCTGCCAGAAGCGGACCACGCGTTGCGCGATCGCCTGCGAGAGCCGTCCATAGTTGGCAAAGGCGGCGTCGAGGCCCTGCGTAGACGTCCCTGTTCCGTTCGGGCGCGCCATGATGACGGCCTTCACCGTCGGCCAGCTTAAGCCCGCCGCTTTGCACAGGATCAGCACCGGATCGGGCCGATCGCCGTCCATGAGCCGGCCGGCGATTGTGATCGGCACTTTGGCAAGCGCGGCAAGCGCCATCACCGTCTCCTCGTATTTGCCTTCGCCGCAGAACGCCGCCAACGCCGTCTCGTCCAAGCGACCCGCCCGATCGAGGCTCAGCACCGCGCGCTGCGCGGCGCGATAATCGCGCGGGCCGACACGGGCGCCGACGTCCGTGGCGACCTTCGCCAGCACGGCGCAGATCGTGGCTCGCGCCTCAGGAGTCGCCGACAGGAGCAGGCGTCGATGCACCACCGCGGTCGCCTTGGTCAGCAATTCGCGAAACATCGGCGCGGGGATATCGGGACGCATTCCGACCTTCTCCGCCAAGATGCCGTCGTCCTCGGCGCGCTTGACGAGGAGGTGGAAGCTCTGCTCGGAAATGCGGGCGCTCCGGTTGCCGGCGACGCGGCGGGCGACCTCGCGATCGCCGCGGCGCACCAGCACGTCGGTGACCGCCTCGCCCAGCGCGCGGCGCGCCGAGATGGCCTGCAGATGGGCCTGACCCTTGGTGCTGGCGACATCGATGAGATCGGCTTCCGTCAGGCGCGGCGCGAGCTTCAGCACCGGTCCGGCAACGGCGATGTCGTCGTCGCGGGCGAGCGCACGCAGCACCTTGGCCGGCGCGTTACCGACCGGCGCAAGACGGCTCGCAAGCTCGGCGCGCGCCTTGGTCTCGATCTCCTCGATGAGCAGCCCGAAGACGTCATCAAAAAGATCGACGTGATCGTCACTATAACGGCCGGCGCCGTCGAGGAAGAGAGCCGTGATGCGCTGCAGGGTCTCGACGCGCTTCTCACGCGAGCCGCGCTGGACGACCTCGTCGAGCTCGGGGATCAGGGAGAGGGCGGCACCCATGCAGGCATCAGTCTTCAGAAATCGGCAATCGGCGGTTCTCAGCGCGTACTTGATTACTGATTACTGATTACCGATCCCTGAAGGGCCTCTTGCAACGGCCTGATAAAAGGTTATATTCGGCGCGTCCGTCATTGGATACCTCATAACGGTCGGTTCATCCGAACGGTTTTGAGAGTGGGCCCCCCGGGACCCGCTCTTTTTTGTTACCCGAGGGCCGACCCTTCCTTTGCCGGATCCTGGTGCAGGATTAGATGGCCGCGGACAGCATGGACGACAGGCTGACGACCTTTGCCGACGAAGAGCGGCTCATCACCGAGCCCGGGCGCGCCGCGCGCATCGCCGCGATCGTCGAACCGGTGCTGGCGGAGCTCGGCTATCGGCTGGTGCGCGTGCGCATTTCGGCGGCCTCCGGCTGTACGGTGCAGATCATGGCCGAGCGGCCCGACGGCGCCATGAGCATCGAGGATTGCGAAGCGGCTTCCCGGGCGCTCTCGCCGGTGCTCGACGCCGCCGACCCGATCGAAGGTCCGTATCGGCTGGAGATCTCTTCGCCCGGCATCGACCGGCCGCTGGTGCGGCGCTCGGATTTCGACCGCTATGCCGGCCAGTTCGCCCAGGTGGAGATGCTCGTTCCCATCGCCGGCCGCCGGCGCTTCCGCGGCGAGCTTGTCGGCGCCGACGGCGAGTGCGTGCGCCTTCGTTGCCTTGAGGGAGCCGCGGCCGAGCGGACGGAAATCCTGTTGCGGATCGACGACATGACGGAAGCGAAGCTTGCCCTCACCGATGCGCTCATTTCCGCGGCGTTGCGGCGGAGCAAGCATGGCGACACCGCCGGCGAGCACGAAGCTCGCGGGCGAGGACGCAACGGACGGGAATCTCACCGATCGAAACCGATGGACGCCGCGGCGGAGCAAGACCGACGCGGGCGCCAGCGCAATGGAGACTGAATCATGGCGGCGGTCAGCGCCAACAAACTCGAACTCTTACAGATCGCGGATGCGGTCGCCCGGGAAAAGTCGATCGATCGCAAGATCGTGCTCGGCGCCATGGAGGACGCAATCGCCAAGGCCGCCCGCGCGCGCTACGGCAGCGAGACCGAAGTGCGCGCGGAGATCGACCCGAAAAGCGGTGAACTGCATTTGTCCCGGCACATGCTGGTGGTCGAGGCCGTCGAGAATCCCGCATCGCAGATCAGCCTCGACGAGGCGCGGCGGCGGCATCCCGCCGCGCAGATCGGCGACACCATCGCCGATTCGCTGCCGCCGCTCGAATATGGGCGCATCGCCGCCCAATCGGCCAAGCAGGTGATCGTGCAGAAGGTGCGCGAAGCCGAACGCGACCGCCAATACGACGAGTACAAGGATCGCATCGGCGACATCGTCAACGGCATCGTCAAGCGGGTCGAATACGGCAACGTGGTGGTCGATCTCGGTCGCGGCGAAGCGATCGTGCGCCGCGACGAGATGCTGCCGCGCGAGCAGTTCCGCAACGGCGATCGCATCCGCGCCTACATCTACGACGTCCGCCGCGAGCAACGCGGCCCGCAGATTTTCCTCTCGCGCACCCACCCGCAATTCATGTCGAAGCTGTTCGCGCAGGAGGTGCCGGAAATCTACGACGGCATCGTCGAGGTGAAGGCGGTGGCACGCGATCCCGGCTCGCGCGCCAAGATTGCGGTTCAATCGCGCGATTCCTCGGTCGATCCGGTCGGCGCCTGCGTTGGCATGCGCGGCTCGCGCGTGCAGGCGGTGGTCAACGAGCTGCAGGGCGAGAAGATCGACATCATTCCGTGGTCGCAAGACGTTGCGACTTTCGTGGTCAACGCGCTGGCGCCCGCCGAGGTCGCCAAAGTGGTGCTCGACGAGGAGCGCGAGCGGATCGAGGTGGTGGTGCCCGATCAGCAGCTCTCGCTCGCCATCGGCCGGCGCGGCCAGAACGTGCGGCTTGCCTCCCAGCTCACCGGCTGGGACATCGACATCCTCACCGAACAGGAGGAATCGGAACGTCGCCAGGCCGAGTTCGAGAACCGCACGCGCCTGTTCGTCGAGGCGCTCAACGTCGATGAGGTGATCGGACAATTGCTGGCGGCGGAAGGGTTCGGCTCGGTCGAGGATTTGGCGATGGTCGATGTGAAGGAGATCGCCGGCATCGAAGGCTTCGATGCCGACACGGCGGGCGAGTTGCAGACCCGCGCCCGCGATTACCTCGCCAAGATCGAGGCCGAGCTCGACGCCAAACGCAAGGAGCTTGGGGTGGAGGACGCGCTCAAGGAGGTGTCCGGCGTCACCACGGCGATGTTGGTCCGCTTCGGCGAGAACGGCATCAAGACCGTCGAGGATTTGGCCGGCTGTGCGACCGACGACCTCGCCGGCTGGACCGAGCGCAAGGACGGCGAGACCGTCCGCGAAGCCGGCATTCTCGACGACTTCGATATTCCGCGCGAGGACATCGAGGCGCTCATCATGCAGGCGCGGCTGAAGGCCGGCTGGGTTGACGAGGCCGACCTGGCTCCGCCGCCGGTCGCGGAGGAGGCGACGCTCCCCGAGGCGCAGAGCTGAAGGAGCAAACGCGCGCATGACTGCCCCGACCGCCGACGTCGAGTTCGACAGCGGACCGCGCGGACACGCACGCGAACGCTTCTGCGTCGCCACGCGCACCGTGCGGCCGATCTCCGACCTGATCCGGTTCGTCATCGGGCCGGATGGCGAGGCGGTCGCCGATGTCAAACACAAATTGCCCGGACGCGGCCTTTGGGTGACCGCGACAAAGGATGCGCTCGGTGAAGCGATCAAGCGCAAAGCCTTTGTCCGTGGGTTCAAGCGCGAGGTTCGCCTCCCCTCGGACCTCGTCGTCCGCACCGAGCGCCTGCTGGAACGCGCCGCCCTCGATGCGCTCGCCATCGCCGGCAAGTCCGGACTGGTCGCCGCCGGCTTCGCGAAAAGCGAAGCGACGCTCGAGCGGGAGGAGCCAGTCGCTCTTTTGCACGCCGCCGAGGCTTCGGTAGAGGGAATCCGCAAGCTCGACGCGGCCTTGCGCCGAGGGCGATCGGCCCGACCGCCCGTTGTGATCGGATTCCTCACCTCGGCGCAATTGGATTTGGCATTGCACCGCGCAAATGTGGTACATGCAGCCCTGCTCGCCGGACCAGCGAGCGAAACCTTTTTGGCGCGATGCCGGCGCCTTGAACGGTTTCGGACCGGCGATCAGCACAATCAGGCCGGGAAGGCAGCGCCGAACTAGCGGGCCGGCGCTACCGATGCGTATGGATATGGTGCGGATGGTTGAGACGACAAAGAACAGCGGCGAGAAGCTGAGCGTGAGCTCGACGAAGACGCTGACGCTCAAACGCGGCGGCGTCGAGCAGGGCGTGGTGCGCCAAAGCTTCAGCCATGGTCGCAGCAAGGCGGTGGTCGTCGAGAAGGTGAAGCGCCGCATTGCCGGTCCAAGCGAGACCAAGGCAGAAGCGGCAGCGCCCGTGGATCGCGCTACTGCGCCGAAGCGCCCCGCCATCAAATCCGCGGCGGCCGCAGCCGCCGTTGCAACCGCGCCGGCCGCGGCTCCCGCCGCGCCCAAGTCCTCCGGCGTCGTGCTGCGAACGCTCACGGAAGAGGAGCGCAGCGCCCGCGCCCATGCGCTCGCCGACGCCCGCCTGCGTGAGGCGGAAGAGCGCAAGATCGCCGAGGAAGAGGCGCGTATTCGCCAAAGCCGCGAAGAAGCGGAACGCACCGAGCGGGCGAAGGCGGAAGCGCGCAAACACGACGAAGAAGAACGCCGCAAACACGATGAAGAAACCAAGCGCAAGGCCGACGAAGTCGCCAAGAAGCGGTTCGGCGTGGAGACGGCGACGGTAAAGCCGGGCGGCGCGCGACCATCGCTCGAAGCCGACGAGGAAGAGGCCCCGCGTGTCCGCCGCGGCGGCGCGGCGGCGCGGCCGGCGCCCGCGCCCAAGGCCCCGCGCAGCGGCGGCGAAAAACGCCGCGGCCGGCTGACCGTCGTGACCGCGCTTTCCGCCGACGAAATCCGCGAACGCTCGGTCGCTTCCTTCCGTCGCCGCGTACAGCGCATGACCGGCCACCGCGACGAGCCGAAGGAAAAGATCGCCCGCGAGGTGACCATCCCCGAAACGATCACGATCCAGGAACTGGCCAATCGCATGGCCGAGCGCGCCGTCGACGTGATCCGCATCCTCATGCAGCAGGGTCACATGGCCAAGATCACCGATACGATCGACGCCGATACCGCACAGCTCATTGCCGAGGAGCTCGGCCACACCGTCCGGCGCGTGGCCGAATCGGACGTCGAAGAAGGCATGTTCGCCGCTCCGGATGACCCGGCGAACCTGCAGCCGCGCGCCCCGGTCGTGACCATCATGGGCCACGTCGATCACGGCAAGACGTCGCTGCTCGACGCCATTCGCTCGACCGATGTCGCGGCCGCCGAGGCCGGCGGCATCACCCAGCACATCGGCGCCTACCAGGTGACCTCGCCCTCCGGCGGCCGCATCACTTTCATCGACACGCCGGGCCACGCCGCCTTCACCGCCATGCGCGCGCGCGGTGCCAAGATCACCGATATCGTGGTGCTGGTGGTCGCCGCCGACGACGGCGTCATGCCGCAGACGGTGGAGGCGATCCAACATGCCAAGGCGGCGAAGGTGCCGATCATCGTCGCCATCAACAAGATCGACAAACCGGACGCCAAGCCCGAGCGCGTGCGCAATGAACTCTTGCAGCACGAGATCCAGGTCGAATCGCTCGGCGGCGAGGTGCTCGAAGTCGAGGTGTCGGCCAAGGAGAAGCGCAATCTCGACAAGCTGCTCGACGTCATCGCCCTCCAGGCCGAGGTCCTCGAACTCACGGCCAATCCAAACCGGCCGGCGGAAGGCACGGTGATCGAAGCGCGGCTCGATCGCGGTCGCGGCCCGGTTGCGACCGTCCTCGTGCAACGCGGCACGCTCAAGCCCGGCGACATCGTCGTCGCCGGCTCCGAATGGGGCCGCGTGCGCGCGCTGGTGGCGGACACCGGCCATTCCGTGGTGGCGGCCGGCCCGTCGATGCCGGTCGAGGTGCTGGGTTTCAACGGCACGCCGGAGGCCGGCGACCGGCTCGCCGTCGTCGCCACCGAGGGGCGCGCCAGAGAGATCACCGACTATCGCGTCCGGCAGAAGCGCGAAAAAATGGCGGCGCGGCAGACCGGCATGCGCGGTTCGCTCGAGCAGATGATGAACCAGCTCAAGATCGCCGGCCGCAAGGAATTCCCGCTGGTGATCAAGGGCGACGTGCAAGGCTCGATCGAAGCCATCGTCGGGGCGCTGGAGAAATTATCGACCGAGGAGGTCGCCGCGCGCGTCATTTTCGCCGGCGTCGGCGGCATCACCGAATCCGACGTAACGCTGGCGGAAGCCTCAGGCGCCGCCGTCATCGGCTTCAATGTCCGCGCGCACAAGGAGGCGCGCGAAGCCGCCGAGCGGGCCGGCGTCGAGATCCGCTACTACGACATCATCTACGCCCTGGTCGATGACGTGAAGAAAGCGATGTCGGGTCTGCTGGCGCCGACGCTGCGCGAGACCATACTCGGCAACGCCGCGATTCTCGAAATCTTTAAGGTTTCCAAGGTCGGCAACGTCGCCGGCTGCCGCGTGACCGACGGTGTCGTCGAGCGCGGCGCCAATGTGCGGCTCATTCGCGACAACGTCGTCGTCCATCAAGGCAAGCTGTCGCAGCTCAAGCGCTTCAAGGACGACGCGCGCGAGGTCGTCGCCGGCCAGGAATGCGGCATGGCCTTCGAGAACTACCAGGACATGAAGGTCGGCGATGTGGTCGAGTGCTACCGGGTGGAGAGCGTGCAGCGGACGCTGTGAGTTCAAGGCTCACATCCGCGCGTGGCGCCGAGCCCCGTCAGCGCCGGCAACAGGCGCGAGGCGCCGCCTTGGTGCGCAGTGCCGACAATCCATCGAGCAAGGTCGATCGTCGCAGAAATCAATATGGATGCCCGGATCAAGCCCGGAGGCGACGAAAAATAGCGAAGAGAATGGCACATCAGCAGCATCGCGATCCGACGGCCGGCGCTTCACCGCGTCAACTGCGCGTCGCCGAGCTTGTCCGCCACGCCATCGCCGACATGTTTTTGCGCGGCGACATCCATGATCCGGTGATCGAAGCGCACACGATCACGGTCCCCGAAGTGCGCATGAGCGCCGATCTGCGGCTCGCCACGATCTACGTCATGCCGCTCGGCGGGGGCGATGAAGAAAAGGTGCTCGATGCGCTCGACCGCAACAAGCGCTACATGCGCGGCGAAATCGCGCGGCGCGTCAACCTGAAATTCGCTCCCGAGATTCGCTTCCGCATCGACGAGCGATTCGACGAAGCGGACCGAATCGAGAAGCTGTTGCGGACGCCCGCCGTCCGGCGCGACCTCGACGGCGAAGAGGACGAGTCATGAATAAGGCGCCGCGCGTGCCGACCACCGATATGTCCCCCCTCGCCGGGGTCGCCGTCGCACACGCGCGACGGGACGACCCCGACCCTTCCCCGCAAGGAGAAGGGGGACGTTCCGAGCAGGCGGCGAAAAAGAACAAACAAATAAAGCGCGACGTGCACGGCTGGGTCGTGCTTGACAAGCCGATCGGCATGACCTCGACGCACGCCGTATCGATCGTCAAGCGCCTGTTCGCGGCCAAGCGCGCCGGCCATGCCGGCACGCTCGATCCACTGGCCTCCGGATGTCTGCCGATCGCACTCGGCGAAGCAACCAAGACCGTCCCGTTCGTGGTCGACAGCCGCAAGGCTTATGGGTTTACCGTGCGCTGGGGCGAGGAGCGCGATACCGACGACGCCGAAGGCCGAGTCGTGAATACAAGCGCGGCCCGTCCCGACGCGGCGGCAATCCACGCCCTGCTACCGCGCTTCACCGGCACGATCGAGCAAGTGCCGCCGCGATTTTCCGCGGTGAAGATCGACGGCGAGCGCGCCTACGATCTGGCGCGCGAAGGCGAAGCGGTCGAGATCGCCCCGCGCCCGGTCGCGATACATCGGCTCGCCCTCGTCGCCACGCCCGATCCGGATCACGCCGTGCTCGCGGCCGAATGCGGCAAGGGAACCTATGTGCGCGCGCTTGCCCGCGACCTCGGCCGCGCGCACGGAGCGCTCGGTCACGTTGCGGCCTTGCGCCGCAGCCGGGTCGGCCCGTTCGGCGAGAGCGACATGATTTCGCTGGAACGGCTCGAATCTTTATGCCATAGAGCGGCCGCTGGCGAGGCAAGTCTCGCCGATTTTCTGCTGCCGATCGAAACCGCGCTGGACGACATCCCGGCGCTGGCCGTGAGCCCGGCAGACGCGGCAAGACTCCGCCGGGGTCAAGCCGTTTTGTTGCGCGGACGGGACGCCGCCATTTCCGGCGGCGTGGTCCAGGTCGCTTGCAGCGGTCAACTCGTGGCCATTGCCGAAGTCGACCGCGGCGAAGTCGTCCCCAGGCGCGTGTTCAATTTGACCGGCGTGGCCGGCCGTGCCGGCAGAGGAAAAGGTTGGTGACGATGTCGATTACCACCGCGCGTAAGGCGGAGCTTATCGAGACATACGCCGTCAAAACCGGCGACACGGGTTCGCCCGAAGTCCAGGTTGCGCTGTTGTCGGAGCGGATCAACAACCTGACGGATCACTTCAAGGCCCACATCAAAGACAACCATTCGCGGCGCGGGCTGTTAAGGCTCGTGTCGCAGCGCCGCCAGATACTCGATTATCTTCGGCGCACGGACGAGGGGCGTTACAAGGAGCTGATCGAACGGCTGGGTATTCGCCGTTGAAAAGTTCGCGCGCGGAAATCCCGCGCGTTTCGTGGCGGAGCGCGTCAGCCCTCCGCTCGCCGTGCGGCAGCGTCGCTGCCGATTTGGAGCGACGGGCCGTTGGCCCGTCCATATCCGGGAAGGTTCGAAGGCCATGGCAGGATCGCCGGACGCTGGGCAGGCAGTGCAGCGGCGCTGCGCCGACAGCGTCTCGCCGTCTTGCTTATGGCTTTCGCTCTTTCGCGAAAACCATGAGAGACAATCGCAATGTTCGACATCCATCGTGTGCAACTTGACTGGGGTGGCCGCAAGCTCACGCTAGAGACCGGCCGACTCGCCCGCCAGGCCGACGGAGCGGTGTTCGCTTCGTACGGCGACACCACCGTCATCGCCACCGTCGTCGCCGCCAAAGAGCCCAAAGAAGGACTCGATTTCCTCCCGCTCACCTGCAACTACCAGGAAAAGTATTATGCCGCGGGGCGCATTCCCGGCGGCTATTTCAAGCGCGAGGCGCGGCCGACGGAAAAGGAGACGCTGGTCTCCCGCCTCATCGACCGTCCGGTGCGGCCGCTGTTCGCCGAGGGCTGGCGCTGCGACACGCAGGTGATCGTGACCGTGCTGTCGCACGACCTCGAGAACGATCCCGACATCGTGGCGATGGTGGCGGCGTCCGCCGCGCTCACGCTCTCGGGCGCGCCGTTCATGGGTCCGATCGGCGCCGCCCGCGTCGGCTTCATCAACAACGAGTACGTGCTCAACCCGCAGATCGACGAAATGGCGGAAAGCCGGCTCGACCTCGTCGTCGCCGGCACGCAGGACGCCGTCCTGATGGTCGAGTCGGAAGCCAAGGAGTTGGCCGAAGAGGTGATGCTCGGCGCCGTCATGTTCGGGCACCGCCACTTCCAGCCGGTGATCGAGGCCATCATCCGCCTCGCGGAGAAGGCGGCAAAGGAGCCGCGCGAGCTTGATCTGCCGGACAATTCGGCGCTCGACAACGAGCTGCGCGGCCTGATCGAAGAGGACCTGCGCGCCGCCTATTCGATCGCCGACAAGATGGAGCGCCACGCCGCGATCGACGCCGCGAAACAGCGCGTGCTCGACCATTTCTGCCCGGACGGCGTGGAGGAGCCGAAATATCCGAAACTCCAGGTCGCCGGCGCGTTCAAGGACCTGGAAGCCAAGATCGTGCGCTGGAATATCTTGGATAAGGGCCGCCGCATCGACGGCCGCGACGTGCGCACCGTGCGTCCGATCGCCTGCGAGGTCGGCGTGCTGCCGCGCACCCACGGCTCGGCGCTGTTCACCCGCGGCGAGACCCAGGCGCTGGTCGTGGCGACGCTCGGCACCGGCGAGGACGAGCAGTTCGTCGACGCGCTGCAGGGCACCTACAAGGAGACGTTCCTGCTGCACTACAACTTCCCGCCGTTCTCGGTCGGAGAAACCGGCCGGCTCGGCGCGCCCGGCCGGCGCGAGATCGGCCACGGCAAGCTCGCCTGGCGCGCCATTCATCCGGTCTTGCCGGCGCACCTCGAGTTCCCCTACACGATTCGCGTCGTCTCCGAGATCACCGAGTCGAACGGCTCCTCGTCGATGGCGACGGTGTGCGGCACGTCGCTGGCGCTGATGGATGCCGGCGTGCCGCTGAAGCGGCCGACGGCGGGCATCGCCATGGGGCTGATCAAGGAAGAGGAGCGCTTCGCCGTCCTCTCCGATATTCTCGGCGACGAGGACCACCTCGGCGACATGGATTTCAAGGTCGCCGGCACCGAGCGCGGCGTCACCTCGCTGCAGATGGACATCAAGATCTCCGGCATCACCGAGGAGATCATGCGCATCGCGCTCGCCCAGGCCAAGGACGGACGCCTGCACATCCTCGGCGAGATGGCCAAGGCGATCACGCAAGCCCGCGCCGAACTCGGCGAGCATGCGCCGCGCATCGAGGTGCTTTCAATCCCGGTCGACAAGATCCGCGAGGTGATCGGCTCGGGCGGCAAGGTGATCCGCGAGATCGTGGAGAAGACCGGAGCCAAGATTGACATTGCCGACGACGGCACGGTGAAGGTCGCCTCCGCCAAGGCGGACTCGATCAAGGCGGCGATCAACTGGATCAAGTCGATCGCCTCCGAGCCCGAGGTCGGCCACATCTACGACGGCACCGTCGTCAAGGTGATGGACTTCGGCGCCTTCGTGAACTTCTTCGGCTCCAAGGACGGCCTCGTCCATATCAGCCAGTTGGCGCCTCGCCGGGTGCAGAAAACGACCGACGTGGTCAAGGAAGGCGACAAGGTCAAGGTCAAGCTCCTCGGCTTCGACGAGCGCGGCAAGGTGCGGCTGTCGATGAAAGCCGTCGATCAGCAGACCGGCGAAGACCTCGAAGCCAAGCAGAAGGCCGAGGCCGCCGAGCCGCGCGAAGCCGCCGCGGCGGGGGAGTAGTGATCTGACTCTTTCATCCTCCCCCGCTTTTGCAGGGGAGGTTGAAGCATCGGAATGACGCTTCAATCCGCGACCGCGACGGGCTCCGCGGCGCGGCCGGCGCCCGGCCTCTTGAACACGATGAGCAACGGGATCACGACCAGCGTTGCGATCATCAGGAACTTGTAATCGTCGATATAGGCGATGATCTGCGCCTGGCGCGTCACCACGGCGTCGAGGGCGGCGCGGCCGACGGCGGTCAGCGGATTCCAGAAGTGTGCAATCGCCGGGCTTTCGAAGGCGCGGTTCACCGACGTCACGTGCTGCACGATCGCGGCGTGGTTCACCTGCGTATTGCGTATCAGCAGGCTGTTCACCACGGAAATGCCGATGCTCGAGCCGATGTTGCGCGACAGGCTGAACAAACCGGCGCCTTCGGTGCGCTGCTTCAGCGGCAATGTCGACAGGGTCGCCGCGCTCAGCGGCACGAAGAGAAAGCCGAGGCCGAAGCCCTGGACCATGGTGACGCCGATGATCGCCGCCTGCGATACGTCCGGCGTCCAGCCGGTCATCGCGGAAAACGACCACGCCGTAAGGGCGAGCCCGACGGCGAGCAGGACGCGGGTATCGGCGCGCCCCACCAATCGCCCGACGACCAGCATGGAGGCCATGGTGCCGACGCCCCGCGGGCCCATCACCAGGCCGGAGGTGACGACCGGGTAGTTCATCAGCTCCTGGAGATAGGGCGGCTGCAGCGCCATCGAGGCGTAATAGGTGAGGCCGACGATGGCGATGAACAGCATGCCGGCGGCGAAGTTGCGATCGCGGAACAAACCCGGCCTGACAAAGGGCTCGTCCGCGGTGAAGGTATGGACGAGGAACAGATAGAACGCCGAGACGGCGACGATCGCCTCGATGACGATCTCGGGCGAGCCGAACCAGTCCTTCTGCTCGCCGCGGTCGAGCATGATTTGCAGGGCGCCGAGTCCGACGCTCAGGGTGCCGAAGCCGAACCAGTCGAGCTTGCCGGCCGGATTCTGCGGAAACTCCGGCAGGAAAGCCATGATGCCGAGCAAATCGAGGATGCCGATCGGCAGGTTGATGTAAAAGACATAGCGCCAACTGTAGTTCTGGGTGAGCCAGCCGCCGAGAACCGGGCCCAGTACCGGCCCGATCATCACGCCGATGCCGAACAGCGCCATGGCGAAGCCGTGACGCTCCCGCGGATAGGTGCCGAGCAGAACGGATTGCGAGAGCGGAACCAGCGCGGCGCCGAACGCGCCCTGCAGGACGCGGAAAAGCACGATCTGCGTCAAGGATTGCGCCATCCCGCACAGCATCGAGGCGGCGGTAAAGCCGCCGATGGCGACCAGGAACAGACGCTTCAATCCGAAGCGGCGGGCGAGAAAGCCGGTCGGCGGCGTCATGATCGCGGCAGCGACGATATAGGACGTCAACACCCAGTCGATCTGGTCCTGGCTCGCCGCGACGCTGCCCTGCATGTAGGGCAGCGCAACATTGGCGATGGTCGTATCCAACGCCTGCATAAGGGTGGCGAGGATCACGCAGACCGTGACCGCTCCGCGCATCCCACCCTGCGGCGCGCCCTCACCCGCCATCACCGATCCCGCCGAGCTTCGCCGAACCAACGGGTCAGGAAGCGCGGCAGGCCGCGCGCATGCCCGGTGTCGACGTTGACTTCGACGCTCATCCCGGCGCGCAGCGGCGGCAGCGTCTTGTCGCTTGTGTCGAGGTGCACGCGCATCGGGACACGCTGCACGACCTTCACCCAATTGCCGCTGGTGTTCTGCGCCGGCAGCAGCGAGAACTCCTGCGCCGCCGCCGGGCTCACGCTGTCAACGACGCCGTGCCACACGCGGTCCGGATAGGTATCGACCGTCACCGTCACGGACTGTCCGGGCCGCACATAAGTGAGCTCCGTCTCCTTCGGCGTGGCGTCGATCCAGACGTGATCGGTGTCGACGAGGAAAAAGGCGGTCGTCGAAGCCGCGAGGTATTTTCCGGGCGCGATCGCCGGCACGTTGGTGACCGTCCCGGCGAACGGCGCCGTTATCACCGTATGATCGAGCTGGCGCTGCGCCTCCGCGACCTGCGCCTGCGCCTGCAGGTATTGCGGGTGCCGGGTCACATCGACGTCCGGATCGCCGCCGAGCTTGGCAAGCTGGACTTGCGCCTGCTCGCGCAGCGCGGCGAGTTTGCCCTTGTCGTTGTCGAGCGTGTAGCGCGACTGGTCATAGACCGACTGCGCAACGGTGGCGCTGCGCAGCAACGCGGCGTTGCGGTCGTAGTTCACTTGATCGAGGTCGACCTGCGCCTGTTGCGCGGCGGCCTCGCTCACCATGCGTTTGTAATCCTGCTTCATCGCCTCGATCGCCAGCGCCGTCTGCGCCAAATTGGCCTTGGCGTTGTCGAGGGCGATCTGGAATTGCCGCGGATCGAGCCGGTAGAGAACCTGGCCGGCGGTGACGTGCTGGTTCTCCGTGACAGCGACCTCTTTGACGATGCCGGAAACGTCGGTGGAGACGCCGACTTTGTCGGCTTCGACATAGGCGTCATCCGTCGACATCACCTCTCCGCCGGTGACGTACCAATAACAGCCGATGATGAGCGCGAACGGCAGCAGCGCGAATAACGCCCAGCGCAGCCGATCGCGACGGCGCGGCCGGTTGTGGGCGGCGTTCCGGTCGTGAGCGGGCGGCGGCGCGGCGACCGGTGCGATCGGCGGCGTCCTCGGTGTATCCGGCGCTTCCTCGCGTGCCGGCGGCACGGATTTGCGGAGAGCTTCAGCCATAGCGCCGCTCTCCCGCCGTCTGGTCGACGCCGCGTTGCTGGATCAGCCGCCGCAGATTTTCTTTCACTACCGCAAGCTCGGAGACCATCTGCTCGATGCGCGCGCGATCGACGCCGGCGAGCGTGCCCGCCATCGTTTCCTCGCCGAGAGCGGCGAGCTTTTCGAGCAAGGGCCGCGCCGCCGGGGTCAAGAACAGGCGTTTGGCGCGGCGGTCGGCGGCATCCGGCCGGCGCTCGATCAGGCCGCCGTCGCTGAGTTTGTCGAGGAGCCGCGTGAGCGTGATCGGCTGCAAATCGAGCATTTCGGCGAGTTCCGATTGCTTTAAACCCTCGCACCGGTCGAGCCGCACCAGCACCGCCCATTGGCCGCGCGTGATGCCGAACTGTGCCGCTTTGTGGTCCGCATAGGTTCGCAGCAGGCGCGCTACATCGTTGAGGATAAAAGCAAATTCTCGGTTGAGCGAACGTGAAGGCATGGATCCAATCTCTTGTTCCCGATAGCTTTGCTCAGGACACTTAATATAAGGTGACTTATAATTCGAGAGCATCTCCCGCAGAGCAGCCTTGCAGGAGGATCATTTCGGACGGAACGACCTGCCGCTCAGGCGAGTCCAAGCTCGGCGACGGCGGCGATGTGGTGGTCGGCCGCTTCCCGCGCAAAGCAGCAGAACACGACACGCTCGATGCCGCGCGGCGATGCCGCGAGTTCGGCCGCGACGGTCCCGACCGCGATGCGCGCGGCGCGATCGGGCGGGAAGCGATAGACGCCGGTCGAGATCGCCGGAAAGGCGAGCGAGCGAAGCCGATCGGCGGCGGCAAGCTCAAGCGACCTGCGATAACAGGACGCGAGCAAATCCTCTTCGCCCCTGCCGCCGCCGCTCCACACCGGCCCGACCGCGTGGATCACGTGCCTCGCCGGCAACCGATAGCCGCGCGTGATCTTCGCTGCGCCGGTCTCGCAGCCGCCGAGCGTCGCGCATTCGGCGAGCAGGCCCGGCCCGGCGGCGCGATGGATCGCACCATCCACGCCGCCGCCGAGCAATGTGCGGTTGGCCGCATTGACGATGGCGTCAAGTGCAAGCGTGGTGATATCGGCAACGCAGATTTCAAGCCGCGCAGGGCCAACCTCGGCGGTGACGAGCGGTGTCGGCTTCGCCATGGCCGCCGGCCCGTCACGCCCATTCGGCCTGGACTTCGGCGCGCAAATCCACCGTGCCCTTCACGCCGATATCGTCGAAATGCTCATCGAGAAAGCGCCGGGCGGCGCGCTTGCCGTTGACGTGCAGCATTTCGAAGAAATCATAATCGGTCGAGAGCTTGCTGGAGGCGTCGAACTGCGTGCCGAAACGGTCGAGCACGATGCGGTGAATGTTAACGCGACGATATTGACCGGGTCCGGTGCCGTGCGGCAGCCGTCCCTGATCGATCAGACGGGCGACGAACTCCATGGCGCGGTACTCGGCCATGAGCGGGGAATTGAACGTGATCTCGTTGATGCGGTTCATGATCTCGCCGGCGGAGGTCGGCGTCGTTTGCCGGACCAGCGGGTTGATCTGCACCACCAGGACATCCTCGGTCGTGGTGGTGCCGAAAAACGGAAAGATGACGGGGTTGCCGAGATAGCCGCCGTCCCAATAGGGCACGCCGTCGATCTCGACGGCGCGGAACATGACCGGCAGGCAAGCCGAAGCCATCACCGCGTCGGCCGTGATCTTCTCGCGCGGGAAAATGCGCACGCGGCCGGTCCGCACGTTGGTCGCGGAGATGAAAATCTGCAAATCGGCATAGGCGCGCAACGCCTCGAAATCGACCATGCGTTCGAACAGATCCTTGAGCGGATTGATGTTGAGCGGGTTGACGTCATACGGCGAAAAGTACCGCGACATCGCATCGAGCCATGCCTGCACCGGTGTGCTTTCGAGCGGCGTAAACGACAACAGCCGTTCCATCACCGTGCGCTGCAATGCCGGCAGATTGCCGGTGCTGCTCGCCGCGCGCCAGAAATCGGCAAGTCGCTTTTGCGCTTCCGCGCGTCCGCCGCGCGCCAAGCCGTCGGCGAACATCACGGCGTTGACCGCACCCGCGGAGGTGCCGGAAACGCCTTCGACCACCAAGCGCTCGTCGCTGAGCAAATGATCCAACACTCCCCAGGTGAATGCGCCATGCGCGCCGCCGCCCTGCAGCGCAAGATTGATGCGCTTGGTCGTCGGCGAAGGCTTCTGCTCCGTATCGCGGCCGGGCAACAAGGCGGAGAGAATTTTTTTCATGAAGCCGTCATTCGGGAATGCGCAGCGCGAGCCCGGATTCCATAACACGGAAAGCGAGGCTCGCGATCGTTGGCATCATCTTGACGCTGTGGTGAATATGGATTTCCGGCTCCTCGCCGCGTTGGTCAGCGGGCCAGCCGAAGGACCGGGCCCGTCGGCGCGGCGCCGAAATGACCGTTTCATTCTGCAGTCCAGCCGCCGTCGATCGAAAGGTTGGCGCCGGTGATCGATTTCGCCGCGTCGGAGCACAGATAGACGGCAAGGGCGGCGACCTGATCCACGGTGACGAACTCCTTGGTCGGCTGCGCGGCCAGGAGCACGTCGCGCTTGACCTGCTCCGCGGTCATTCCGCGCGCCTTCATCGTGTCCGGAATCTGCTTCTCGACCAGCGGGGTCCAAACGTAGCCGGGACTGATGCAGTTCGCGGTGATGCCGAAGGTCGCGACTTCGAGCGCGACCGTCTTGGTGAGACCGGCGAGCCCGTGCTTGGCCGAGACGTAGGCCACCTTGAACGGCGAGGCGACGAGCGAGTGCGCGGAGGCGGTGTTGACGATGCGGCCCCATCGGCGCGACTTCATGCCGGGTATCGCGGCGCGAATGCTGTGAAACGACGCCGCGAGATTGATCGCAATGATCTGGTCCCATTTTTCGATCGGGAACTCCTCGATCGGGGCGACGTACTGAATGCCGGCATTGTTGACGAGCACGTCGAGCGCGCCGAAGGTCTGCTCGGCGGTGCGCACCATGGCGGCGATCTCGGCGGGCTTGGTCATGTCAGCCGGCGAATAGACCGCCTTGACGCCGAAATCCTTTTCGATTCCGCTGCGCTCCTTTTCGATCGCGGCCTTGTCGCCGAAACCGTTGATGGTGACGTTGGCGCCCTGCGCGGCGAGCGCGCGGGCGATGGCAAGGCCGATGCCCGAAGTCGAGCCGGTGACGAGCGCAGTCTTTCCTTTCAGCATGACGATCCCCACTTCAAAACGGCGCCGCGGCGAAAAGCGCCCTCTGCTGCCTGGACTGTCGGTAGGTCGCCGGCAATGTGAGACGCTTCTTGCTGCAGTGCAACGTGAAAGCCGGCAATCTCGTCACGTTTTCGCGAGGCCGGTCTAGACGCTACAATGCCGCAGAGGAGCCTCCGGCCGGACTCAACTAAGCAAATTCGATGGCCAAGAGATGACGATCTTGCCGCATCCGATTTTCCCGGCGCCCGACCACGACCATGACCGCTGTGCCAGCACGGCGCTGGCCCGTGCAGAAGAGCTGTGCGCGGCGCGGGCGCAACGACTGACGCCGATGCGTCGCCAGGTGCTCGAAGCGCTGCTCGCCAGCCACCGGCCGCTCGGCGCCTACGAGATCATGGAGCGGCTCGCGGACACCGGCCGTCCGGCTCCGATCACGGTCTACCGGGCACTCGATTTCCTGCGCGACAACGGCCTCGTTCATCGCATCGAGAGCCGCAATGCGTTCGTGGCCTGCGTGCACAATCACGCCGGCAAGGATCTCATCGTGTTCCTCATCTGCGAGCGCTGCGGCGCCGTCGGCGAAGCGCCGGGGGGCGGCGTCGCCGATGCCCTCAAGGCGTCGTCGCGGGCGGCGGGCTTTGCGCCCAAAAGCCCGGTGATCGAAATCGCCGGCATTTGCTCGCACTGCCGCGCGCGCTGACGGGTTGCCTTTTCCCGCTTCGGCGGATTTGGTCGGCTTCGCCCCGCGTGCCTTTCCCTCGCCTTGGAATCGAACCGAGCGTCTGTGCCCCACTCCCCACAATCCCGTCCGCTCGACGCGATCGCGATCGCGCTCATCGTCGCGCTTTGCCTGACCTGGGGCTTCAATCAGGTCGCGGTCAAGCTCGCCATCCACGATATCCCGCCGCTGATCCAGTCGGCGACCCGTTCATTCGTCGCGGCGCTCCTGGTCGGAGCCTGGGCGCGGCTGCGCGGGATCGCGCTGTTCAAGCGTGACGGCACGTTGCCGGCCGGCATCGCCGCCGGCGCGCTGTTCGCTCTCGAGTTCCTGCTGATCTATCGCGGCCTCCTGTTCACCACGGCGACGCGCGCCGTGCTGTTCATCTATCTGGCGCCATTTTTCGTGGTGCTCGGATCGCGCTGGCTCATCCCCGGCGATCATTTCCGTCCCTCGCAATGGGGCGGGTTGGCGCTGTCGTTCGCCGGCATCGTCATCGCCTTCGGCCTGCCCACTCCGGCCGCCGATCCGCACCAGATGCTCGGCGACGTCATGATGGTGGGCGCGGCCTTGGCGTGGGCGGCGACGACCCTGGTCATCAAGGCGAGCCCGCTCAACCGCATCAGCGCCGAGAAGACCATGCTCTATCAGCTTGTGGTCTCGGTGCCGCTCCTCGCCGCCGGCGCCCTTGCGTTCGGCGAGCGTGTCGAGGCGATGCCCTCGGCGCTGGCGCTCGGCGCCCTCGCCTACCAGGCCGTCTGGGTGGTGAGCGTCACCTATGTGGTGTGGTTCGCGCTGATCGTGCGCTATTCGGCCGCCAGGCTGTCGGCGTTTACCTTTCTGACCCCGTTATTCGGCGTCGCAGCGGGCCACTTGGTCCTGAACGAGCCGCTGACCCCGCCCTTCGGGCTGTCGGTCGCGCTGGTCGCCGCCGGCTTGGTCCTCGTCAACCGGCCGCGGTAAGGCTATATCCCTGTCACTCTTCCCCTTTAAGGAGGAGGACCATAAGGGCTAGTGGTGCATCACGACGGCCCGCCGTCAGTCCCCCCACGGGAAGGGAAGATAAAGGATTGCTCATGATGGAGTTTTCCGGCCCCGCCGAAAGGCACCGCACCGTCGCCGTGCAGGTGGGCAACGTCGCCATCGGCGGCGGCGCGCCCGTCGTGGTGCAGTCGATGACCAATACCGACACCGCCGACGCCGAGGCGACCGCGCAGCAGGTGGCGGCGCTCGCCCGCACCGGCTCGGAGCTGGTGCGCGTGACCGTGGACCGCGACGAGGCGGCCGCCGCCGTGCCGCGCATCAAGGAGCGGCTGTTGCGGATGAACGTCGAGGTGCCGATCGTCGGTGATTTTCACTACATCGGCCACAAGCTCCTCGCCGATCATCCCGCCTGCGCCGAGGCGCTCGACAAATATCGCATCAATCCCGGCAATGTCGGCTTCAAGGAGAAGAAGGACCGCCAGTTCTCCGCCATCGTCGAGACCGCGATCCGCTACGGCAAGCCGGTGCGCATCGGCGCCAATTGGGGCTCGCTCGACCAGGAACTGCTCACGCATCTGATGGACGAGAACGCACGCTCGAACCATCCGGCGGACGCGCGCGACGTGACCCGCGAGGCCATGGTGCAATCGGCCCTGTTGTCCGCCGCGCGCGCCGAGGAGATCGGCCTGCCGCGCTCGAAGATCATCATCTCCGCCAAGGTGTCGGCGGTGCAGGACCTGATCGCGGTCTACGGCGAATTGGCGCGGCGCTCGAACTATGCGCTGCATCTCGGCCTCACCGAGGCGGGCATGGGCTCGAAAGGCATCGTCGCCTCGTCCGCCGCGATCGGCGTCCTGCTGCAGCAAGGCATCGGCGACACCATCCGCATCTCGCTCACGCCCGAGCCGAACGGCGACCGCACGCTCGAAGTGAAAGTCGCGCAGGAACTGCTGCAGACATTGGGGTTGCGCACCTTCGTGCCGCTGGTCGCCGCCTGCCCCGGCTGCGGCCGCACCACCTCGACCACGTTCCAGGAGCTGGCGGCCAAGATCCAAAACTTCATCCGCGACTCGATGCCGGAATGGAAGACGCGCTATCCCGGCGTCGAAGGTCTCAACGTCGCGGTCATGGGCTGCATCGTCAACGGCCCGGGCGAGAGCAAGCACGCCGACATCGGCATTTCCCTTCCCGGCACCGGCGAGGCTCCCGCCGCACCCGTATTCATCGACGGCAAGAAGGCGATGACGTTGCGCGGCCCGACGGTGGCGCAGGACTTCCAGAAGATCGTCATCGACTATATCGAGCGGCGTTTCGGCACCGGCACGCGACAGACGGCGGCGGAGTAGGCGGCTTTACCCGAGAAGGCCGGCAGAGACGATAAAGGCCCCGATCGCGCGATGATCGGGGCTTTGTCTATCGCTCTTTCTCGTTCGGGGCGCCTTTGCCCGTGGTGATCAAGCTGCGCAAGCTGTCGTTGATATAAAAGCCCCAGGCGCCGGCGCACTTGCCATAGCACTCGATGGTCGGAACGAGGCCGATATGGGTGAAGCGCAGTTCTGTCTTGTCGCCTTTCTTGGTGATCTCAAAAACAACGTCGGTGTTGTTCCATTCCTGCTTGTCTTTAACGAAATTGATACTGGCGCCCGACACGTGCCAGACGACTTTTCTGCCCGGCACCAGCTCCGTGATTTTCTGGGTGCTGCGATGCAGGTCCTGATAGCGGTAGGTGAATTCCGCGCCGACCCTGTCGGTGCGCCCATCGATTTCCCCCGACCACCAGCCGCGAACATTATTGACGGCGGCGAAGACTTCCGCCGGAGATTTGTCCACTGTGAAAGCCACGGTGTAATTTTTGCCGGTCATGGCGCGCTCCAGCTCCTTGCGTCTTCATTACGACCTGCCGGCCGTGTCGTGAGTAGATTAGGTGCGCGACGGCAGCCGGGGGGAGTGACAAGTGTGGCGGGATTCCGATGGACTCGCTGATCGCGGCGGCGGCACGGGCGCTGGCCGCAGGTGACCCCCTCGGCGCATTGAAGCGGGTCGCGCTGCGCGACGACGCACCGGCGCTGGCGCTTCGCGGCATCGCCATGGCGCAACTCGGCGATTTCGTTCGGGCGAAAACGCTGCTGCATAAGGCCGCCCGCGGCTTCGGTCCGCGGGAGACCGTGGCACGCGCGCGATGCGTCGTTGCCGAGGCGGAGATCGCGCTCGCCTCGCGCGATCTCGGCTTCTCGGCGAAAGTCCTCGATGCGGCGCGTGCGACGCTCGAACAGCATGGAGACCGGGCGAATGCCGCGCATGCGCGCTATCTCGAAGTCCGCCGCCTTCTCCTGATCGGGCGCCTCGACGAGGCAGAGCGCAAACTCGCCGGGCTCGACCCGGCGCCCTTCCCACCGGCATCGCGGGCGGCACATGAGCTGGTCGTTGCGGGAATCGCGATGCGACGCCTGCAGGCGAAAACCGCAGACGCCGCGCTGGTGCGGGCCGGACGCTCTGCCCGTCAGGCGGGCATTGCCGCGCTGATAGCAGAGGTCGAAAACGCCACGCTCGTTTTGAATACGCCCGCGGCGCGGCTGATTGCGCGCGGCGAAGAGCAGCTTGTGCGGCTCGAAGACGTCGAAGCATTGCTGGCGTCGAAAACACTGGTCGTGGATGCTTGTCGTCATGCCGTGCGGGAGGCCGGCACAAGGATCTCGCTCGCAGGTCGTCCGGTGTTGTTCGCGCTCGCGCGTGCTCTCGGCGAAGCATGGCCTTCGGACGTGTCGAGGAGCACGCTTATTGCCCGCGCCTTCCGGGCGAAATTCACCGATGAATCGCACCGCGTCCGGCTGCGCGTCGAAATCGGGCGGCTGCGCCGGAAGCTTCAGACTCTTGCCGACGTGAGCGCAACGAAAGAGGGTTTTGCTTTGGTGCCGCGCCGCGCGCGCGAGGTCGCGGTGTTGGCGCGGCCGGTCGAGGAAGAGCACGCCGCGGTGCTCGCCTTCCTCGCTGACGGCGAGTCATGGTCGAGTTCGGCACTCGCACTGGCGCTGGGCGAGAGTCAGCGCAGCGTGCAACGCACGCTCGATGCGCTTGCGGCTTCCGGCAAAGTGCAGTCGTTCGGCCGTGCGCGCTCTCGCCGTTGGATCACTCCCCCGGTGCCGGGATTCACGACGACTTTGTTACTCCCGGCGCTGCTGCCGGGCGACTAGACTAGAAACAAGCATGAAACGATCGATCGCCGAAATCCTCCGCGAATATGGACCTTTTCCCGGCGCCGAGCGGGTGAATGGGGTCACTTATGACGGCGAACAAGTATGGTTCGCTTCCGGCGACAAGCTGCATGCGCTCGATCCCAAAAGCGGGAAGGAACTGCGCGCGATCGGTGTCGCTTCGCACGCCGGAACGGCTTTTGACGGTCGGCACTTGTTTCAGATCGCCGATGACCGCATCCAGAAGATCGATCCGAAGACCGGCCGCGTGCTCGCGACGATTCCGGCTCCCGAGGGCGGTGGGTCGGGGCTGGCATGGGCCGAAGGGACACTTTGGGTGGGGCAGAATCGGAATCGTAAAATCCATCAAGTCGATCCTCAAACGGGGACAATCCTTCGCACCATCACGTCCGACCGCTTTGTCACGGGAGTCACCTGGGTCGACGGCGAGCTGTGGCACGCCACGTGGGAAGGCGACGAGAGCGATTTGCGGCGCATTGATCCGCAAACGGACGAGGTCCTGGAGAAGCTCGACATGCCGCCCGGAGCAGGCGTGTCGGGGCTTGAGTCCGATGGTGGCGCTCGATTCTTCTGCGGCGGCGGAAGCAGCGGTAAGGTGAGAGTTGTCCGCCGGCCGAAGCGAAGCCTGGCTGAATAGCGCTGTCAAAATCCAAGCTCACCGTGCCAGCCGAACCGCACCAAATCGAGATGCTGATTGTCCGGTTTGCGGTAGATGAGAATGAGATCGGGCCGCACGCGACGGTCGCGGTGATCTTTCCATTCCCCGGATAACGGATGATCGAAGTTGCGACGAGGCAGCGGCATGTCCGCAGCAAGAAGGCGGATGACCTCGGTCAATTCAGTATCGAGCGTCTTGCCGCGCCGGCCGACCTGCTCGCGTTTATAATCGCGCTTGAAGCGGTTGGTGTACCTAACCGTCCTCATTCAGGCTCTCGACCAACTTGTCGGGAGAGCCGGCGACCTTGAGGTCGCCGCGTCGCGCCGCCTTCATGGCTTCGATGGTCTCGGCGTTGGGGGCAAGCGGCTCGAACGGCAGCGCCTTCTCCCTAGCGATCCGCACCATCAGAAGTCGAAAGGCGTCAGACACGGTAAGGCCCATGGCGCCCAGCACCGCGGCAGCTTCATTTTTGATGCGTTCATCAATGCGGGCGCGAACGACGGCATTTTCGGCCATGGCAAACCTCTGAGCTACAATGTAGCTCACGTTTTGCGCGCCGCAAGCGTAGCCTAAGTAACTGGAATAATGAAGGGAATATCAGCTAGCCCCGCCGCTCCAGTCGCCGCGTTACGTCGTCGAGCTGATCGAGGTTGCGATAATGGATGTTGAGAATGCCGCCCCTGCGGCGTTCCTCGATGCTCACAGTGAGCCCGAGCGCGTCCGACAAGCGCTTTTCCAGCATCAGCGTGTCGGGGCTCTTGGCGGTCGATAAGCGGGACGCGTGACCGTTGCCGCGTTCTTTCCCGTTCTTGCGCGCGCGCGTGAGCGCCTCGACCTGGCGCACGTTGAGGCCGCGGGCGACGATCTCTTCCGCAAGCGCCTCGGCGTCGGGTGCGCCGATCAGCATGCGGGCGTGCCCGGCGTCGAGCTTGCCGGCGTGAATATGCGCCTTGACGGCGTCAGGAAGCCTGAGCAGGCGCAGCGTGTTGGCGACGTAGCTGCGGCTCTTGCCGACGATCCGCGCGATCTCCTCCTGGCTGTTGCCGTGCTCCTCGGTGAGCGCGCGATAGCCTTCCGCCTCTTCGAGCGGATTGAGATCGGTGCGCTGCACGTTCTCGATGATGGCGAACTGCAACGCCTCGGCGTCGGTCGCCTCGACGACGACGACCGGAACCTCGTGCAGCCCGGCGCGCTGCGCCGCGCGCCAGCGGCGTTCGCCGGCGACGATCTCGTAACCGTCGGCGAGGCCGCGCACCGGCCGCACCACGATGGGCTGGATGACGCCGCGCTCGCGCAGCGAGCCGGCAAGGTCGTCAAGCTCGGCGTCGGAAAAAACGCGCCGCGGATTGCGCGCGTTGGGCCGCAGCGCATCGGTCGGCAGCCGCCGTTGCCCGCGTGGGCGCTCGTGCGGACCTTCCGCGCGCACGTCGCCGATCAACGCGGCAAGGCCGCGCCCCAGCCGCGACCGCGTCGCCTCCTCCGCCGTCGCGGTTTGCCCTAAGCTTTCAGTCATGCGCGCTCCACCGGTCAGATCGCCATTGCAAAAAACACCCGCGCCGCCCGCATCATCTTGCACTATCCGACGCATAATTCTTTTTCGCGCTGGATGACCTCGGTCGCGAGCCGCAGATACGCTTCGCTGCCGCTGCATTTGAGATCATAAACGAGCACCGGCTTGCCGTAGGACGGCGCCTCCGACACCCGCACGTTGCGCGGAATGACCGTATCGTAGACCTTGCGCCCCATGAATTCGCGCACGTCGGCGACCACCTGGCCCGACAGATTGTTGCGCGAATCATACATGGTCAGCACGACGCCGTGGATCGTGAGCTCCGGATTGAGCTGCGCCCGCACCGTGTCGACCGTCTTGAGCAGCTGCGACAAGCCTTCGAGCGCGAAGAACTCGCACTGCAGCGGCACGAGAAGGGCATGCGCCGCCGCCATGGCGTTGACCGTGAGCAGATTGAGCGAAGGCGGGCAATCGACCAGGATGTAAGTGAAGTCGGCGCGATGCGGCGCCGGCTCGACGAGCGGCGCGAGCGCATGACGCAGACGGAACGCGCGGTCCTGCTCCTGGCCGACTTCAAGCTCGAGCCCGGCGAGATCGAGCGTCGAGGGCGCAAGATGAAGGCGCGGCACGGCGGTCGGGATGATCGCCTCGCGTAACATCGTCTCGCCGGTCATGACGTCATAGGTCGAATAACGGCGGCTGCGGCGATCGATGCCGAGGCCCGTCGAGGCGTTGGCCTGCGGATCGAGATCGATGATCAAAACGTCTTCGCCGATCGCTGCGAGCGCGGTGCCGAGGTTGATCGCCGTCGTGGTCTTGCCGACGCCACCCTTCTGATTGGCGATGGCCAATATCCGGGGCGGCCGCGCCGGTCCGACCTGCGTTTCGTGATGCGGCGCGGAAGGTTCGACCTCGCAGAGAGAGAGCGCTGATGACACGTCACTCATCGCGGCCGATTCCGTTCCTCTCAAGGTTAAGACGGCGTTAATCGAATCCCTTTCCGGGCGCGGGTCGAAACCTCGGTTCGAGGCCACGCACGACAACGATTCGAGCGTCCGGATCGGTCCGACTCAGTGCCAGACCGGCCTGAATCTTCCAACATTTAGCGGACTCGGTCAATTCGCCGGCAACATCTTGACCCTTGGGAAAGAGGCCGCGCGCGCCCTTTTTCAACAGCGGATAGGCCATGGCGAGGAGTTCGGGGAGCGGCGCGAGCGCGCGGGCGGTCACGACATCGATGGGTTCCGGAGCGCTCCGGACGAAATCGTCGATCCTTGCGGCGTGGACGGTGGCCGGTGCGCCGGTCACCCGCACGGCCGCGCGCAGGAACGCGGCCTTTTTCCCGCTGCTGTCGACGAGGTGCACCCGCGCCCCGGCAGTCTCCGCGAGCGCGCAGGCGATCACCAGGCCGGGGAATCCGCCGCCGGAGCCGAGATCGACCCATATGCGCGCCTGCGGCTCCAGCGCGAGAAGCTGCAGCGAATCGGCCACGTGGCGGGTCCAAAGCTTCGATTCGGTGGAGGCCGCGATCAGATTGATCCGCCGCTGCCACGCCAGCAGGACGGCGACGAAGCGGTCGAGGCGGGCCAGTGTTTCACGTGAAACAGGCGTCAGCGCGAGCGCGCGGGCGCGATCGGCCGTAAGGTCCCTCACCTCTTTGGCGGATGCCCGGGAGGCCGCGCGGCCGGCGCCCTGCCCGCGACGCCGGCGCCGATCCGCGATCATGCGGCGCCGCGGCTCGACTTGCGGCCGTGCCGATGCAGATGCGCCACCAACAGCGTCAGCGCCGCCGGCGTGATGCCGTCGATGCGGCCGGCTTGTCCGATCGTGCGCGGCCGATGGATTTGCAGCTTGTGGCGCACCTCGTTGGATAGTCCAGGCAGCGCCGCATAGTCGATTTCGTCGGGCAGAACGAGGCTTTCGTCGCGACGATAGGAGTCCACGTCCGCCGTCTGGCGCGTGAGATAAACCGCATATTTCGCGTCGATCTCGATTTGCTCCGCGATTTTCCGGTCGAGTTCGGCGAAGCGCGGCCAGATGCGGGCAAGATCGCCGACGCCGATATCCGGATAGGACAAAAGCTCGAAGGCGGAGCGGCGATGGCCGTCCTTGCGCAGCGCCAGACCGTGCCGCGCGGCTTCGCTCGGCGTCAGCGTCAGCGCCCGCGCCATCGCCCGCGCCGCGTCGAGCGCGGCCATCTTGGCGCGGTGCGCCCGCGCGCGCTCAGGACCGATGCAGCCAAGCGCCATGCCCTTGTCGGTAAGCCGCTGGTCGGCGTTGTCGGCCCGCAGCGTCAGGCGGTACTCAGCGCGCGAGGTGAACATGCGGTAGGGCTCGGTGACGCCGCGCGTGACCAGATCGTCGATCATGACGCCGAGATAGCCTTCGGCGCGGTCGAACAGGATCGGCGCACCGCCGCGCGCCCGCGCGGCGGCATTGAGGCCGGCGACGAGACCCTGAGCGGCGGCCTCCTCGTATCCGGTCGTGCCGTTGATCTGGCCGGCGAGGAAGAGGCCGGGACGGCGCTTGGCTTCCAGGGACGGATGCAGTTCGCGCGGATCCACGTGGTCGTATTCGATCGCATAGCCCGGCCGCAGGACGCGCGCGCGCTCAAGCCCGGGAATGGAGGCGACGAGCGCGCGCTGCACGTCTTCCGGCAGCGACGTCGAGATGCCGTTCGGATAAACGGTGGTGTCGTCGAGGCCTTCCGGCTCGAGAAATATCTGATGTCCGTCGCGTTCGCCGAAGCGCACGATCTTGTCCTCGATCGAAGGGCAGTAGCGCGGCCCGCGGCTCTTGATCTGTCCCGAATACATGGGCGAGCGGTGGACATTGGCGCGGATGATGGCGTGCGTCGCCGCGGTGGTGCGCGTGATCGCGCATTCCACCTGCGGATTGGCGATGCGCTCGGTGAGCGCGGAGAACGGTTCCGGCGGCTCGTCGCCGGGCTGCCGCTCGAGCGCCGCCCAGTCGATCGTGGTGCCGTCGAGCCGCGGCGGCGTGCCGGTCTTGAGGCGCCCGAGCGCGAACCCCGCGCGTTCCAGCGTGAGCGAAAGGCCGATGGCCGGCGCCTCGCCGCCGCGGCCGGCCGGAACCTGCCGCTCGCCGATATGGATCAGGCCGCGCAGGAACGTACCCGTGGTCAGAACGACCGCAGCGGCACCGAACACGCGGCCGTCCGCCAGCCGCACGCCGGTGACGCGCGTATCACCGAGGAGGTCGTCGACCTCGCTCTCGATCACCGTCAAATTCGCCGTCGCCCGGATCGCCTCCTGCATGGCCGCGGCGTAGAGCTTGCGATCGGCCTGGGCGCGCGGACCGCGCACGGCCGGGCCCTTGCGGCGGTTGAGCACGCGGAACTGGATGCCGCCCGCGTCCGCCACGCGCCCCATGAGGCCGTCGAGGGCGTCGATCTCGCGCACCAGATGGCCCTTGCCGAGGCCGCCGATCGAAGGATTGCAGGACATGGCGCCGATGGTGGCGAACCGGTGCGTGACCAATGCCGCCCGCGCGCCCATGCGCGCGGCCGCGGCCGCGGCCTCGCAGCCGGCGTGACCGCCGCCGACGACAATCACATCGAAGCAGGCCTCCATCGCTCGTCTCCGAAAGGGTGATCTCTAGCCAACGCCCTCTACACGGTCAAAATCGGGGGCGTGTTTCACGTGAAACATAGGTTCGGCCCAGGCGATCGTTAACCTTTCATTTACAATGAACCATTTTACCTTCATCGATCATTTACCGATGCAGAAATCGCGGAAAATAACGTCGAGGATATCTTCGACATCCACCCGGCCGGTGAGCCGGCCAAGCGTCGTCGCGGCCGCGCGCAGGTCCTCGGCGATCAGTTCTTCCCGCCCGGATTCACCTTCAGACAGGGCGCGATCGAGGGCGGACACGGTTTCCTCAAGCGCCCGGCGATGCCGCGCCCGCGTCACGATCGCCGATTCCGTCGCCGAAAAATAATCGCGGGCGTAAGTCGCGAGCGCCGCCACGAGCGCGTCCATTCCCGTCCCATCGGCGGCGGAAATCGCAAACGTGACGGCACGGTCATGGTGGGATCGCGATTCACTTCTTGTGCACAGTTTATCCACAACCAGATCGAGCTTATTGTTTATCTCCCAAACATCTGATTCAGCGATATTTTTATCGATCTCACCACGAGCTCCGCCAACGGCCGATGCGTCAACGACCCAGAGCACGAGATCGGCCGCCGCCGCGCGCTCGCGCGCCCGCCGCACGCCTTCCTGCTCCACGGGATCGGTGCCATCGCGGATACCTGCCGTGTCGAGCAGCATCACCGGATAACCGTCGAGGTCGAGATGCACCTCGACGACGTCGCGCGTGGTGCCGGCATGGGGCGACACGATCGCCGCCTCGCGCCGCGCCAGCCGATTGAGCAGCGTCGATTTCCCGGCATTGGGCGGGCCGGCGATAGCGACGACGAGGCCGTCGCGCAGACGCTCGCCGCGGCCGCTGTCGGCCAACGCGGTGGCAATCTCCGCGCGCAATCGCCGCACGGCGTGAAGCGCCGGATTGACGAGGTCTTCGGGCACGTCGGCCTCGTCGGCGAAATCGATCCGCGCCTCGACCAGCGCCGCCGCTTCGATGAGCTGCTGCCGCCACGCCTCGGCGCGATCGCCGATCAATCCCTTGAGCTGGCGGAACGCCTGCCGGCGCTGCGCCGGCGTCTCCGCCGCGATCAGATCGGCGAGGCCCTCCACTGCCGTGAGATCGAGCCGGCCGTTCGCGAAAGCGCGGCGCGTGAATTCACCGGCCTCCGCGGGACGGCAGCCCTCGATGCGCCCCAGCGCGTCGAGCACCGCGGCGATGACCGCATGGCCGCCGTGAAGCTGCAATTCGGCCATGTCCTCACCGGTCTCGCTGCGCGGACCCGGAAACCAGAGCGCAAGCCCCTCGTCGATCATTTCGCCGTTTGCCGGATTGCGCACCCGGGCGAGCGCCGCCTGCCGCGGCTGCGGCACGCGGCCGATCAGCTTTTCGAGCGCGCTGCGCGCGCTCGGGCCGCAGATGCGCACCACGGCAATTGCCGCCGGCGGCCGGCCGGAGGACAGCGCGAAGATGGTCTCGCATCGAGGCATCATTGCCGACACATGTAGCCCGAATTCAGCTTACGCTCCATCCGCACTCCCATTGCCCGAAGACCGGTATTTAAAGTCACTTGTCTTGCGCAATTGCCAATCGCGTCATACAACGGCCACATGAAAACTCTTACCGTCCGGCTTCCCGACGCGCTGATCAGCCAAATCGAGGTTGAATCGCGCCGGCGCAGGCGTTCGAAGTCCGACATTGTCAGGGAGCGCCTGACGAACACGACCGCTTCGCCGCGGCGGCGGCCCGCGACGCTCGATGCGATCGCCGACCTCATCGGTGCCGTCAAAGGATTGCCTGCCGATTTGGGCGCTAACAAGAAAAAATATCTGCGAGCCGGCTATGGCCGCAAACGTCCTCGTTGACACGGGGTTTTTGATCGCGCTCGTGAGCGAGAGAGATGCCGGTCATCGACGGGCGATCGTCCAGTCGCAGCGCCTGCCACCGCCATGGAAGACATGCGAGGCGGTGCTGTCCGAAACGTTCTATCTCCTTGGCGCGACGGGCGGCCCCGTGCTCGCCGCGCTGCTGCAACGGCGCGCCGTCGTTGGCGCCTTCAATTTTGCCGCGGACGTCGATGAGGTGCTCAAGCTCATGACGAAATATGCGGACGTCCCCATGAGCCTTGCCGATGCCTGTCTCGTCCGCATGACCGAAATACTGGCGGACCCCGTCTTGCTCACGCTCGATGCTGACTTCCGCATCTATCGGCGGCACGGACGGCGGATCATCCCTTGCTCCCTACCGGACTGAACGGACGCGCGCGAAGACGCCGCATTCCGCATCCATTTGCCGGCAAACTCGTTATCCTTCACAGTTCCACACGACCCATGCGAAGCTCCTGCTCATGACCTCGACCGCACCCGCCGCTGCCGCTCATCAAAACCGTCTCGCGCGCGAGACGAGCCCCTATCTTCTGCAGCACAAGGACAATCCGGTGGATTGGTGGGCCTGGGGACCGGAGGCATTGGCGGAGGCGAAAGCGAGCGGCAAGCCGATTTTGCTCTCGGTCGGCTACGCGGCCTGTCATTGGTGCCA
>JASHPW010000126.1 GCA_030037895.1 Xanthobacteraceae bacterium | reverse complement strand
AGGAGCCGGCCCGATGGGCGCACCCGCAGGCAAAGTGGATGAGACGGCGCCGACCGCGAACACCGTGCGACAGGCGCCACCGGACACCAGCGAGGACGCCGTGCTCGGCGGCCGGCTCGTCTTGCGCCAGCCGCTTTGCGGCCACCGCGTCGGCCACGACGCCATCCTGCTCGCGGCGGCGACCTCTGCGCGTAGCGGCGAACGCGCAGTCGATCTCGGCGCCGGCGTCGGCGCCGCCGGGCTGGCGCTCGCCCGCCGCGTCGAGGGCCTTGCCGTCACCCTGGTCGAGATCGATCCGGCGCTGACAGCGCTCGCCCATGGGAATGCCGCGCGCAACGGCCTCGCCAGGCGGGTGCGCGCCGTTTGCCTCGACGTTGCGGCGCCGCGCGCCGCGTTTGCCGCCGCGGGGCTCAAGCCGGGATCGGCGGATCACGTGTTGATGAATCCGCCCTTCAATTCCTCGCGACACCAAACCTCGCCCGTTCGCGGCCGGCGCCTGGCGCATGCCGCCGCGCAGGAGACGCTCGGTCGATGGGCGGCGACGGCGGCTCGGCTCCTTCGCCCGCGAGGCGTCATCACGCTGATCTGGCGCGCGGACGGTCTTGATGCGGCGCTGGCGGCGCTGGCGCCCGGTTTCGGCGCGATCGCCCTCTTGCCGGTTCACCCCAAGCCGGGCACGCCGGCAATTCGCGTGCTCGTCCGCGCGGTCAAGGAAAGCCGCGCGCCGCTGTCGCTGTTGCCCGGCCTCGTACTCGCCGATACCGCCGGGCGGCCGACCGCGGAAGCGGAAGCCGTGTTGCGCGGCGGTGCCGTACTGCCCCTGGCCGGGCACTGAAACCGACGCGAACCGACGCGGTTGCTCAGCCGTTAGGCATCATGCCGGCATGGAATCGGGCGGTACCGGCGCGGCCTCTTTCGCTGGCCTTCGGCCGGGAAGTCGGGAAAAGCCGACAATGACGCCGATCAGCATCAAGAGCATGTAGATTTTCATCGCTGGCGCGCTCCTGCCCCCTGTCCCTGCGCTCATCGTCCGAGCAAGACGCGTTCCAATGGGTTAACGAACGGTTACTTGAGCCCATGGCGGCTGCAGCCTATGTGAATTTCATGACCGAACCGTGGACGGGCGAGCGTGTGAGAGACATGTGGATGCGCGCGTGGGCGGCGCTGCGGCCGTTCGTTCCGCAGCGGTTCCGCGGCGACCGGCCGGTGGTGCCGGTGGTGCGGCTCACGGGCATCATCGGCTTCTCGACGCCGCTCAAGCCGGGGCTGACGCTCGCTGGAATTGCGCGCGCGCTCGACCGCGTCTTCGCCGTGCGCAACGCCGCCGCGGTCGCTCTCGCCATCAATTCGCCCGGCGGATCGGCGGTGCAGTCGCACCTGATTTTCCGCCGCATCCGCGAGCTGGCGGAGGAGAAGAAGCGTCGGGTGATCGCTTTCGTGGAAGACGCCGCGGCTTCGGGCGGCTACATGATCGCCTGCGCCGCCGACGAGATCATCGCCGACCCCAATTCGATCGTCGGCTCGATCGGCGTGGTCGGCGGCTCGTTCGGGTTCGACAAGCTGATCGCCCGGTTGGGCATCGAGCGCCGGCTCTATACGTCGGGCGACCACAAGGCCATGCTCGATCCGTTCCAGCCCGAGAAGCCGGACGACGTCGAACGGCTGAAGAAGCTGCAGCGGGCCATCCACGACGATTTCATCGCCTTGGTGAAGGCGCGGCGCGGCGGCAAGCTCAACGGCCCGGAAAATGACTTGTTCTCCGGCGAGTATTGGACGGGACGGCGGGCGCTCGATCTCGGCCTCGTCGATGCCGTCGGCGAATTGCGCGGCGTGTTGCGCCAACGCTTCGGCGACAAGGTCGCTACCCCGCTGGTGACCGCCGAGCGCCGCTGGTTCGGCCGGCGGATTTCCGGCGTCGGCGGCGGCGCCCTCGTGCCGGCGGGCTTCGCCGAGGACGTGATCTCGGCGCTCGAGGCGCGCGCGATCTGGGCGCGTTACGGGCTTTAACGGAGAAAAGAATGCCGCCGGTCTTCGCCTTTGCACTCGGATTGATGGGCGCGGCGGCGTTGGTGCGCTGGTGCGTCAAGGAGGTGAAGCGCGTGAACGCCGAGCTTGATGACGTGCGCGCGCAATCCGCCGTCGAGCCGGTCGACCGCGAGGCGCTGCCGACGTTGAAGCGCGATCCGCAGACCGGCGAGTACCGGCCGGGCTAGGATTGGACTTCACTCCAAGTCCTTTGCCAAGTCCTTTGCTCCAAGTGAAGTGTGCCGGGGTATCCGCATTGCGGAAGGGGGAAGGGAGGGGCGCATGAACGCCCGACGAAGGGGGGTCGAAAGCCGCGACGATGTGCGACTATTAAAATTGTCGTTGACGCGTGACGCCGGCCTTGCAGGCGAGGCTTGACCGCAGGCGGGTGTTCCACCAACAACGTCACCAATGAATTCGACCGCCAACGACGACTTGCCGCAGCACATGCGCCCGGAGCGGTCGTTCCAGGGTCTCATCCTGGCGTTGCAGCGCTACTGGGCGGATTGGGGCTGCGTCATTCTGCAGCCCTACGACATGGAAGTGGGCGCCGGCACCTTCCACCCGGCGACGGCGCTGCGCGCGCTCGGGCCGAAGCCGTGGAACGCGGCCTATGTGCAGCCCTCGCGCCGGCCCAAGGACGGCCGCTACGGCGAGAACCCCAACCGCTTGCAGCACTATTATCAGCTCCAGGTGATCCTCAAGCCGTCCCCGGACGATCTGCAGGAGCTTTATCTCAAGTCGCTTGACGCGATCGGCATCGACCTGAAAATCCACGACATCCGTTTCGTCGAGGACGATTGGGAGAGCCCGACGCTCGGCGCCTGGGGGCTCGGCTGGGAGTGCTGGTGTGACGGCATGGAGGTCTCCCAGTTCACCTATTTCCAACAGGTTGCGGGCTTCGAATGTGCGCCGGTCTCCGGCGAACTGACTTACGGCCTGGAACGGCTTGCCATGTACGTGCAGGGCGTGGAGAACGTGTTCGATCTCAACTTCAACGGCCGCGAAGGCGCGCGGAAGGTGACCTACGGCGACGTTTTCCTGCAGGCCGAGCAGGAATACTCGCGGCACAATTTCGAATTTGCCGACACTGACATGTTGTTCGCGCAGTTTCGCATGGCGGAAGCGGCATGTAGGAAATACCTTGAGGCCGGCTGGCAGCCTGCTCCCGGGGCGAGCAATCGCCGCCGTCACCTGATGGCGCTGCCGGCTTACGACCAGTGCATCAAGGCGAGTCACGTGTTCAATCTGCTCGATGCGCGCGGCGTGATATCGGTGACCGAGCGCCAGAGCTATATCCTGCGGGTGCGCGACCTCGCCAAGGCTTGCGGCGAGGCGTGGCTCGCGACAGAAGGCGGAGGGGAAGCACATGAGCGAGATGCCTGAAATCGGCGGCCGGCGGCCGATCCCGGTCAATGTCGAGGCCGGCAAGAGCTATTGGTGGTGCGCCTGCGGGCGCTCGAAAACACAGCCGTTCTGCGACGGCTCGCACAAGGTGACCTCCTTCACGCCAATCGAATTCAAGCCGGCGGTCTCCGAGCAGGTCTGGTTCTGCGCCTGCAAGCGCTCGTCGAGAAAGCCGATGTGCGACGGCACGCACAAGACACTGGTATGAATTAGACCCTCCCCCTTGCGGGGAGGGTCGGCGCGCGACGCGCGCCGGGGTGGGGGTTGGGAGGCGATTGTATGATCGAGAAGCAATCCTCGAACGAAGGACGCGTTTGGGCCCTGCGTGATCGCAGTGTAGTACCGATTAACAAAGTTCGTGCCCGCACCATGCGGTCGGCGCCGACGAAGGCCGAACAGAAACTTTGGTGGCATTTGCGCCATCGTCTCGCTTCGCCTGCCTCACATTTTCGCCGACAGGTACATCTTGGCCGTTACATTGTCGATTTCGCCAATCATAATCTGGGAATTGTGATTGAAATCGACGGCGGGCAGCATGCGGAGCGGATCGAACCTGATGCGATACGCTCAAAATTTTTGAGGTCTGAGGGTTATCGCGTAATCCGTTTCTGGAACAACGAAGTATTGACGAATATCGATGGCGTGCTGGAAGTGATTCAGAGTGCCGTCCTCGCGACCCCCACCCCTTCCCCTCCCCACAAGGGGGAGGGGAAAGAGGGCGCGTCTTAATTCCATGCCCGACCTTCTGCTCGAGTTGTTCTCCGAGGAAATTCCCGCGCGCATGCAGGCGCGGGCGGCGGAGGATTTGCGCCGGCTGGTGACCGACCGGCTGATCGATGCCGGCCTTCCCTATGAAGGCGCCAGGGCGTTCGTGACGCCGCGGCGGCTCGCGCTCGCCGTGCACGGCGTGCCGGCGCGTCAGGCCGACCGGCGCGAGGAGAAGAAGGGGCCGCGCGTCGGCGCGCCGGAGAGCGCCATTGCCGGATTCTTGCAGGCCGCGGGGCTGAAATCGATCAGCGACGCGAAGGTGCAGGCGGACAAGAGGGGCGACTTCTACGTCGCCGTGATCGAGAAGCCCGGCCGACCGGCGATCGAGGTGATCGGTGAAATTTTGCCGGATGTCATCAAGGGTTTTCCCTGGCCGAAGTCCATGCGCTGGGGCGCGCAATCCAAAGAGTCCGGCGCGCTCACCTGGGTGCGGCCGCTGCACTCCATCGTCGCCACCTTCGGGCCGGAAACGGAGGAGACGGACATTGTGCCGTGTTCGGTCGACGGCATCGTTGCCGGCAACGTCACCCGCGGCCATCGCTTCCTCGCGCCGGCGCCGTTCACGGTGCGCCGGTTCGATGACTATGTGCGCAAGCTCGATCAGGCCAAGGTCGTGCTCGACGCCGGGCGGCGGCGCGACATCATCCTCACCGAGGCCAAGCATCTCGCCTTCGCGCAAGGGCTCGAACTCGTCGAGGACGAGGGCCTGTTGGCCGAAGTCGCCGGCCTCGTCGAATGGCCGGTGGTGCTGATGGGCTCGTTCGACGCCGGCTTTCTGCAAATCCCCGAAGAGATGATCCGCGCCGCCATCCGCAACAACCAGAAATGTTTCGTCTTGCGCAAATCTGTTCCCTCCCCCCTTGTGGGGGAGGGTAGGGAGGGGGGTGGCGAGGCGACGCGTGTACCTCGACGGCCGGACGTCACCTCGCGACCCCCACGCCCAACCCCTCCCCACAAGGGGGAGGGGAGCAGATTGGTCGACAAGTTCATCCTTGTCTCCAATCTGGAGGCGGAGGATGGCGGCAAGGCGATCATCGCCGGCAACGAGCGCGTCATCCGCGCGCGGCTGTCCGACGCGAAGTTTTTTTACGACACCGATCTGAAAACGCGGCTCGAAGATCGGCTGCCGAAGTTCAAGGACATCGTCTTTCACGAGAAGCTCGGTTCGCAATGGCAGCGCATCGAACGCATCGAGCGGCTCGCGGCCGAGCTGGCGCCGCGCATCGGCGCCGACGTGGCGCGAGCCAAGCGCGCGGCACGGCTATGCAAGGCGGATCTGCTCACCGAGGCGGTCGGCGAGTTTCCCGAGCTGCAAGGCACGATGGGGAAATATTACGCGCAGGCACAGGGCGAGGACGAGGCCGTCGCCCACGCGATTGAGGATCATTACAAGCCGAAGGGTCCCGACGACCTCGTGCCGTCCGATCCGGTGTCGGTTGCCGTCGCGCTCGCGGACAAACTCGATATGCTGGTCGGCTTCTGGGCCGTCGGCGAAAAGCCGACGGGAAGCAAGGACCCTTATGCGCTGCGTCGCGCGGCGCTCGGGGTCATTAGGATGGTTCTCGATAATAGGCTGCGGCTTCATCTCATTCCCATATTTGCCGCTCACCGCCGCGTCATCACCAGGCTCGACCCGGCAATCCGTGCGGCCGAGTCGCACGGGCACGCAGAAAAAATGGATCACCGGGTCAAGCCCGGTGATGACGAGAGAGAAATCGGCGATCTTCTCGCTTTCTTCGCCGACCGCCTGAAGGTCCAGCTCCGCGAGCAAGGCGCGCGGCACGATCTCGTCGATGCGGTGTTTGCGCTTGCCGGGCAAGATGATCTTTTTCTGATCGTCCGCCGCGTCGAGGCGCTGGGGAAATTTCTCGATACGCAGGACGGCAAAAATCTGCTCGCCGGCTACACGCGCGCGACCAGCATCATCCGCATCGAGGAGAAGCGGGACGATCGCGACTATGCCGGCGGGCCCGCGCCAAAGCTCTACGCGCAGGACGAGGAAAAGGCGCTGGCGCAGGCGATAGGAGACGCGAAGGCCGCGGCCGCGCGCGCGGTCGCAGCCGAGGATTTCGCCGCCGCCATGCGCGCGATGGCGAGGCTGCGGCCGTTTGTCGATGCCTTCTTCGACAAGGTCACGGTCAATGTCGAGGACGGGGCGCTGCGCGAGAACCGCCTCAAGCTGCTCAACGAAATCCGCGCCGCGACCCGCGCCGTGGCGGATTTTTCCAGGATCGAAGGCTGAAAGCGCCGCCGCCGGCGGCCGGATGGGCCGTCTCCGGCCGCAGTCACAATTCCATTGACTTTCGTCATCGATTCGGTTACAGTCGGCGACGAATCGTCCTCGTTGAGGGCGGTCGCCGGCGACCGTTGATCGACGGGACGGATGCGGTTGGCGCCGAAGCGGCGGAATCCGGCTTGGCGACAGCCGCGGTGGAGCGCCGGGAGGCGCCGCGCGCCCGAAGCAGGCGGTTTGCGCAAGCGGATCGTCTGTGGCGCGCGCCACGCCCGAAGCGCGAGCGGGTGGCAACATCCGTTCGCGTGGCGTGGCCACGACCCCTGGCGCCTCCCGGCGCTCCATCTCCCCCTTTTGGGGGGTGTCTCTTGAACCTTTGGCAAAGGCTCGGACGCAGACGCGCCGCGAGATGCGGCCGCGTGCCTTCATTCAACGATGCAGCTTCCGATCGCGGTTCACCCTCGACGCCGAGGCGTAACGCGCCGCGCCAACCGTTGCGATTGAGGCTTTCGCCGGCGTCGTTTCTCGCATAGAACCGAAAGGCGTCTTGTGCGTTGCATTATTGTCGAATTGCGCAGCGTCTTGCGTGCCCCCTACCCATTCCATCCAGAGGAAAAGTCATGGTCATCACCGCTGCCCATATCACGCCGCTTGTCGCCCTCATCGCCGGCATTCTGATCCTGATCCTGCCGCGGCTTTTGAACTTCATCGTCGCGATCTATCTCATCATCGTCGGAGTGACGGGGCTCAACGCCATCCATCATTTCATCCGCTAGGGTTGAACCGGCAAGGTCGGCGCGGCGTTGCATGGAACGCCGGCATCTGCCTTAAGGAAGGCCGCGCAATCGAATGCATGATCCCGTGTTCAAATCGCGATCAAAAATCTCCCGCCGGCCGGCGAAAAAATCCGCGGCTCGCGCCGGACGCGCGCAAAGCCGCGGAACACGCCGACTCCCCGGCTCCGCACCGGCCAAGGCGGCCGTGAAGGGGAAATGGGTGTACGCCTTCGGCGGCGGCAAGGCGGAAGGCCGCGCCGGCATGCGCAATCTCCTCGGCGGCAAGGGCGCGGGCCTCGCCGAGATGGCGCAGCTCGGCCTGCCGGTGCCGCCGGGCTTCACCATCACCACCGAGGTCTGCACCTACTTTTACCGGCACGGCAAAAGCTACCCGAAGGATTTAAAGCCGCAGGTCGAGGCCGCGCTCGCTGAGATCGGGCGCATCACCAACAGGACATTCGGCGACGGCGACAATCCGCTGCTCGTCTCGGTGCGCTCCGGCGCGCGGGCGTCGATGCCGGGCATGATGGACACGGTGCTCAATCTCGGCCTCAACGATAAGACCGTCGCGGCGCTGGCGGCAAAATCGAACGACCAACGCTTCGCCTACGACAGCTACCGGCGCTTCATCACCATGTATGCGGACGTGGTGCTCGGCATCGGCCACCATCACTTCGAGGAAATCCTCGACGAGCACAAGGACCGCAGCGGCTACACGCTCGACACCGACCTCGATGCGGCCGATTGGGAGCAGGTCGTCGCCCGCTTCAAGGAGCGCGTCGAGGAGGAGAGCGGCGCGCCATTTCCGCAGGACCCGCACGCGCAATTGTGGGGCGCCATCGGCGCCGTGTTCGGCTCGTGGATGAACCAGCGCGCCGTCACCTATCGGCGCCTGCACGGCATCCCGGAAAGCTGGGGTACCGCGGTCAACGTGCAGGCCATGGTGTTCGGCAATATGGGCGAGACCTCGGCCACCGGCGTCGCCTTCACGCGCAATCCCTCGACCGGCGAGAAGAAGCTCTACGGCGAATTCCTCATCAACGCCCAGGGCGAGGACGTGGTCGCCGGCATCCGCACGCCGCAGGAGATCACCGAGGCGGCGCGGAAGGAAGCGGGCTCCGATAAGCCGTCGATGGAGAAGGCGCTGCCGCGGGCTTTTGCCGAGCTTAAGCGCATCCATGCCGCGCTCGAGCGGCACTATCGCGACATGCAGGACCTCGAATTCACCGTGGAGCAGGGCAAGCTGTGGATGCTGCAGACGCGTAGCGGCAAGCGCACCGGGAAGGCCGCGCTGCGCATAGCCGTCGATCTGGCCAACGAGAAATTGATCACGAAAGCGGAGGCGGTGGCGCGCCTCGATCCCGCCGCGCTCGACCAGCTCCTGCATCCGACCATCGATCCGGACGCCGAGCGCACGGTGATCGCGACCGGCTTGCCGGCCTCGCCCGGGGCCGCCTGCGGCGAAATCGTCTTTTCGTCCGAAGAGGCCGAAACGCTCAAGAGCCAGGGCCGCAATGTGATCCTGGTGCGCGTCGAGACCTCGCCGGAGGACATTCACGGCATGCACGCCGCCGAGGGAATTCTGACCACGCGCGGCGGCATGACCTCGCATGCCGCCGTGGTCGCGCGCGGCATGGGCAAGCCTTGCGTCGCCGGCGCCGGCGCCTTGCGCGTCGATTATCGGGCGCAGACCATGACCGCCGGCGGCACGACGATGAAGAAGGGAGATATTCTGACGATCGACGGCTCGACCGGTCAGGTGCTGGTCGGCCGGGTGCCGATGCGCGAGCCCGAACTCGCCGGCGAGTTCGCCACGCTGATGAAATGGGCCGACGCGTCGCGCAAGCTGAAAGTGCGCGCCAATGCCGATACGCCGGCCGATGCGCGCGCGGCGATCAAGTTCGGCGCCGAGGGTATCGGGCTCTGCCGCACCGAGCACATGTTCTTCGACGAGGACCGCATTCGCGCCGTGCGCGAGATGATCCTGGCGGGGGACGAAAAAGCGCGCCGCGCCGCGCTCGCCAAACTGCTGCCGATGCAGCGGGCCGATTTCATCGAGCTGTTCAAGATCATGGGCGGCCTGCCGGTGACCATTCGGCTCCTCGACCCGCCGCTGCACGAATTCCTGCCGCGCAGCGAACAGGAGATCGCGGCGGTGGCGCAGGCCATGGGCGCCGATGCGAAAAAACTCGCCGACCGCGCGCGCGAGTTGCAGGAAGCCAATCCGATGCTCGGCTTCCGCGGCTGCCGCCTGGCGATCGCCTATCCGGAAATCGCGGAAATGCAGGCGCGCGCCATCTTCGAGGCCGCGGTCGAAGCCGGCCGCCTGATCGGGGCGACGGTGGCGCCGGAAATCATGGTGCCGCTCATCGCCGGCAAAGCCGAATTGGATCTGGTCAAGGCGCGCATCGACGCCATGGCGGAAACCGTCGCCGCCGAAACCGGCCGCAAGGTCAAATATCAGGTGGGCACCATGATCGAGTTGCCGCGCGCGGCATTGAATGCGGACGAGATCGCACAGACGGCCGAATTCTTCTCCTTCGGCACCAACGACTTGACGCAGACCGCGTGGGGCATCAGCCGCGACGACGCGGCGAGCTTCCTGGGCATCTATACATCAAAGGGCATTTTGCCGGCCGACCCGTTCATGACGCTCGACCGCGACGGCGTCGGCGAACTCATGCGCATCGCGACCGAGCGCGGCCGCAAGACGCGCAGGACACTCAAGCTCGGCATCTGCGGCGAGCACGGCGGCGATCCGGCCTCGGTCGCCTTCTGCCACGAGGTCGGGCTCGACTATGTATCCTGTTCGCCGTTCCGCGTGCCGATCGCGCGATTGGCGGCGGCGCAAGCCGCGCTGGGCAAGGGTGCGGCCGGCGACGGGTAGGGCCGCGTCATCTTCCTCCCGCTGCGCGGGAAAGCCGCGGCTCACACCGCGACGGCCGCGAGGAAGTCCTCGACGTGACGGCGTAGATCGGCGGCCGCGACCTCTACCGATTGCGAGGCGTCGAGCACGACGTCGGCCGACACGTGCGTCTGCGAGGCGGCGCCGGCGACTTCGCCGAGCCCCGCGGCCACCGTCTGCGCCGCTTGCGCCGCGGTCGCGACATTCAGGGCGATGTTGCTCGTCGCCGCGTTTTGCTCCTCGATCGAGGCCGCGACCCCGGACGCGTAGTGCCGAATTTCTTGCATGCGCTGGGTGATGCGGCGAATCGATTCCACCGCGCTGGCGGTGGATTTCTGCACGGCAAGGATCTGTCCGACGATCGCCTCGGTGGCCTTGGCGGTCTGCACCGCCAGCGATTTGACCTCCGAAGCGACTACGGCGAAGCCTTTGCCCGATTCGCCGGCGCGGGCCGCTTCGATGGTGGCGTTGAGCGCCAGGAGATTGGTCTGGCCGGCGATGGTCTGAATGAGCTTGACGATGTCGCCGATTTTCTGCGCCGACTCCGCGAGCGTCGTCATCTCGCCGCTGGTGGATTGCGCTTCGTCGACGGCGATGTGCACGACGGTATTGGTCTGCGCGATCTGGCGGGCGATTTCGGCGATCGAATTGGCCAATTCATCGGTGGCGCTTGCCGCGGTCTTCGCCCCGCTCGCGGCTTCATTCGATGCCTCGACGGTGCCTGCGGCGCATTGTGACGCGTGATTGGAGGCGGCCGACAGCTTGACCGCCGTCGATTTCATCGCCGTTGCGCTCTCGCCGAACCTCTTGAGCAGGGTTTCCATATTGGTGCGGAAGACCGCAATGACCTCGTCGACGGCGGTTCGGCGCTTCTGCTGCTCGGCCATGTCGTCGCGTTGCTTTTCCAAAAGCCGCTGTTCGGTCACATCCTCGTGGGTCGAGACCCAGCCGCCGCCCGGCATCGGCTCGTTGATGGCATGAACGACGCGGCCGTCGCTCGCTTTGATGAGCCACTTCGAGGTCTTGCCGGCGGCGATGCTGTCCATGATCTCATTGCAATATTGTTGCACGTCATAGGTGAGGAGGCCGGTCTCCTTGCGGTGTTCGAGGAGCCGGCGCAGCGTGCAGCCCGGCTTCACCACTTTGGGCGAGAGCTTGTACATGCGCAGATATTGCTGATTGCAGACGACGATGCGCGCCGATCGATCGAACATGCAGAGACCTTGCGACATGTGGTTCACGGCGGAGGTCATTTGGCGGATTTTGACCTGCATGCGCCGAGCGGCGAAGGCGCCCCCGGCCAGGAGAGGCAATGCGACGGCAAATGCCGCGTGTTGCCAGTCCGGCAGGAAAGAAAGAATCGTGTCGAGCATGATGTTCCGCGCCCCGTAAGCGCAGAGTATTTCGGCTCGCCTTGCCTTTTGGTTAAGGAAAAGCAACTCCGGCCTTGACGTCCATGCGAGCAGCGGAGTGACGAAGCAATCCGCAATTCGCCGCGCAAGCCGGATGCTTTGCTTCACTCCCGGCGGCGCTTTCCGGCAATGGGTCGCGTCCGCGAGCATGAGCGATCGGCGCAGCGTGCGCCGTCGATTAACGCGTTCGCAACGTTAATTCGACAAAAACTGAATGTGTCGCATTTGCGCCACTGCGGCGGCGTTTGCTTAACCCGGGGATGCGTTCGCGTCACGAGCGTGTGCGTGAGGGGTCATGGTTGCGTTGCGTGCCCGTGCGATAGGGGCCTTCTCCACCGGGCCCTTCTGGTTCAGCGCGTTGTGCGCGGCGTTGATGCCGACATCGCTCGGATATCAGGACTTGGCGGCGCTTTTTACGCGCCGGCCCGGCGTTTCCGAACTCTGGCGCGAGCACCTGATCGCTTCGCCGTTCGGCACCATAGAGGCGGCGACGTTCAGCTTTTCGCGCCCGATCGGAACGGCGATGCCCGACCCGCCCGCATCCCAGCCGGTCAGTTTCGATCCCGGCGCGCTCGACGTGAAAGTGTGGTCGGCCAACGCGCCGCCGACGGCGAGACCTGCGGTCGAGATCGAATATCCGACGGTCAATCGCCGGCGCAAAGGTGATCGCCTGTCATTGCCGCAAACATCGCCCGGCCCGAATGGACCGGAGAGCTTGCCGCAACCGCAGCCGATCGATGCGCCGGCGACGCTACCCGCACGTCCGTCTGCGCCGCCTGCGCCCATCACGGTGCCGCGCCTCAAGGAAACTGAGTTGCGCGACGCGACGCCGCCGGCGGCTGCCGCTGCCTTGGATGAGCACGGCGACGCGCGCGATACCGATGCCGAGGACGCCGCCGCCATGGCCGACAAGCCGCCGGACATACCCGCGGCCGACGCAAGCGATCAACTGGAAGCGGGCACGGTTTCTTTCCTCGATGAGGATCCGACGGAGCGCGACGCCCAGCTCTATTTCGGCGTTGCCGCCATGGGCTCGCGCGACGGGCTGCAGCCATGGGCGCCGGGCGCCGCGCCGGTCATGGTGTCACCGTCGCTCGATCCCGACATCAAGCTTGCGGCGCTGGAAGGGCGCACCGATGCCGGCTCCGGCGGCGAGACGGTGGCCGGCAAGGACGACGCCAGCCGGCTGGAAAGCCCGGCGGTTCGTCTCGGCCTCACCGGCAAGCGGCGCGCCAAGGCGGAGAAGTGTCTCGCCGACGCCGTCTATTTCGAAGCGCGCGGCGAGCCGCTACGCGGACAAATGGCGGTCGCGCAGGTGGTGATGAACCGGGTGTTCTCGGGCTACTATCCCAACAATGTGTGCGGCGTGGTCTATCAGAACGCCAATCACTATTTGGCGTGTCAGTTCACCTTCGCCTGCGACGGCATTCCCGACGTGGTGAACGAGCCGGACATGTGGGCGCGGGCCAAACGCATCGCCAAGAACATGCTCGACGGCAAGATCTGGCTCGCCGAAGTCGGCCACGCCACGCACTATCACGCCTACTGGGTGCATCCGAGTTGGGTTCACGAAATGAAGAAGATGTACAAGCTCGGCGCGCACACGTTCTATCGCCCGCGCGCTTGGGGCGACGGTTCGGACGCGCCGGTCTGGGGCAAACTGCCGGTTACGCCCAAGCCCGAAGGCGCCGCTGCGGAAAAGCCCGCAGCGGCCAAGGGCGCGCAAGCCGTGCTCTCGCCGCCAACCGGCAAGAACGAGCGAACCGCGAAACTCTAAGGGCGCCGCGTGGCGCGGGGCAGCTATGCGCTTCGCCTCCCTTATCCCTCGCCCGCGGCGAAAGGTAAGGGAGGGGACGAAGTTTCGTTTGGGCGATCGGCGTTCACGCCCTATGCTACGTCCCATTGCGAGCAGCCGTTGCCCCGGGGCGATCCATGACCGGCGAATCCCAGAATGCAAGGACTGAGTTCGACGCGTCGAAGGCGGGCACATGGCGGACGCCGGCCGTCGTCATCGGCTTCGGCTGCCTGATTGCGGTTATCGGCTACGGCCCGAGCAGGACGCTCGGCTTCTTTCTCACGCCGCTTTCGGCCGCCAATCACTGGGGCCGCGATGTGTTCGCCTTCGCGCTCGCCCTGCAGAATCTCCTATGGGGTATTGGCCAACCGCTCGCCGGCATGATCGCCGACCGCTTCGGCATGCTGCGCGTGCTCTGCGTCGGTGCGCTTCTCTTCGCGATCGGTCTTGTGCTCATGGCCTACTCGACGAGCGCGTTGATGCTCGATTTTTCGGCTGGCATCCTGATCGGCTTCGGTCTTGCCGGCTCGTCATTCATGATCGTGCTGGCGGCGTTCGGCAAGCTGTTGCCGCCGCACTGGCGTTCACACGCCTTCGGTCTTGGAACGGCGGCGGGTTCGTTCGGCCAGTTCCTCTATTCGCCGCTTGCGGTCTTGCTCATAGACACCTATGGCTGGCAACAGACGCTGGTGATCTTCGCCGTGAGCATGCTTGCCGTGCTGCCGCTCTCGCTGGCGCTGGCAATGCCGAAGACGGCGGCAACAAAGCAGCAGCAGCCGGCGGCGATCACGCCGGGGACGCCACAATCGCTCCGGCAGGCGCTCGGCGAAGCTTTCGCGCAGCGCTCCTACGTTCTGCTGGTGCTCGGCTTCTTCACCTGCGGTTTCCAGCTTCAGTTCATCACCGTGCACTTGCCGGCGTATCTCGTCGATCGCCACCTTTCCGCGTCGGTCGGCGGGTGGACGATCGCGACCATCGGTCTGTTCAATATCGTCGGTTCGATCATGTCCGGTTGGCTCAGCAGCCGCATGCCGAAACGCTACCTGCTGTCGATCATCTATTTCGTCCGCGCCGCGGCCATCCTGGCCTTTATCTGGTTTCCGACCACGCCTTTCACCTGCCTGATGTTCGGCGCGACCATGGGTCTGATGTGGCTGTCGACCGTGCCGCCTACCAACGGCATCATCGCGCTCCTGTTCGGCACGCGATGGCTGGCGACGCTGTTGGGTGTCGCCTTCTTCAGCCACCAGGTCGGCGGCTTCCTCGGTGTCTGGCTCGGCGGCGTCGTCTTCGACCGCACCGGCTCCTACAATGCGGTCTGGTGGCTGGCGATCCTGTTCGGTCTTCTTTCGGCGCTCATCAACGTGCCGATCGTGGAGAAGCCGGTTCCACGGGTCGCGGCGCTGCCGGCCTGATCGGGAGCGCCATGGCGACGTTCAAGGCGATCGTCATCGACAAGACGCCAGCCGGCCAGACGGTCGGGCTCGTCGATTTCGACGAGCGGAATCTGATGGAGGGCGACGTCACCGTCCGCGTCGAATGGTCGACGCTGAATTACAAGGACGGACTCGCGCTCACCGGCAAGGCGCCGGTGGTGCGTCGCTTCCCGATGATCGCGGGCATCGATTTGGCCGGCACGGTCGAATCGTCCGCGTGTCCCGGCTGGAAAGCGGGCGACAAGGTCGTCCTCAACGGCTGGGGCCTGGGCGAGACCCATCTCGGCGGCTACGCGCAAAAGGCGCGCGTCAAGGGCGACTGGCTGGTACGGCTGCCGGCAACGATGAGCGCGCGCGAAGCCATGGCGATCGGCACCGCCGGTTATACAGCCATGCTGGCGGTGATGGCGCTCGAACGCGCCGGCATCGCCCCGGCACGCGGTCCGATCATCGTCACCGGCGCTGCCGGCGGCGTTGGCTCGGTTGCGGTCGCGCTCCTCGCCAAGCTCGGCTACGCGGTCATCGCCTCGACCGGCCGGCCGGCGGAAGCCGCCTATCTCAAGGGGCTCGGTGCCGCCGAGGTAATCGAGCGCAAGGAATTGACCGGCCCCGCGCGTCCGCTCGGCAAGGAACGTTGGGCCGGAGGCATCGATGCCGTGGGCTCAACGACGCTCGCCAACGTGTTGTCGATGACGCGCTACGGCGGAGCGGTCGCCGCCTGTGGACTTGCCGGCGGAATGGACTTGCCGACCAGCGTCGCGCCCTTCATCCTGCGCGGCGTCTCGCTCATCGGGATCGATTCGGTCATGTGTCCGCTGGCGTTGCGCCAAGAGGCTTGGCGTCGGCTCGCGACCGACCTCGACCGCACCAAGATCGCGGCCATGACCGCCGAGATCGGGCTTGCCGATGTAATCGAGGCCGGAACGCGCATCGGCGCGGGTGCGGTGCGCGGGCGAATTGTGGTAAAGATCGGGTAAACGGTTCACAATTTGGCTGGAAATTTCGATATCATGCGCAGCGACTATGGTAAGGGGGCGGTTAAGAAGTTTTGTTAATTTTGGCGGGGTATCGAAAGCGGGGTCGCCAATGTTGCTTCGTATCGCCATGGTGTGCGCTTGTGTTGTCGGAGCGTCCGCGGCCGTCGCCGAGGAGCTCGGGCCGGCTCAGGCCCGTGCCTTCATTGTCGGCAAGCTGTTCGCCTATACCTGCTTCGACGGCACGGCGGGCATGGGCCGTATTTTCTCCGATGGCTCCGTTGTCGGCACCATCCAATTGGGCGGTCGCGGCGAGGTGCGCTTTGCCGCTTTGCCGGCGGGCACGCTCAGGGTGGAGGGCACGGCCGTGTGCGCGCACCTCAAGGGCTTGCCGATCGAGCCGTGCTTCAGGGTGCAGAGGATCGGTTACCGAAGTTTTCGCGGTTCGATCGCGGGCTTGGGTTTCGCCTATTGCGACTTCCATCAGCGCAACCCGCGCGCCCATCTGGTGAGACACAGGGTTGAGCCGGAGTCGACCACGACTGTCGCCACGGCGAGACCGGCAGGCGAATGATTGCGGCCTGCTGATACGGAACGCTGCCAATTAATTCTTGATTCGTCATTCCGGGGCCGAGAGAAACGAGGAGCCCAGAATCTATAACCACGATTCGTGACTATGGATTCCGGACTCGCCGCTGTGCGGCGATCCGGAATGACAAATCGGTCGCTTACTCCAGATCGAGCCGGAACGGAGTGCCTTCGGACGCCAGGATCCCGCGGCCGATGGTTTCGATCGCGGCGACCATGCGGCCATCGCGGCCGAGCAGGCGGTCGGCAAGCGAGACGATACGGATATTCGGCGTCGCCGTCGGCGAAGCGCGCCGCAATGCCTGCGCGATATTGCCCTCGTCGCGTTGCGGGTTGAGTGCGCAGACGCTGACGAAGGCGCTCGCGGTCGAGCGGCTGATGCCCGCGTAGCAGTGCACCACCATGGGCGTGCGGCGGTTCCAGCCGCGCACGAAATTCAAAAGATCGGCGACGTGCGTCTCCTCCGGCATGACGTAGCCGTCGAGCGGCGAGGAAATGTCGTGGAGTCGCAGCCGGAGATGGTTCTCCGGCGGGATGCCGGCGGGCAGCTTCACGCCGGCTTCGTCGCTGAGTAGCGAGACGACGTGCCGTGCGCCGGTAGCTGCGACTGTCTCGTGCAGGCGCGCAAGGGAGCAGACGTGGATCATGGAATCAAAGAATGGCTCTCGATCGGTTTCATATAGGTATCCGTCGGCGGCGCAAGTGTGACGCCTATAGGCCGTCTAAGGGCCGACCAGTTTTTTGAACCGTTCGAGATAACGCGCCTGCGCGGTCTCGGCGGTCCAGGATTTAAGGTAATCGCGTTCGATAGCGGCATTGACGACCGGCGGGCGGCCGAAGAACCGTCGCGCCTCCGCGGCATCGAAGCCGGCGAGGCGGGTCGCTTCGAGATAGGCCGCTTCGCGGTCGGCCGTTTTGATCAGCGCCTCAAGCTCCGGCGCGGTCTTTGCGGGGAGTCCGAAGCGCAGATGGATGGCTGTAAGGAGCCGCCGCTCCACCGCCTTGTAGGCGTCGCCGATCACCGTCTTGAACGGGGAAATCATGTCGCCGATCACGTATTCGGGCGCGTCATGCAGCAGGACCGCCAGGCGCCGGCGGCGATCGAGCCGCGGCACATGCGTCCGCGCAAGGGCTTCGACCAAAAGCGAGTGCTGGGCGACGGAATAGATGTGCGCGCCTTGGGTCTGACCGTTCCAGCGCGCCACGCGCGCAAGCCCATGCGCGATATCCTCGATCTCGACGTCGAGCGCGGAGGGGTCGAGCAGATCGAGCCGCCGTCCCGACAGCATCCGCTGCCAGGCGCGCGGCGAGCGCGGCTTGGACAAGGTCGGCTTGGCACTCGCCGATTTTCCGTTCACGGCTGCGCGTCCGCGCAGCCGTTGATCGCCCGCCAAACGCGCTCCGGTGTGACTGGCATTTCGATATGGCGCACGCCGAATTCCGCCAGCGCATCAACGATCGCGTTCACGATCACGGCAAGCGCCGGCACCGTGCCGCCCTCGCCGGCCGGGCGGATGCCGAGCGGATGCGTGGTCGAGGGAACCTCGCTGATCCTGGTTGCATAGAACGGCACGTCCGTTGCCCGCGGCATGGCGTAGTCCATGAAAGAGCCGGCGAGCAACTGACCGCTGTCGGGATCATAATAGCAATGTTCGAGCAGGGCCTGGCCCACGCCCTGGGCGATGCCGCCGTGCACTTGGCCGTCGATGATGAGCGGGTTAACCGCGCGCCCGACGTCATCGACGGCGGCGTAGCCGACGATTTTGGTCGCTCCGGTCTCGGGGTCGACCTCGACTTCGCAGACGTGACAGCCGTAGGGAAAGCTCGCGAGCGTGACGGTTTCGTCGCAGGACGCGGCGAGGGGGCCTTGCAAATCCTGCGGCAAGTCGGCGCGCTCCAAGGCGGCGCGCGCCACATCGAACAGGCCGACGGAATGATTGGTGCCCTTGACCGCAAAGCGGCCGTTCTTGAATTCGATGTCGGCCGCCGCGGTTTCCAGCAAATGCTCGGCGATACGCGCGCCTTTCTCGATGATGCCGTCGGATGATTTCTTGATGACGATGCTGCCGAGACGCATCCCGCGGCCGGAATGGGCGCCGCCGCCCACCGATACACGTTCGGTGTCGCCGGCGATGAATCGCACCGTTTCGATCGGCACGCCCAGCCATTCGGTGATAAGCTGCGCAAAGCTCGTCTCGTGGCCTTGGCCTTGCGACACGATGCCGATGACCAACTCGACGACTCCTTCCGGCTTGACGGTGATCTCCGCCTTCTCACGCGGCACGCCGGTCGAGATATCGACGTAATTGCCGACGCCGATGCCGCGGTATTTTCCGCGCTTTCTGGCCGCGGCCCGGCGTTGAGGAAATCCCGCCCAATCGCCGAGTTTCAGCGCTATGTCCATTCCGCCGACATAGTCGCCGTTGTCATATTCCATGCCGAACGGATTTTTGTACGGCATTTCCTTTTCGGTCACGAGGTTGCGTCGCCGGATGTCCACGCGATCGAAGCCGAAATCGCGCGCGGCAAGGTCGATGAGCCGTTCCATGACGAAAATGACCTCGGGCCGGCCGGCGCTGCGATAGGGTCGGGTCGGCGAGGTGTTGCTCAGCGTCGCGCGGGCGCGAAAATGCGCCGCCGGCATCCGGTAGATGCTCGACATCATCTGCACGCCCTTCTGCACCATGGCGAAATTGGTGGTGTGAGCGCCGAGATTGCCGACGTTCGAGCCGCGCATCGCCAGAAATCGGCCCTCATCGTCGAGCGCGAGTTCCGCCTCGACCGCAAGATCGCGCGCCTGGTAGTCGCCGACGAACGATTCGTGGCGTTCGCAAATCCACTTGACCGGGCGGCCGAGGCGGCGCGCGGCCCAGGCCACCAACGCATATTCGGCATAGATCATTCCGCGCGTGCCGAAATTGCCGCCGACGTCCTGCATGAGCACGCGAACTTTCTCGGGCGGAACGCCGAGGATGAAAGCTAGATCCTGTTTGAGGCGCACGGCGCCGCCGTTGCCGGCATAAACCGTGTAACGTCCGGTATGGGCGTCAAAGTTCGCGAGCACGGCACGCGGCTCCATCGGCGCGCCGGTCACGCGCTGCACCCAGGTCTCGAACCTCGCCACGTGGGCGGCGCGCGCGAAAGCGGCGGCGGTCGCCGCCGCGTCGCCGAGTTCGGCGTCAACGCAAACATTCGACCGCGCGGCGTCGTGAACACGCGGCGCATCTTGTCGCGCCGCCGCGACCGTCTCGACGACCGCGGGCAGAATCTCGTAATCGACCTTGACGCGCTCGGCGCCGTCTTTGGCGGCGTCGACCGTCTCGGCAACGACCATGGCGACCGTTTCGCCGACGAAGCGCGCCTTGTCGCTCGGCAGCGGGAAGTGCGGCGCCTCGAACGGCGGAGTGCCGTCGCTGTTATGAAGCTTGATCTCCGCCGGATGCGGCGACCAGGGTTTATGAGGAATAGGCTGTAACCCGTCGGCCATCAGGTCTGCGCCGGTCAACACCGCGAGCACGCCCGACGTTGCCAGCGCTTCGTC
>JASHPW010000125.1 GCA_030037895.1 Xanthobacteraceae bacterium | reverse complement strand
GTCGATGGCGCGTTCGAGCCGGTTGAACAGTTCCTCGATGTCCGCCGCGCCGATGACGAGCGGCGGCGACAGCGTCAGCACGTCGCCCGCCACCGAACGCACGATCAGACCTTCTTCTTCCGCGAACCGCACCGCCTTGGCGCCGACGCCGTGCTCGGGAGGGAATGAGCGCTTGCTCGCCTTGTCGGCGACCAGTTCCACGCCGCCGATCAGCCCGAGTCCGCGCGCTTCGCCGACCAGCGGATGCTGATTGAGCGCCTTGAGCCGCGCCTGGAACAGCGGGGCGCGCTTGGCGGCCTTTTCGATGACGCGCTCGCGCGCGTAAATCTCGATCGCCTTGAGCGCGACCGCGGCGGAAACCGGATGGCCGCCATAGGTGAAGCCGTGCCCGAACGTGCCGATCTTTCTGCTCTCGACCAGCAGCGCCTCGTACATCACCTCCGGAATCATGACCGCGCCGATCGGCAGATAGGCCGACGACAGCGCCTTGGCGATCGAGATCGCCTGCGGCTTGAAGCCGAGCTTCTCGCAGCCGAACCAGGTGCCGAGCCGCCCAAAGCCGCAGATCACCTCGTCGCTGATCACGAGCAGATCGTACTTGGCGCATACCGCCATGATCTTCTGGAAATAGGTTCGCGGCGGCACGATGACGCCGCCCGCGCCCATCACCGGCTCGGCGATGAACGCGGCGACCGTCTCCGGGCCTTCGCGGACGGTGAGCGCCTCGAGCTCGGCGGCGAGCCGCGAGGCGAATTCCTCTTCGCTCTCGCCGTCCCGCGCGAAGCGGTAGTGATGCGGGCAGCCGGCGTGCAAAAAACCCGGCAGCGGCACGTCGAAGTCGCGATGGTTGCCGGCGAGGCCGGTGAGCGAGGCGGCTGCGACGGTGACGCCGTGATAGGCCTTCTGGCGGCTGATGATCTTCTTCTTCCGCGGCCGGCCGCGGGCGTTGTTGAGATACCAGACGAGCTTGATCTGGGTGTCGTTTGCCTCCGACCCGGAATTGCAGAAAAAGACCTTCGAGATCGGCACCGGCGCTATCTCCTTGAGCTTTTCCGCCAGCGCGATCGCCGGGTCGTGGCTCTTGCCGGTGAACAGATGGGCGAAAGAGAGCTTGCGCATCTGCGCCGCGGCGGCCTCGACCAGTTCCTCGTTGCCGTAGCCGAGCGCGGTGCACCACAACCCCGCCATGCCTTCGATATAGGCCTTGCCGGCGCTGTCATAGACGTGAACGCCTTCTGCGCGCTCGATGACCAGCGGTCCGCTCTCGCGGAAACTCGCCAGATTGATGTAGGGATGCACCAAAGTCTCGACGTCGCGCGCGGCGAGATTGCTGAGCGGGGGCATGAAGGTCCTTCGCTGCTTGGCGTTGCTGAATCAAGGGGACACTAGCAAATTCATCATTCCAACATGCACTGATGCCTGTGGTCGCTATTGTCGCAACGGCCGACGCCCCCGGTCAAAGTCCGACTGCCCGACCTGTTCGCTGAGCGGAACGGCGAATATATGCATGCGGCAGAAGGTTTCCGACCAGCCATTGCAAGGAGCAAGAGATGAAGCTCAGCGCACGCAATCAACTCAAAGGCAAGATCGTCGACGTGACGAAAGGCGCCACAACGTCCCACATTCGCATCGAGATTGGCCATGACGCCGTCATTACCGCCTCGATCACCAATGAAGCCGTCGCCGAGCTTGGGCTGCAGAAGGGCGACGCGGCGTGGGCGGTCATCAAGGCTTCCGACGTGATGATCGGCAAGTAATCCCGAGCGTTCACGCGGCGCCGGCGAGATTGGACGTGGGAGTCTGAATATCCGTTCAGAATCCTGGCGCGGAACGCTTTGTCTTTCTGCGAATTGGGGTGAAGCGTAAATCCGCAAGGAGATCACCATGCGAAAAATCATCCTTTCGTTGGCAGCGTTGGCAGCACTGAGTTTAGTTGCGCCCTATGCTGCGCCTGCGAAGGCGGAGGAGGTCATTGTCCATCACGGCGATCGGGATGGGCATCGCGTTCACCACCATCACCATCACAACGTCGTCGTCATCAAGCATCATCACGATTGATGATCGCGGCTGAGAAGCTCGATCTCCTCATCTGCTGCTGCGGGAAATATGAGCGGGCCCGGCGCCAAGCCGAGCCTGGAGACGAGCGTATGCCCGCACTGAGCTTGAGCGGCGGCTTCCCGGGCGCCGCAGCCTTATTCGCGCAGAGGAACACGGCGATGAAGATGATGAGGATTCAACACCTTCACGCGGCGGATCTTCGGCCGCAATAGCCCCATTCTCCGGCAGCGCGCTTAACGCAGCACCCAAGCCTGAGGCCATCAGCGGGCAATGTCGGCCCCACGCACGCCTTCATGCGTGCCCCGCTCCCCCGCCGGTCCCCGGGAGAGACAGCATTTTCATCGGCATCGCGGGCGGTTACATTGGGGCGGCGTCGGCCGCCGCCCGCCGCGGCGCGACGAAGCAAGAACAAGGACAGCGCAGCACCCGCTGGAGGAACGCCATGCTTGGGCTCATGCAGGATTGGTCGCTCCTGTGCCACCGCATCATCGATCACGCCGCGATCATTCACGGCGAACGAGCCGTGATCACGCGCTCGATCGAAGGACCGATGCATCGCACCAACTATGCCGAGGTCCGCGCCCGCGCCTTGCGCGTGGCGCAGCGGCTCGACCGCGACGGCGTCAGGCTCGGCGACCGCGTGGCGACGCTTGCCTGGAACACCTGGCGGCATCTGGAAAGTTGGTACGGCATCCTCGGCATCGGCGCCATCTATCACACGGTCAATCCGCGGTTGTTCGTCGAACAGATCGTCTGGATCATCAATCACGCGGAGGATCGCGTGATGATGACCGACCTCACCTTCCTGCCGCTGTTGGAGAAAATCGCCGACAAGCTGCCGACCATCGAACGCTACATCGTTTTCACCGACGCCGCGCACATGCCGACGACGACGCTGCGCAACGCCGTGGCCTACGAGGACTGGCTCGCCGAAGCCGACGGCGATTTCGCCTGGAAGGAGTTCGACGAAAACACCGCAGCGGGCATGTGCTACACCTCCGGCACCACGGGCAATCCCAAGGGCGTGGTCTATTCGCACCGCTCCAACGTTCTGCATACCTTGCTGTCGCTGCAGCCGGACACCATCGGTCTCGCATCGCACGACGTCCTGCTGCCGATCGTCCCTATGTTCCACGCCAATAGCTGGGGGCTCGCCTTTTCCGCGCCCATGGCTGGTGCGGCGCTGGTGCTGCCGGGAGCGAAGCTCGACGGCGCCTCGGTTTACGAACTGCTCAACGACTATAAGGTCACCTGCACGGGCGCGGTGCCCACGGTGTGGCTGTTGCTGTTGCAATATCTGGAAAAGACCGGCGGCAAGCTGCCTTATCTCGAACGCGTCGTCATCGGCGGCTCGGCCTGTCCGCGCGCGATGATCAAGACCTTCGAACAGGATTATGGCGTGCGCGTCTTCCATGCCTGGGGCATGACCGAGATGAATCCGCTCGGTACCGTCGGCACGATGAAGCCCGAATATGCCGTCCTCAAGGGCGATGCGCTCTGGGATATGAAACAAAAGCAGGGTTACACGCCGTTCGGCGTCGAGATGAAGATCACCGACGATGCCGGCCGCACGCTGCCGTGGGACGGCAAGACCTTTGGCCGCATCAAGGTGCGCGGCTTCGCCGTGGCCAAGGCCTATTACAAGGACGACAGCCGGATTCTCGACGAGGAAGGCTTCTTCGATACCGGCGATGTCGGCACCATGGACCGTTACGGCTATATGCAGATCACCGACCGCTCCAAGGACGTGATCAAATCGGGCGGCGAATGGATCTCCTCTATCGATCTGGAAAACCTCGCGGTCGGCCATCCCAAGGTGGCGGAAGCGGCGGTGATCGGCGTGCGCCATCCCAAATGGGATGAGCGGCCGTTGCTGATCGTCGTTCTCAAAGAGGGGCAAACGGCGACCAAAGAGGAAATCCTCGGCTTCCTGCAGGGCAAGATCGCCAAGTGGTGGACGCCCGACGACGTCGTTTTCGTCGGCAGCATCCCGCACACGGCGACCGGCAAAATCCAAAAAACCACCCTGCGCGAGCAGTTCAAAGACTACGTGCTGCCGACCGCGATCGCCGCCGAATGACCGCCGCTCTCTGAAGGCGGCGAGCCGGCGCGCCGCGGGCGCGGCCGAGGCCGGACATCCAAAACCCGATCCGATGCTGATGCTTTCAGGGCTCATGCGCCGTTCGCGTGAGCCCGAGATGATCCTCGCCGTGAAGCATTCTCGGCGACACGGCCTGTATTCACGGATTGTAACAAAGTATATCAGATAATAATCTCCATTTCACATTGTCGCCATAAAGTATTACGTGCCAATCGCCTCATAATCTCCACATTACCTGCGCATGGAACATTTCCGGCTCTAGTCTAGGGCCGCTTCATCCTTCCCTTCAACAACGGATAAAGGAAGATCATGGCTGGTAATAGCCTGACTAGACTTATGCTTGCCTCAACTCTTGTCACGTCCATCATCACAACAGTCCCGATGACTGCATCGGCGCAAAGCGGGATAGCGTCGGTCTATTCCGGAGGCCGGACCGCCAGCGGCGGCCGGGCATCGCCGACCGCCTTGACCGCGGCGCACCGCACGTTGCCGTTCGGGACGCTGGTGCGGGTCACCAACGAGCGCAGCGGCCGCTCCGTGGTGGTGCGCATCAACGATCGCGGACCGTTCGTGCGCGGGCGGATCATCGATCTCACGCCGGCGGGCGCCCATGCGCTGGGCTTTTCCGGGCTCGCGCGCGTGCGGCTCACGGTGGTCGGCAGGGTCTGAGGCCCGACCAATCCGTCCGAGCAATTTTCCCAAGTCCCTGCCTGATCGCCTGCCGTTGTTCGCAAACGCTGCGCAAACTCGCGCCCGTTCGGTGGCTCAGGGAACAAACTTGAGACAGCGGGAGGCATCGGCCTCCCGCTGTTGTCGATTTCCCATGCAACTCGCCGCGCCGGATTGGTAACCACATCGTTAACACTAGAGCAACCATTGTCGGCCATGCTTGCCGCAATCAAGATCTCAAGTTTGCCGCCATGGCGTCGACAGTCTCAGTTCCGGCATTCGAAGCGCGTCTTGCGCTCTACAAGATCGACGACCGATGCCGGACCGTCATCGCCGAGACCTGGCCGGTGATCTCCCCACATCTGGAACGGACGATCGACGAGGTTATCCTGGCGGTCGCGCAATTGCCCAAAATCAGCAAGGCCGTCGTTCAGAACAGGGAGTTGATCAAAAAACTCGAAGTGGCGCACTTCCAGGCGCTGCTCGGCGGCAAGATCGATCTGCATTATGCCGAACTGTGCCGGCAGACGGTTCAGCAGGAAGCCGCGTTGGGGCTCGATGCGCGCGTGCGCAGCACGTCGGGGAGTTTCGTGCTCAAGGCCGCGATCGACGCGTTAGCGCGCAAGCACCGCTTTTCTTCGGCGAAACTTGCCGATCGCAGCAAGGTCGTAGCGCAGGTCATCAGCTTCGACGTCGCCAACGCGATGACTCTGCACCGGCACGCGGGCGAACAGGCGGCGCTGGCGCGGCGCGGCGCGATCGACGAGGCGATCGCCGATTTTGCCGGTGCCATCGGCGAGGTCATCGAGGCCATCAAGGAAGCGTCCGCGTCGCTGACCGCGACAAGCTCAACGTTGAAACAGGTCGCCGACGACACGCTGCGCCGCATGGCTTCGGCGTCGTCGGCGTCGGCCGAGACCGCACAGCGCATGGAAGTGACGGTGACGGCCACGGAAGAGCTGTCGGGATCGATCCAGGAGATCGGCCAGCAGGCGAGCCACGGCCAGGACATGGCGCAGTCCGCGGTCGCCGATACCGAGCGCACCCACGCGGTCATCAGTTCCCTGGATGACGCCGCCGAGCGCATAGGTTCCGTAATCGGCACCATCTCGGCGATCGCGGCGCAGACCAATCTTCTGGCGCTGAACGCCACCATCGAGGCGGCGCGCGCCGGCGAGGCGGGCAAAGGCTTCGCCGTGGTCGCCGCCGAGGTGAAGACGCTCGCCAATCAAACCTCCCGGGCCACCGAGGATATCTCGCACCAAGTTGCCGCCATCCAGGAAGCGACCAAACGGTCGGTGGAGGAAATCTCTTCGATCGCCCGCGCCATTGGCGAGTTGACGACGGTGTCGATCAGCATCGCCTCGGCCGTGCAACAGCAGAGCACGACGACCCGCGAGATCGCGGAAAGCATTCACACCGCCGCCGGCCATACCGCGCGGGCGTCGACCGAGATCAACACGGTCGAACGTGCGGTCACGCGGGGCGTGGCGGCGGTCGGCGAGATCACCACCTGGACCGCCAAGCTGTCGGCACGCGCCAACGATCTGGAAACGAAGGTGGCGACCTTCTTCAGCCGCGTTCGCGCGGCATGACCATCTTTCCCCGGCCGCCTGCGGGGAAAGTAGAGGCGCAAAGCGCCCGCGGGAGAAGCCGAGTGCGACACGTCGCGCACGGCTACTCCGCCGGCTGCTTCGGCTTGACGAAGGTGCGCTTGAGGTTGTCCCACAGCTCGATCTTGGCGCCATTCCTGTGCATGATCGTGCTCTGCTGGATCACCGAGAGCGTGTTGTTCCACGCCCAGTAGATCACCAGCCCGGCCGGGAATTTCGCCAGCATGAAGGTGAAGATGATCGGCATCCAGTTGAAGATCATCTGCTGGGTTGGATCCGGCGGCCGCGGATTGAGCTTCATCTGCACCCACATGGTAACGCCCATGATCGCCGGCCACAGGCCGAGATGAAGGAAGCCGCCGACGAGCGGCAGCACCGTGGGATCGAACGGAATGAGTCCGAACAAGGTGAAGATGTTGGTCGGGTCCGCCGCCGAGAGGTCGTGAATCCAACCGTAGAACGGCGCGTGCCGCATCTCGATGGTGATGAACAGCACCTTGTAGAGCGAAAAGAACACCGGAATCTGGATCGCGATCGGCAGGCAACCGGCGAGCGGATTGATCTTCTCCTTCTTGTACATCTCCATCATCGCCTGCTGCTGCTTCACCTTGTCGTCGGCGTAGCGCTGCCGGATCATGGTGAGCTCCGGCTGCACCGCCTTCATCTTCGCCATCGAGACGTAGGACCGGTTGGCGAGCGGGAAGAACAGGAGCTTGACCAGCACCGTGACGATGAGGATGGCGATGCCGAAATTGCCGACGAGATGGAAGAAGAAGTCGATGCCGAGGAACATCGGCTTGGTGATGAAGTAAAACCAGCCCCAGTCGATCAGCAGATCGAAATGGTTGAGGTGGAGCGCCTCATTGTAGCCGCCGGCGACCGCGAAGGGAAAATTGATGCCGACCACCGAGACCTCCTTGGCGCCGGCGAACAGCCGTGCCGCGGTGGTTCCGGTCGTCCCCGGGGCGATGGTCTGCGGATCGAGCAGGTAATCGGCCTGGTAGGTCTTCTGCCCGCCGGCTTCACCGGCCGAGAAGCGCGCGTGCACCTTGGCGTCGATGTCGGGCAATAAGGCCGCCGCCCAGTATTTGTCGGTGAAGCCGAGCCAGGCGTCGGTCACGTCCCAACTTTCGCTCTTCTTGTCCGCGATCTTCTTGTAGGTCTCTTCCTGCAGGCCCCGATCGCCCATCACCCCGATCAAACCCTCGTGCAGAATGTAATAGCCGAGCGTGTGCGGGGTGCCGTGGCGCGAAATGAGCGCATAGGGAAACAGAGTGACCGCCTTGGCGCCTTTGTTCTGCACCTCGTCCTTGATGGTGAACAGATAATGGTCGTCGACCGCGATGGTGCGGCGGAAGATCAATCCTTCGCCATTGTCGTAGGCGAGGACGACCGGATGATCGACCGTGAGCGCGCCGGTGCCGTCCTGCGTCCACACCGTATCCGGCCCCGGCATTGTCGCGGTCGTGCCCGAAGCGGGCACGAAGCCGAACTCGGCATAATAGGCGTCCGGCGCGCCCGAGGGCGAGAACAGCACGATCGGCGGCGAGTTGGGATCGACAGTCTCCCGGTATTGCACGAGCGCGAGGTTGTCGAGGCGCGCGCCTTTAAGGTCGATGCTGCCGGAGAGCCGCGGCGTGTCAATGGCGACGCGCGGGGAAGAGGCGATCACCGCTTCGCGCGTGAGTGCCGGCGGCGATGCGCTGGCCTGCGGCACCGGCGGCGCCGCGCCGGGTGCAGCGGGTACGGCAGGCGCGCCGGCGGTGCGCGACTGCGTTGCCGGCGGCTGCTGTTGCGCCTGCTCCTGCTGCTTGATGAGCGCCTCGTGGCGCTGCCTTTCCATCTGCGGATAGCCGATGAAATATTGCCAGCCGATGACGACGATGAGCGACAGCACGACGGCGATAATGGTATTCTTGTGCTCGGTCATTCAACGCTCTCGCGGCTGATCTGCGGGCGACTGTTGCGGCGGTTGTTGACGCGGCGTCTGGCTCCGGCGCGGCTTTTGCAGCCGGGACGGCGAACCCGCTTCATGTAGGGGGCCGCGGCGGGCGCCACCAGTTGCCCCGCGTTCGGGCGCATGAATTTGGCTGAGCGTCGCATCGAGTTCCCGCACCAATTCGCCGAACGATTGCGCAAGCGCCGCGCGTCGGCCGATCAGCACATAATCGTGGCCGGCGCGCCATCTTCCGGCATCCGCGGCGAGCGACAGCCGCACGATCTCCCGCAATCGGCGGCGCACGCGGTTGCGCTCCACGGCGTTGCCCACTTGTTTCGACACGGTGAACCCGACGCGGACCGCTCCGTCCTCCGCGCGCCGCCGCGCCTGCACCACGAAAGCGCCGCCGGACACCCGCACCCCGCTCGCCGCGGCGCGAAAATCGCTGCGGCGTTTTAGCCGCTCGACGGCGACGAGGGAACGAGCCTCCCGATCACGCACTGAGCCGCTTGCGCCCATGCGCGCGCCGCGCAGCCAAGACTTTGCGCCCACCCTTGCTCGCCATGCGCGCGCGAAAGCCGTGCCGGCGCTTGCGCACCAATTTGCTCGGCTGATAGGTCCGTTTCACGGGATTTCTCCGCTGCGCGCCCGATTTGGCTCGCTCGTCTCAGAGAGATCGCTTCACGCGCCGCAGCGTGCATTGCCGCTTCGCCGCTCCGGCCGCAATTGGCGCGGCTTATACGGGACCTCTCC
>JASHPW010000124.1 GCA_030037895.1 Xanthobacteraceae bacterium | reverse complement strand
CCATACGCTCTTACTTAAATTTAAACGTGCCTGAGAAATTCGAACGGACTGGGCGAGGAAGCTATCGACTCAAAAAAAAACTGAACGGCCGTGAGTACGACATCGCTGCGCCTCATCCGAAGATTGAACTGATTCATACCGACTGCTTCACATGGCTTGAAAATCGCGAGCCGTCTTCTATCCACGCAGTTGTGACTACGACCATCCAGGCTGGTACGTTGTGTGGCGGTATATGGTCGATCCCACTGAGAGCATCAAACCCGGTCGGCCCGTCGTCGTGTGGCGTGTCGATGTCGTTTTCCTCGATAAGTCGGACTGGAAATATGAAGGTAGTAAAGCTGGCGTGGGGGGTGGCGGTCGGACACATACGTTTGGTGTCGCCAACGCAGCAAGAAAACTCGCTGATGCTGCGGCCTATGTGAATACGAATGTTGCGCTTAAAGGCGGTAAGCCGATTATGACTGAAACGGTTGATTATGAATCCGCGCCACCAAATACACCGGGAAAGAAGTCTAAGTAATTGGAGGATGAGGTAGGTGGACACATCCGGATCGCGCGAATGACACAAGCTCTCGCATGTTCAACCGATGGTCACGCGTTTCGATGCTGACTGCGCGCCGACGAGCCATGCTCCAGGAACGACAGAGCGACGATCAGCGATAATCTCCGCGGAGGAGAGCGAGAGCGACGCGGTAAAAGGAGGAGCCGGCGCGCTCGCCCACGTGACCTCGCGGCAGGAGGTGTGGATCACGACCGGCAGCGAGATCGTCGACTGGTACAAGGCAAATTATCTGCGCGGCGCCTGAGGCAGGGGCAGGGGAGGCGGGTCATACGACCGGCTGCCCCAGTTCATCGACTTTCACCGCGCGCATGCGCTCGTTGTAGTTCTGGACGTTGAGCCCGCAGACCTCGAAGCGGGCGAGGTAGCCCATGAGGAAGCCGTTGACGCCCATGCGGTAGAGCGCGCCGACGTCGCCGGCAACAAGCGCGCGCCGTTCCGCCTCGGTGAGGTCGAGCGATGCCAGCGCCTTGGCCGGATCGGCCTTCATGGCGGCGCGGAAGGCGTGGTCGCGCAAAACCTCGCGGCAGAGGTAATTCACGGCGAAGATGGACATTATTCCCGGCTCCGGCTGCGGACGATTATGCCTTGATTGGTGAGCCCGCTGGGATTTGAACCCAGGACCCCGTGATTAAAAGTTCTATGCCGTATAGCGGCACTTGACGACATTACGCGACATTTTGGCGGCCTAATCCTTCAATAATCATTGACTTGTTGGGCTATGTCGCCTATTGTCGCAGACACAGGGTAACGCTTATAGACATGGGGTAACTGTTACCCCGGCGTTACCCCGACGGCATGTGACGCCGCATCATGAGACGGGGCAGGCCATGCGCAAGGTACTTACCGACATCGCTATCGGCAAGCTAAAGCCTGGCCCGATGCGGCGGGAAATTCCTGATCCCGGCGCGCGCGGGCTTTACATCATTGTCCAGCCGTCCGGCGCCAAGAGCTTTGCGGTCCGGTATCGTTTTGGCGGCAAGCCGCGCAAGCTCACCTTGCGGGCCGGGATCACGCTTGCGGCTGCGCGCAAGGAAGCGAGCGATGCGTTCTACGAGCTTGAGAAGGGCAATGATCCGAGCGTGGCAAAGCGCCAAGCGAAGCAAGCGCAGAAGCGCGCCGCCGAGAACACCTTTCGCGCGATCGCCGAAGAATACCTGAAGCGAGAAGGGAGCCGCCTGCGCAGCGCGGACTGGCGCCGCGCCGTGCTCAAGCGGCTCGTCTATCCCATGCTCGGCGATCGGCCGATCGGAGAGATCCGCCGCAGCGAAATTATCCGGCTGCTCGACAAGATCGAGGCCGGCGAACTCAAGGACCAGGACGGCGACCTGATCAAGGGCGGCCCGGTGATGGCGGACCGTACCTTGGCGGTCATTCGCAAGATCATGAATTGGCATGCCACGCGATCGGACGATTTCCGCTCGCCGATCGTGCGCGGCATGGCGCGAGTGAAGGCGAAGGAGCGAGCCCGCGAGCGCACCCTGACCGATGATGAACTTCGCGCAGTGTGGAAGGTCGCCGCGGAGGCGGAAGGACCATTCGGACCATTCGGAGCGTTCGTGCAATTCCTGTTGTTGACGGCGGCGCGGCGCAACGAGGCTGCGCAGATGATGCGGAGCGAACTGTCGGCAACGGACTGGGAGCAACCGATCGACTGGACGCTCCCCGCGGCGCGGAACAAGACAAAAGTCGATTTGATCCGTCCGCTCAGTGCCGCGGCGCGTGACGTACTTGCGCGGGTTCCGAGGCTCGCCGACTGCGATTTTGTTTTCAGCACCGACGGGGAAAACTCGATCAGCGGCTTCAGCCGCTTCAAGACGAAATTCGACAAAGCCTGCGGTGTCACAGGATGGACGTTGCACGATCTGCGGCGCACCGCGCGCTCGCTCATGAGCCGCGCCGGCGTGAATTCGGATCATGCCGAGCAATGCCTGGGCCACGTCATTCCCGGCGTCCGCGGTACTTATGATCGCTATGAGTACCATGCGGAGAAGCAACGAGCATTCGAGGTGCTGGCAACTCAAATCGATCTAATCGTGAGGCCCAAGCAAAACGTTGTCGCGCTCCGAGGCAACTGAATTATGCGGAAGAAGCCGCCAGCAGAGCAGCGATCACGACCGCGAACAGAAGCCCGCGAGCGCTCCGAATCAGTTTGGCAAATCCAAAAGAAGCATGGGCCGTTCTCCGGCAAAAATATTTTCAGCCTTAAGACCGGTAGTATGTCGGTCACCAACCTTCAACAGGCGCTCGACTATCTTGCGCACACAACAGGAGATGAAGCGTTTCGGACAGCGAGCCTTGTGCTGAAAGCGTACGATTTGAAAGGCGGCCTGCAACGGGAAATTCGGCGACTATTGCGGGATGCAGGTTTGACGCCTGAGAACCACGCCGTTCTTTTCATGCACGGTCCGCACATGCAAGACGCGGAACTCATCGCTGCCAAACTCGGCGTGCCGGGGCAGTCTTTTGACAGTGTAGTGACGAAGCTGCGCAAGATACGAGTGGCGTTTGGAAAAGAGCCAAGTCGGACTCGAGATCTGCCGGTCGGTGACACGGGACGACGGTTGCTGGTCTATCTTATGCCGGTCTTTGGCGCTGACGGGTCGGAGCTGCCAAGGCGCCTATTCGGAATCGACGCTGATGCTGATGGGCTCGCCGTAGTGCCTGACACTAGGGTATGGCGCAGAGCCATTGCACATGGAAGTGTAGTGATTCTGCTCGGTTATCTCAACGATGACCCTTGGGGATCGTGGGGAACGATTACCGAAAAGGAGCGGGAAGGCTTTAAGCGGAAAACCTGGAAAAAATTTATCCAAAAAAATCCAAGCAACTAGTGCCAGCGCAGATGTATGCACCATGTCCCCTACACATCGTGGACACGGTGCATCACCATGGATACTACTCATCTCGCCGCGCCGGCAAGCACATCAGGGATGCTGTTGCCTGTGCGCGCTGTCCTCGCGCGCTATAGCATCTGCAGCCGCACACTCGACCGCTGGATAGCATCGGCACGGCTCGGATTCCCGGCTCCCGTGCTGATCAACCGTCGGCGATACTTCCAGTTCGGGGAGCTCGTCGCGTGGGAGAGAGCGCGCGCCAGCCGGACTGCCACGCCGGAGGCCACATGAGTCATGATCCTACCAGATGTGGCGATGGCGCCCACTGCGGCAGCGAGCGCCATCGGGAATGTTGTTCTCGGCAAGACCAACAATCCATCCTGTAACAAATACGGCCCTGATGCGCAAGCGTCGCTTGGCGCGAAGCAACGCCTCGCGCGCTGTCCGTCTTGTGGGCATGCTGGCGCCATCCCGCGCGACGTGCCGACAACGGGTCGGCTGCGTTGCGTCGCTTGCGGCACGGCCGCGCTCGTGCGCCAGTGCATCGGTCCGCGGCCGGCCATATTCCGTCACCACAGCTCGGCACAGCGCGCGAGAGACGTCGCCGCAGCCGACGTGCTCACGCGCTACGGCAATTCCGGGCTGGACGATCCGATCGATGATCCTTTCCGCGGTGGGGGCAGCTCATGAGCGGCGCTCGTCACCGTCTACCGAATCGACGCCATTCCGAGACGTTCGACATTGAAGCCTGCGGCCTCCGTTTCACCGTCACCATATCGAATTTTCCGGCTGGCGAACTCGGCGAGATCTTCATTCAAAACCACAAGGCCGATTCGGGCGCCGGCATCATGGCTTCCGATGGCGCCATCGCTGCTTCGCTCGCGCTTCAATTTGGTTGCCCGCTTGATGTTCTGCGCAAGGCTCTCTGCCGAGACGCTCGCGGGAATGCGTCGGGGCCGCTCGGCGTCGCGCTCGATCTTCTCGCGGAGCCGCCCGATGGTTGACAGTTCAGCCGCTGCCATCGCCGAGGCCGGCCGGCAGCCAGATAACGGACCCTTCTGCGATTATGTGCTGGCGGAATTGCGCTGCGCCGTCATGCGGGCCCGGCTGGTCGCGCTCGACATTGAGGCTGCGGGCGTCGCTTTGCGTGGCGGCATGATCGACCCCGAGACGGCACTGGCGTGGCTCCGCGACGCCGGCGCGCTCGAATACGTCGCTCCACCGCGATCGTCGCCATGAGCGACGGCGCGCACCCCCTCAGCAATGCCGAGCTCGACGCTAAAATCATCGAGCTCGATCGCGCCGCTGATCCCAGGCCACCGGCATTCACGGATGAAGCGCTTGCGCTGCACTTTGCCGAACGGCACGCCGGCGATCTCCGCTACGTCGCCGCCTGGTCGCGATGGCTGATCTGGCGGGACACATACTGGCAGTTCGAGAATACGCTTCGCGCCTTCGATCTTGCGCGCGCCGTCTGCCGGAAAGCCGCCGCGGAATGCAATAAGGCCAAAGTCGCGGCCGCGCTCGCGAGCGCAAAGACCGTCGCGGCCGTCATCACGCTGGCCCGGGCCGATCGCGGCCTCGCCGCGACCGTCGATCAATGGGACGCCGATCCGTGGTTGCTGAACACGCCCGGCGGCGTGGTGGACCTGCGCACCGGGATGATCCGGGTTGGGCGCCAGGACGATTACATGACCAGGATCACGGCCGCGGCGCCGGATGCCGATTGCCGAATGCCGACGTGGCTGAATTTCCTCGATCGCGTGACGGACGGCAACGCCGAGCTAACCGCGTACCTCAAACGGATGGGCGAACCTGCAGAAGGTCCTCATGGACATCGGCAAATCTGCGCTGCCTCCGGTCACGCAGGGCCTTGAGATCATCGATGATTTTTTGAAGAAACTGGCGCCGTTCCTCCCCAAGGGAGATAGCAAGACAGCCGGCGGCGCCACGGCCGGCGCGGTGGTCGGCGGCGCGCTCGGATGGCGTTTCGGCCAACCCTTGGCCGGCGCCGCGGCGGGCGCGGTGGTCGGCGCCGATATAGCATCATCGCACAGTTTTCGGGGCGGATTCCTCGGTGCGGTAGAGGATGCGTTTCGATTGGGCTGGTATTTCTTATCCGATCGCACCAATCATCCGGTTTTCAGTGTCGTCCAGCCCCCCCTCGCCGGACACGACCGCATCCGAGCACGTGAGCGTCGTCACTCGTCCGATCGTGAATGTCCCGTCGCCGCCTTCACAACAAGCCGCACAGAAGACCATCCAGGTCTCGACCACCATCAATCTCGACGGTCGCAAGATCGCCGAAGCCGTGACCAAGCATCAGGTCGAGGAGGGCGCCGGACCTCCCGAGGGCGCCCCCTATCATGACTCGACCTATTCTACGATCCCGCCCGACTTCGCGCTGGCGCTGTGAGGCTTTGGTGTGGGCCGCAATTTGGGGAAAATGAATGACCGGAATGGTGAAGGTTTATATCGACGCGAAGGGTTTTGGTTTCATCGCGCCGGACGAGGGCGGCAACGACATTTTCGTGCATATCAGTAACTGCGCCGAAGACATCGATGCCCTCAGCAAGGGTCAGCGCGTTCGCTATGATGAGCGGATCAGCCCGCGCAGCGGCAAGCGTGAGGCGTGCGCGGTGGAGCTGATCTAGGTGAGGCTATACTTTATGTTCGATCTGCGATGATCGTCGTTGGGGCTGCTCGCGGGTAGCCCATACTACGAGAAGTCCAATGAGCACGACGATAATCGGAGAAGCGATCGCCCAAAGCTGGATATTCGTCATCGTAATCTCCCGAGTAGGGCGCGCGCGGTAAGATGCAGTGCGACGCTGGTGCCAAAGCAGACAATCGTGGCCACCACGAGTGAGGGAAACGTGAACGTCGAAGTCCCTCCAAGATTAAGATATGCCGCGAGGAAGGGGCCAACAACCCCCGTTATCATGATCCCGGAACCAATGGTATTGAGCCACGCCGCCGTCAGTTTCGTCCGTTCGTTGTGGACCAGGTCGGTCATGGGTCTCGCGCTAACCCTTTAGATATCCGTGGCTTTCCAGACTGATCTGGTCGCGTGATGGCAAACGAGATTTCATCGCTTGTTTGAGCGTGCCAATGCCGCGGCCATGAGCCTGCGGATTGCCTGCGGTCGAGTCAACAGGCTCCCGTCCCGCGCAATCCAGCCATCGAGACCGGCGAGCTCGTCGGGCGGCAACCTAACCTGCACGGGAAGGCCTTGGCCTGTGGCCGGCCGGCCTGGTCCACGCTTTTTGGCTTGGCGTACCCTCTTGACCATGTATTTCTTGGTATCATATATTAGGCGAGCTTGGCAAGCGTTGACGCGCTCACCAAGCTCTAACCGGCAACATGGAGATCACCCATGCCGCAGGCTGACGCTGTTCTATCTTCTCCCAAGTTGACGCGCGAGCCCGATCCCGGCCTGTCGAACCATGGTTCGCCCGGCAGCGGGACGGCTGCAGACGAAGCTCGTCAAGCCATCGACCGGCGATCGGCTCACGCTTTCTTCAAGATGGAATCGTCGATTCACGATCTGGTGGAAATGGCGAAGATCGCGAACCGGCGCGTTTATGACGCCGTTGGCGAACTGAAAATCGTCGATGGTCGATCGGTCAAACCTATCGACGAAGGCAACATCAGTTCGGCGCTGTTCGTCACGAGTCATCTGCTGGACATGATCTGCAAGCTTGAAGCGGATTACGAAGCGGATTTCCACGCAGCTAAACGAAGCTGAACTCCGCCTCTGGCAGGGCGGTAAGGCGCGAAAATTCGGGACTTCATCGGCCCCGGTTTCGCGCGAGCGAACCCGTGCGCCTCGGGCCTGCCAGGGCCGGGCGCGATAACCCACAACAAGGAGACGAACCGATGTTGGCTCATGAAAGACGGTGGGAAGCTTATGCCCAGAACAAGACGCAAGAGACGCTATCAAAACTAAAGACGCGGCCACATATTGGTTGGTGTTCGCTGCCGAAAGGCAAATCGGTAAAGGATGCCATCGGACTCCGCGTCGCCGGCGATTGCTTGGCGCCTGAAGTCAACGATGGCGACGTGGTTGTTCTCGACTCTAAAGTTCCGAAGCCCGGCGAACTCGCAGTCATCTGGTTCAAGGGAGCAGCGCCGATCATCAAGTATCTCGTTTCCGATCTCACATTTTTCTACCCCTACAATCCCAAAAGCGAGATCGTGCTGCGGGCGATCGTGCGCCAGACTAATCCGATGAAGCAGTTGGCTTTTGAACTTAATGATCGCGTCGAATGCATAGCATCCGTGCGGACGGTCTTTCCGGCGGACACTTTCCATACAGTTACGCGGAGGCCAGCATGAGCAACATCGAATATATTGATCGCCCGCTGAACCACTGGTTCATTCTCCAAGTCCTCCGCAAGAGAAGAGGTTGGGAATGGCGCGCCCTCCTGATTGACGTCGATCCAGATGATTTTGTGAGCCATCGTGGGTGTCCCTACAAATCACGCTGGCTCGATTTGGGGTGGCATAAGTCACGCGCTGCCGCGTGGGCTGCGGCGGAAGAAATGAGGAGGAAGCTATGACAATGCAAAATTTGTCATCGCGACGGCCAAGCCGTGTGCACTCGATCGACGGAAGTCTTTTGGAAATAGAGGTACCTCTGGACAGAGCTGCGTACCTCGCGACCGCCCTCTTCATGGCGATCGGCGGCATGAATAGGGGGGAGGATCCAGAGCACGAAAAGATCGCGCTCGAACAACTCGCCAACGAAGTGAAGTACGCGGCTCATGAGGCTCTCGAACGGTTGAATAAGATGAGCAATCCCTCCAGGGGGGAAGCGGCCTGATCCGTTGTTTCAAAAAGGCTTGGCCCCGCTCATTGGCGGGGCTTTTTTTGCGCGCACCATGCGTTCGCAGAGGCGAGGGAGAAAGGGTGCCGGAATGCGCACACAATAAGCGGGACATGTTCATCCTGGAACACTGATCGGCGTGTTTGACGGGTTCGATCGCACATCGCTGCTCAATGGGCTCCCGGCCGGCGACGTGGCGCAATGGCTGCGCAAGCGCGTCACGTTCTATTGCGCTGCGCGCGCTGAGGGCCTGGTCGATTGACCTGACCGGGGTCAAATTGTCAGTTCTTTGGCTTTTTCCGATCGGCGAGGAACTGATCTATTTGCTGATCGACTGACGGCGGCATGTCCGGCCCCGCGGTCCTTATGAGTTCGAGCAATACGCTGGCCTCATGCTGGACAGCCTCAAGTGGAAGATCAAACCCGCGAAGCCGCAGCTCGGCACTGGCGTCGTCCAAATCTTGAGTGTCATGATCGCTGGGCCGATTACCGGCCTCGCTGACGACTGCCGCTTGAACAAACGCTCGAAAGGCAACGGTCCATTTCTCGCTCAATTGTGGGGTCGCAACTGTTTCAAATCGGCGACCGCGCTGCAGATAGTCGCGCACTTCGCCCATCAGCGTGGACTGTAGAAATGCGGTCGAAGCGTCATCGGCCTTATCGGTCATTTCAGTGCTCTACCCTTGGTCATGCCCACCGCTGCAACGGGCACAGAAGCCATGCAATTTCGTTACCCCATCCGTTACCCATCGGCATCTGACCATCTTTTTCAGCATCGAATTTTTCAACTAAATCTTTGATTTTATTGGTGAGCCCGCTGGGATTTGAACCCAGGACCCCGTGATTAAAAGTCACGTGCTCTACCGACTGAGCTACGGGCTCGCGCGCACCTCCAATAGCTTAAAACGCCTTTCGTTTTCCAGTCTCCACCCCTTGCCGAACATTCTTTTGGCGGAATAGCTATCATATCGGATCAAATCGGCGCCAAAACTTCGGTCCGATCTCTGGTAGATTGAACCGTCCGCCGCCGGAATGATCGTTGAACGGAGAACCAGGAATGCCGATCGTCAACCGTGTCGCCGACCTGCAGGCCGAGATCACGACCTGGCGGCGCGACCTCCATACCCATCCGGAACTCCTTTACGACGTGCAGCGCACGGCGGCGGCGGTTGCCGACAAGCTCAAGAGCTTCGGCTGCGACGACGTCGTTTCCGGCATCGGCCGAACCGGCGTCGTCGGCGTCATCCGCGGCCGCAAGGCCGGCGCCAAGGTGGTCGGGCTGCGCGCCGACATGGACGCGTTGCCGATCGAGGAGGAAACCGGCCTGGCCTATAAATCGACGGTGCCGGGCAAGATGCATGCCTGCGGCCATGACGGCCATACCGCCATGTTGCTCGGCGCCGCCAAATATCTCGCGGAGACGCGCAACTTCGCCGGCACCGCCGTGGTGATCTTCCAGCCGGCCGAGGAAGGCGGTGCCGGCGCGCGGGCGATGGTGCGCGACGGCCTGATCGACCGCTTCGGCATCGAGGAAGTCTTCGGCATGCACAATTATCCCGGCCTGCCGCTCGGCCAGTTCGCCGTCCGGCCGGGCGCGATGATGGCGGCGGCCGATTACATCACCATCGATCTGGAAGGGATGGGCGGACACGCGGCGCGGCCGCATCTCACCGTCGATACGGTTTTGGTCGGGGCGCAGATCGTCACCCAGTTGCAGTCGGTCGTGGCGCGCAACGTCGATCCGCTGCAGGCCGCCGTCGTCTCAATCTGCCTGTTTCAGGCCGGCAACGCCAACAACGTCATCCCGCAGCATGCCCGGCTCTGCGGCACCGCGCGCAGCCTCACGCCCGAGATCCGCGATCTGCTGCAGCGGCGCGTCCGCGAGGTGGTGGAAGGAACCGCCCGGCTTTACGGCGCCAAGGCACAACTCACCTACGCGACCGGCTATCCGGTGGTGGTGAACGAGGAGCGGCAGACGGCGCTCGCGGCCGCCGTCGCCCGTGAGATCGCCGGCGACGACAAGGTGGACACCGATTGCCCGCCGGTGATGGGCGCGGAGGATTTTGCCTTTATGCTGCAGGAGCGGCCGGGAGCTTTCATTTTTGTCGGCAACGGCGACAGCGCCGGGCTGCACCACCCCGCCTATGATTTCAACGACGAGGCCATCCCGTTCGGCACCTCGTATTGGGTGCGGCTCGCGGAAACCGCGCTTGCGGGATGACGCCTCTGCCCCTGCGCGGCGCGCGCGGGAGGCCGCGGCCGGGAGGAAGGCGGAAACCGCATCACTGCGCCGCTTCGACGCGGTTTTTGGCCGGCAGCTTCGGCGCTTCGGCCATCACCGGCCGCCACGGCAGGAGTTCGAGCGCCTTCGCTTCTATGCGGCGCCAATAGACGAAGGAGTTGAAGCGGGTTCCCTCGATCAGGGCGAGCGCGACCGCCGACAGGAACGGCAGGCTCTGCACCACCAGGACCGCGGCAAAAATGTTGATTTCGCGGACCTCTTTGTAATTGGTGGCGACGAGCGTGACGGCGCCGACGAGCAGCAGGCCGCCGAACACGGCCTCCCAGAACGCCGGGAAGTCGCCTTTGCGGCTGCCGCCGCCCTTGGCGGTGCGCAGGTACGGCAGGTGCTTTTTCAGGACGCCCGTTCCAACCGCGTATGCGACCGTCCATTGCACCGACATGGCCGCGCACACCGCGCCGAGCATTTGACCGGGCGAAGCGTGCACGCGCAGCCGATAAAGCGCCGCGAAATGCGCAACCGAGACCATGAACCCGGCCAGGATCGGCAGGGTCAGAATGCGGTCCGGCACCGCGATATTGGCGAACGCGACTACCGGCACCCAGGCGATATTGAGAAGTGCAACGACGACGCCGATGCTGTCGGAGCCCATCCAGCCGAGCCAGCCGAGGCCGTATTCGCGCTTCTGTTCGCGCGAGAGACCCTCCGCCCACGGCAACAGCCGACGCCAATGCTTGCGCAGGAGTTGGAAGCCGCCATAGGCCCAGCGGTGGCGCTGCCGCTTATACGCCTCGAAGGTGTCGGGCAGCAGTCCGTAACCGTAGCGGCGGTTGGTGTAATGCACGAGCCAACCGTGCTCGAGAATGCCGAGGCCGAGGTCGGTGTCCTCGACGATGGTGTCGCTCGACCAGCCGCCGGCGCTTTCGATCGCAGCGCGCCGTATCAGGCACATCGTGCCGTGCACGACGATGGCATTGACTTCGTTACGCTGCACCATGCCGATATCGAAGAAACCGGCATATTCGGCGTTCATGGCGCGATGTATCAACGAGCGGTCGCCGTCGCGGTGGTCCTGCGGCGATTGCACCGCGCCGACGTGCGGATCGGCGAACAGCGGCACCAAATGCTTGAGCCAATTCGGCTCGACGGCGTAGTCGGCGTCGATGATTCCGATGATGTCCGCATCCGCCGCACTATGGGCAAGCGCGACGCGCAGCGCGCCGGCCTTGTAACCGGAGAGACTGTCGACCCTGACGAACTTGAAGCGGTCGCCGAGCGCGCGACAGTGCTCTTCAACCGGCCGCCACAGCGCCGGATCGGGCGTATTGTTGATGACCACGACGCATTCGAGGTTGGGGTAGTCGAGTCGCGCCACGGTATCGAGCGTCGTCTTCAGCATCTCAGCCGGCTCGCGGCAGGCCGGAATGTGGATCGAGACTTTGGGGACGAACCCTTCCGGCGCCGGCGGCGGAGAGCCGGTCAGCCGCCGCGGCGGCCGGCCGAAGGCGATGGCGGCGATCTCCTCGACGCGCGCAAGCGCGATGACGACGAGCGGCACCAGCAGAACCATGCCCAGGCCGAGCGCAAAGGCTGCGCCCGGCACGAAGTAATGGCCTTTCCAGAAGGCGACGATCGCCGCGAACCAGGCGCCGACCACATTGGCGGCGGCGGCGAGCGCCAGCGCCTGCGTGACTGTCACCCTGCTCATGGTCAGGATCGGCAGCGACAGCAGCAGCCCAAACAGGACGGCGAGACCCGCCCGTTTGAGGTAATCAGGGTCGGTCAGGGGTCCGGTCCAGGAAAACTTCGCTTGGCGCGAAGCGTCGAACAGGCCCCAATAGGGCCCAACCCCGCCTTCGTTGGTTTTCCAGGGCTGGTCGATCGCCTCGACGATGTTGTAGTCGATGCCGTAAGCCTCGGCGCGCGTGACGAAATCGCGCAGCACGAAGGCCTGCTCGATGCGGCCGGGATTGGCGTCGTGGAAATTGTAGCCGGCGCTCGGCCAACCGAACTCGGCGATGACGATCCGCTTGCCGGGATGCATGTGGCGCAGCTCATTGTAGAATTCGAAGGTATGGTCGACCGCGCTGGAAACGTCGAAACCTTCCCAATAGGGCAGGATATGCGCGGCGATGAAATCGACCGCCGAGGCGAGTTCCGGGTGGTCGATCCACGCCGTCCAGATTTCACCCGTGCTGACCGGCACCGGGCTTGAGCGCTTCACCCGCTTAACAAGCTTGATGAGATCGCCGACGCTCATGTCGGCGCGCAGCGTGGTCTCGTTGCCGACCACGATGGCGTTGACGTTGCTGTAGTGACGTGCCAGCTCCAGTGCCGAGCGAATTTCCCGCTCGTTGCGCGCCTTGTCCTTGCCGATCCAGGCGCCGACCGTGACCTTGAGGCCGAACTCGGCCGCGATCGGCGGGATCAGCTCGGCGCCGCCGGTCGCCGAATAGGTGCGGATGGCGCGGGTATAGGGCGCGATGGCTTTGAGATCGGCGCGGATCTGCTCGACGGTCGGGCGGTCGCCGAAATCGGGATGCCGCGAGGCTACGAACGGCGCGTAGGAGACGCTGGCAAGCTGGCCGGTGAATTCCGGCGCGTTTTCCTTGGTTCGGAAGAAAGCCCACAGGCCAGCATGCACGCACGCTACAAGCGCGAGCACGGCAGCGACGGTGCGCATCGATTTCAACCACGCGGGGCGAGGAGACCGACCCGAACCGGCCCCAAGGTTCGACGAGGGCCGTAAGAATGAGGCGAACTATGAGCGGCGAAAACAAACTAGGAAGGGGTCGTGGCAAATTCAAGACAAACAATGCGAATGACGCGACTTTTTGTTTTCTTGCGGATCGTTGCGTCAGTGCTTGGCGGTCGGGCTTGGCGCGGCGGGCGCCGGCGGCAGGGACGGCGTCAACGGATTGATCCAGCAAGCATGAACCCGCCCATGCAAGCTGTCGGCGGCCTTCGGATCGATGTTGTTCCCGTGCAGGACGAGGCAGCGGAACGCCGCCTGGATATGATCGCTCGGACAGCCGAACCGGTCGTAAAAGTCGAGATGGCGGAACGCGGTGTCGAGATCATCGCGCCAGAGCAGGCTGACCACCCGGCGGCCGAGCCAGACGCATTCGGGATCACCGGCCGGTCCGTCAAGGGCGTGTCGGGCCTCCGCGTATTCATCGACCTTCGGCACCTCCTTTTTCGGCTCCTGGCCGGGCTGGGGGTGTTGTTCTGCGGGCTTGGACTCGGTGCTCTGCGCGAGCGCCGGGGAAACGAACTGGACCATGGGGGCGGAGAGAAGCCAGAGTGCGGCGAAGAACCCGCCGACAACGCTGAGCACAGGATGGGACATGGGTCGTTTGATTGTCAGGCCGTCATGAGCCTGAAAGGGACATTTCCTAGGCCACAGAATTAAGCCCCCATTGCGGCAGCAATTCCAGATACGGCCCGGTGGATGACAACAGCCCAACTCCGCGCTTTTGTCCAGAGCGCATCGGCGCGGCTTGGCAGGGCGGGCCGTCAAGGCTAATGCGGGGCCCGTGTCCCGCACGCCAGACCTCCATGTGATCGGCCGAGCACTGGCGACGTTTGCGCTCACAGCGCTCGCCATCGGCGTGGCGTGGTGGTGGCTCGGCGCGCCGGTCAAGGTGCCGCCGTCGCCGTTTGCGGGGGGTGCCAAGCTTGACTGCGTCTCCTATGCGCCGTTCCGCGGCGGGCAGAATCCGCTCGTGGAAGGAACGCGGGTCGAGCCTCGGCAGATCGACGAAGATCTCGCTCTGTTGGCGAAATACTCCAAGTGCGTGCGCACCTATTCGACCGACGACGGTCTCGACAGCGTTCTCGCCAGCGCCCGGCGCCATGGGCTCAAGGTGCTCGAGGGCGTGTGGGTCTCCAACGAGGCGGAAAAGACCCGCCGGCAAATTGCGACCGCGATCGCGCTCGCCAGGCAATATCCCGACGTCGTTGCCGCAGTGGTCGTCGGCAACGAAGTGCTGCTGCGCGGCGAGATGACGGCCACCGACCTCATGGCCGCGATCCGGGAGGTCAAGGCCGCGGTGTCGATGCCGGTCACTTATGCCGATGTCTGGGAGTACTGGCTGCGCTATCCGGAGGTGCAAAACGCGGTCGATTTCGTCACCATTCACATCCTGCCCTACTGGGAGGATTTTCCGATACCGGCGGCGCGGGCGGCCGCGCACGTGGAGGCGATCCGCCGGCGCGTCGCCGCCGCCATCCCCAACAAGGAGATCATCATCGGCGAATTCGGCTGGCCGAGCGCCGGCCGCATGCGCGCAGGGGCGCGGCCCTCGCCGTCGAATCAGGCGCGGGTCATCGCCGAGACCTTGGCGCTGGCGCGACGGGAAAATTTCCGCGTCAATGTCATTGAGGCCTTCGACCAGCCCTGGAAGCGTGCGCTCGAAGGCGCCGCCGGCGGCTATTGGGGCATTTTTGACCGCACGACCGGCGCGCCCAAATTCAACCTTGCCGGTGCGGTCTCCGATCACCCGCATTGGCTCGCCCAGGCGCTTGCCGGGATGCTGCTGACGGGATTGACCTTTGGCGGTGCGTTTATGGCGGCGCGCGCAAAGGGGTTTCCCCGCTATTTTTGGCCCAAAATCGCCGCGCTGGCGTTTCTTCCCGCTGTTCTGTTCGGCTGGACGATCGAGACGGTTCCGATCGAAAGTTTCAGCATCGGCAGCGCGCTGCGCGCGCTCGCCTTCGCGGCGATCGCCGCCGTCGCGCCGATCGTCTGCGCCGCGGCGTGCGCCGCCGGCCGTCCGCCGCCCGCGTTTTCCTCGCTCATCGGCCGCACCGGCGAGCCTCTCGATGGGCTCGGTCGGGCGCTCGGCGGCACGGTGATCGCGCTGATGCTCCTGTCCATCGAGGCCGCGCTCGGGCTCGTTTTCGATCCGCGCTATCGCGACATTCCGTTTGCGCCGCTTGGCGCGGCGGTCATTCCCTTCCTGGTCGTCGTCGTCTCGACGCCGCGTCCGGCCGGGGTTCGCGCCATGGCCGAAAGCGTTGCCGCCGCGGTGCTCGCTCTATCGGCCGGCTATATTGCGTTCAACGAAAGCTTCGCCAACTGGCAGGCAATCTGCTTCTGCGCCGGGCTCATCGGCCTCGCCGTCATCCTGCTGCGGACGCGGGACGCGCCAAGCTCAGGATGAGCACTCCGGCGGCAAGCGCCGAGAGGTCGGCGTTATGCAGCACCAGGCCGAAAGCCGTTGCCGCAAGCGCGAGCGCGATCAGCACCAAGGAGGGCCGCAGCAGGTTCAGCACTGCGGCCGCGAGCGCGACCCCGCCGAACACCTGGTAATGGAAGAGGATGATCGTCAGCCGAAACGTGCCGCACAGCCACGTGTCGAGCCCGGCCTGGCAGGCGAGCGACACGGTGCCGTTCTCGATCGCCAGATAGCGCAGGTAAAGCGCCTCACCGAGCGAGAGAAAGGCGATGGGGAGGAGCCAGTTCAACTGGCGCGCTGTCGGCAGGAAAAGCGGGCGGCGCATGGATCTCGGCTTATCGTCATTCCGCGGCGCGCTGCAGTCGCGGGCTCGGGATCCATAACCACAGAACGGGGAGACCTGTCACTGCCGTGTTGACCTCGAAAACCGTCATCTCAGCGCGAGGTGCCGGCCGCCAATGTTGTCGGGCGGCAGGACAATCGGAATGTTATCAGCGATGCGCACAATCGCTCGGCCACGTCGAGGCTGGGAAGCGGGCCGACCACCAGCCGCCGCGGCTCGACCCGTTTCAATTGCGGCGGGGGTTCAGGTTCACTCGAGGTCAGGAACGGCCTGAGGCCCGCGAAAAGCTGCGGGTGAGCCGAGCGCACCCCAACCCAGCGCTCGTGCAGGACCTTCATGGAGCGCGCGCTGCCGATATCGACGCCATATTCGGTGGCCTTGGGGGCGGCCGGCGGTGCCGGATGTGCGCCGGCCGCGACTGGAGACGGCGAAAACGGCGGCGGCAACCCGGACGGCGACGGCACCACCGGCGCGACCACGGACGCGATGGTTGCCGGCGTCATCGGTGCGGGCAGTTCATCGTTGGGCCAGATCGCCGTCGCGTCGGCCTTGGCTGCGCCGATCTGCCGGGTGACGGAACCGGTGACGTCGTCCAAATGGTGCTCGACAGCGGCAAGCCGCGTCATGATCCGGTCGCGGTCCTGGGCAAGGTCGCGCACGGTTTGCGCGAGCTGTTGCGTTGTGGTCTCCGTGCCGTAGGTCCGTCCGGGTGGGACGGCCAGATCCGAGCGCAGCGCAGAGAGGACGACAGCCACCCGTTGCACGCCGACCTCGCTGCGGCTTGCCAGCACGGCAACAAGCATGGCGGCGGCGGCCGTAAAGCCCCACGAGGCCAGCCGCCGCAGCTTTCTCATGGTAAAGGCCGGCTTCGCCGTAATCCTCTCAGGGATGACGTTCACGGTCTGCGCTCGATCCAGCATGCCGCCGCTCCTGGGCGTTCCAAGGCGAAAAGGCGAATCAGTGCTAAAAAATAGCAGATTCCACCGTTTGGACAGTTTTGTTGAACGAATTGCGTTAGAATTCCGCAATGATCGCCCCGTACGCCCAGGGCGATCCTGATCATGACTTTCAGCGACCACTCCGCTCGGCTATGACGGCGTTGCGGAGGTTGTGATGGCGCCTCGGACCTGCCTTGCGATCGTGCTCGCAGCCGGCGAGGGCAAACGCATGCGCTCGGCGATGCCCAAGGTCTTGCATGCGATCGCCGGGCGCTCGCTCCTGGCCCATGTCCTCGCCGCAATCGCCGAGGCCGGCGTCACCACGACGGCGGTCGTTGTCGGCCCTGGAGACGATGCGGTGGCTGCGGAGGCCGCCCGTGTCCTACCGGGTGCCGAATGTTTCGTGCAGCGGGCGCGGCGGGGAACGGCCGACGCGGTGCTGGCGGCCAAACCCGCGATCGCGCGGCGGCGACCCGATGACGTGCTCATCGCTTACGGGGACACGCCGCTGATCCGCTCGGCCACCCTGACGCGGCTGCGCGCGCCTTTGGCCGCGGGGGCGGCCGTGGCGGTGCTGGCGTTCCGGCCTTCCGATCCTGCCGGCTATGGACGGCTTATTGTCGCCGACGGCGAGCTTGTCGCCATTCGCGAGGAGGCCGACGCGAGCGCCGGCGAACGCGCGATCGGGCTCTGCAACGGCGGGCTCATGGCGCTCGCCGGGGCGCAGGCGCTTGCCATCCTGGAGCGGATCGGCGACCACAATCGCAAAGGTGAATTCTATCTGACGGATGCGGTCGAGGTCGCGCGCCGCATGAGGCTGCGCGCGGTTGCGGTCGAAGTCGAGGAGGACGAAGTGCGCGGCATCAACACCAAGCGCCAGCTCACCGAAGCGGAAGCCGTCGCGCAGCAGCGCCTGCGCGCGGCCGCGCTCGACGCCGGCGTCACGCTGATTGCGCCGGAGACGGTATTCCTCAGCGCCGACACGACCTTCGGCAAGGACGTCGTGGTTGAACCCTATGTCGTGTTCGGCGGGAACGTGACGGTGGAGGACGGCGCCGTGATCCATTCGTTTTCCCATCTTGCCGGCGCTCATATCGGCAAAGGGGCCTCAGTCGGACCGTTTGCGCGGCTGCGGCCGGGCACCCGGCTCGGCGCAGGGGCGCGGATCGGCAATTTCGTCGAGATCAAGGAGGCGGTGATCGAGGCCGGCGCCAAGGCCAATCATCTGAGCTACATCGGCGACGCGCTGGTCGGCGCCAACGCCAATGTCGGAGCCGGCACCATCACCTGCAATTTCGACGGCAGCGACAAGCACCGGACCACGATCGGCAAGGACGCCTTCATCGGTTCGAATTCGGCGCTGGTCGCGCCGGTCGAGGTCGGCGCCGCCGCCTATATCGGCACCGGCTCGGTGATCACCGAAAATGTGCCGGCGGGCGCGCTCGCCCTGGCGCGCGGCCGGCAAATCGTTAAGGAAGGTTGGGCGACGCGCTTGCGCGCGCTCAAATCGCTGGGCAAAAAGAAGGCGCTTTTGCGCGATTGAGGCTGCGCCGCTCAAGGGCGTCGAGGAGAAGTGAGAACCGGCGTCAGCTTCAGAAGAGGGCATCCCTGCGGATGTGCGGCATTATCGGGATCATCGGCCATGAGCCGGTCGCGCCGCAGCTCGTCGATGCGCTCAAGCGCCTCGAATATCGCGGCTACGATTCGGCGGGCGTGGCCACCCTCGAACATGGGGTGCTGACGCGGCGGCGCGCCGAGGGCAAGCTCAAGAACCTGGAATCGAAGCTCGCGCGCGCGCCGTTGTCGGGCACGATCGGCATCGGCCACACCCGCTGGGCGACGCACGGCCGTCCGACCGAAAACAACGCGCATCCACATGCGACCGACCGGCTCGCGGTCGTCCATAACGGCATCATCGAGAATTTCAGCGAATTGCGCCGCGAGCTGGAAGAGAAGGGCGTGAAATTCGCGACCGAGACCGACAGCGAGGTCGTCGCCCATCTGGTCACCGAGGAGATCAAGCGCGGCCTGACCCCGATCGAGGCGGTCAAGGCCGCCTTGCCGCGGCTGCGCGGCGCCTTCGCGCTGGCGTTCCTTTTCGACGGCGAAGAGAATTTGCTGATCGGGGCGCGGCAAGGCTCGCCGCTGGCGATCGGCTTCGGCGCCGACGCGATGTTCGTCGGTTCCGATGCGATTGCGCTCGCCCCGTTCACCGATGCGGTCAGCTACCTTGAGGACGGCGACTGGGTCGTCATCACCCGCAAGAGCGCGGAGATTCACGACGCCAACGGCGCGCCCGTCCATCGCCCCGTGCTCAAGTCGCAAGCCTCGGTCATGCTCATCGACAAGGGCAATCACCGCCATTTCATGGCCAAGGAGATCCACGAGCAGCCGGAAGTCGTCGGCCATACCTTGGCGAATTGCCTCGACATGGTGGCCGAGCGCGTGGTGCTGCCGATGGCGCTGCCGTTCGATTTCCGCGCGCTCAAGCGCATCTCGATCGCCGCCTGCGGCACGGCGTACTACGCCGGCATGGTGGCGCGATATTGGTTCGAGCGGTTCGCGCGTCTGCCGGTCGAGGTCGATATCGCTTCCGAGTTCCGCTACCGCGACGTGCCGCTCGACGCCGGCGAGCTTGCGATCATGGTTTCGCAGTCGGGCGAGACGGCGGACACGCTGGCGTCGCTGCGCTACGCGCGCGAGCACAAGCAGCACGTGCTCGCCATCGTCAACGTGCCGACGTCGACCATGGCGCGGGAAAGCGACATCGTGATGCCGACGCTCGCCGGCCCGGAAATCGGCGTGGCGTCCACCAAGGCGTTCACCTGCCAATTGGCGGCCCTTGCCGTGCTGGCGATTGCCGCCGGCCGCGCCCGCGGCGTGCTTGCCGAAAGCGACGAGAACCGACTGGTGCAGGCGCTCATCGAGGTGCCGCGGCACATGAGCGAGGCTTTGGCGCTCGAGCCGCAGATCGAACAGCTCGCCCGCGAACTGGCGAAATGCCGCGACGTGCTCTATCTCGGCCGTGGCACCAACTATCCGGTCGCGCTCGAAGGCGCCCTTAAGCTCAAGGAAATCTCCTACATCCATGCCGAGGGCTATGCGGCGGGCGAACTCAAGCATGGCCCGATCGCGCTGATCGACGAGACCATGCCGGTGATCGTGATCGCGCCTTACGACCGGATGTTCGACAAGACCGTTTCCAACATGCAGGAAGTCGCGGCGCGCGGCGGCCGATTGATCCTGGTCACCGACGCCAAGGGCGCGCACGCCGCCGCGGGCCAATCGCTCGCGACCCTCACGCTGCCGACGATGCCGGCGACGGTGGCGCCGCTTGTCTATGCCGTCCCGGTGCAGCTCATCGCCTACCACACCGCCGTCATCATGGGCACCGACGTCGATCAGCCGCGCAATCTGGCCAAGTCGGTGACGGTGGAATAGGGCCGCGGCGCGCCGTCCCCGGCCCCTGTGCGGGCCGCCGGCGCCGCTATATACATGCAGCCGCAGACCTGCAGCCGCGACAATGGGGCGAGCGATCGGACCAATGGCCAATGACGGCGATCAGAGCGGCAATGTGTCCGCGGGCGCGGCCAAAGGCGCGCCCGGGCTCGCGAGCCGCCTGCGCAATTACTTCCTCACCGGATTGGTCGTTGCCGGCCCGGTGGCGGTGACGTTGTGGCTGATCTGGTGGGTCGTCACCTGGGTCGACAGTTTGGTGCGACCGCTGATTCCGATCGCCTACCGCCCGGAAACCTATCTGCCGATCAACGTCCCGGGCTTCGGCCTGATCATCGCCTTCGTGGCGCTCACCCTGCTCGGCTTCTTCACCGCCAATCTGGTCGGCGGCAAATTGGTCAATTTCGGCGAGGACCTGCTGAGCCGCATGCCGATCGTGCGGCCGATCTATCGCACTATCAAGCAGATTTTCCAGACGCTGTTCTCCAGCTCGGATTCGAGCTTCCGGCAAGTGGGCCTGGTCGAGTTTCCGGCGCCGGGCATGTGGTCGCTGGTGTTTCTGACCCAATCGCCGAGCGCGGCGATCGCCGCGCACCTGCCGGAGGGGGAGCACGTGTCGGCGTTCTTGCCGTGCACGCCGAACCCGACCACCGGGTTCTTCTTCTATGTGCCGCGGCGCGACGTCGTCCTGCTCGACATCACCGTCGAGCAGGCCATGACGCTTCTCATTTCCGCCGGCATCATTCAGCCCGGCGGCGATCCGCAGAACCGGCTCGCGGCGCTGGCCGAGACCGCGCGCACCGCTCAAGCGGCGCGCAGTGCCGAGGCAACGACGCCGGCACAATAGGTGCGATGCCTGCCGCCTCTCGTGGGGCATCAACCCGCGTCCAAGAGCCGGATCGCCTCGTCGCGCGCGAACAGATAGAGGAGGTGGCGCAGCGCCTGCCCGCGCGGCGCGGCGAGCCGCGGATCGCGCCCGAGCACGAGGGCGGCGTCCGCGCGCGCCGCCGCAAGCAGTTCGCCGTGGACATCGATGCGGGCGAGGCGGAAGCCGGGCATGCCGCTTTGCCGCGTGCCGAGCACGTCGCCTTCCCCGCGCAGCTTGAGATCCTCCTCGGCGATGCGGAAACCGTCGTCGGTCTCGCGCAGGATGGCGAGCCGCGCTTTTGCGGTGGGCCCGAGCGGGGCCTTGTAGAGCAGAAGACAGGTCGAGCGCTCGGCGCCGCGGCCGATGCGGCCGCGCAATTGATGCAGTTGCGTGAGGCCGAAGCGCTCGGCGTGCTCGATGACCATCACGCTCGCCTCGGGCACGTCGACGCCGACCTCGATCACCGTGGTGGCGACCAGGATGCGCGCCGCGCCGGTCGCAAAGCGCGCCATGGCGCGGTCCTTGTCGGCGCCGCGCATGCGGCCGTGAACCAGCTCCACGACGTCGCCGAAGCGCTTCTTCAAGACCCGATGGCGTTCCTCGGCGGCGGCGAGGTCGATGCTCTCGGACTCCTCGACCAGCGGGCACACCCAATAGACGCGCCGGCTGCGGTCGAGCGCGCGCTGGACCGCATCGATCACGTCGTTGAGCCGGTCGAGCGGCAGCGCGCGGGTGTCCACCTTCTGCCGGCCGGCCGGCTTTTCGCGCAGCTCCGAGACCTCCATGTCGCCGAAATAGGTGAGCACCAGGGTGCGCGGGATCGGCGTCGCGGTCAGCACCAGGAGGTCGACGGCGTCGCCCTTGCGCGCCAGCGCCAGGCGCTGATGCACGCCGAAACGATGCTGTTCATCGACGATGGCGAGCGCGAGATCGTGGAACGCCACGTCCTCCTGGAACAATGCATGCGTGCCGACGATGAGGTCGATGTCGCCGGCCGCCAGCGCGGCGAGAATCTCCGTGCGTTCGCGCCCGCGCTCGCGGCCGGTCAAGACGGCGGGGCGGATGCCGGCGGCAGTCGCGAGCGGAGCGATGGTGGCATAATGCTGGCGCGCCAGAATTTCCGTCGGCGCCATGAACGCCGCCTGGCGGCCGGCCTCGATTACGGTCGCGGCCGCGAGCAAGGCGACGAGCGTCTTGCCCGAGCCGACATCGCCGTGCAGGAGCCGCAGCATGCGATGCGGCTGCGCGAGGTCGGCGACGATGTCGGCGACGGCGCGCTGTTGCGAGGGCGTGAGCGAATAGGGCAGGGCGGCGGTGATCCGCGCGCGCAAGCGTCCCTCGGCGGCGCTGCCGCGACCCGCCCGCCTGCGCAAATGCGCGCGCAGGAGCGCGAGCGCGAGCTGGCCGGCAAGCAATTCGTCGTAGGCAAGCCGCGACCAGGCCGCACTCTCGGGCATAAGGTAGTCGGGGGCGGCGGGACGATGAACGCGCCGCAACGCCTCGGCAAAGCTCGGATAAGCCTTGCGCTCGAGCCATGCTGGGTCCTGCCATTCCGGCAATGTCGGCACGCGCTCGAGTGCGAGGTCGATCGCCTTGCGCAACTGGTTCGGATACAGACCTTCGGTGAGCGGATAGACCGGATCGATGAGCGGCAGCCGCGCCAGGCCGGCCTCGTCCACCACGCGGTCGGGATGCACCATTTGCAGATGGCCGTCGTAGAACGCGGTGGTGCCCGATACGTAGCGCTTGGCGCCGACCGGGAAGAGCTTCTCCAGATAATCGCGGCGCGCGTTGAAATAGGTGATGAGGAGATCGTTGGTGTCGTCGCTCGCATAGATGAGGTAGGGCACGCGCGGCCGGTTGGGCGGCGGCGGCCGATGACGATCGATCGTGACCGCGACCGTCACCACGGTGCCGGGCTCGACATCGCGCAACTTCGGCTGGTTGCGCCGGTCGACGTACCCGGTCGGCATGTGGAAGAGAAGATCGATGATGCGCGGCGGCTCGCCGTCGCGCGCGAGCAGGCGCTGGAACAGCTTTTCGACCTTCGGCCCGACGCCGGGCAGGGCCGACACCGGAGCGAACAGGGGATTGAGCAGCGCGGGACGCATCGAAGCTTACCGGTCATTCCGGGGCGCGGCCGCGGGCCGCGAGCCCGGAATCCATAACCACCGCCCGGTGATTATGGATTCCGGGTCCGGTGCTTGGCGCCGTCCCGGAATAACGATCGAATAGACACACCGTCGCTGACATCTGGCGCCTCGCCCTCTATATACCCCGCGCCCGGCCGCGTCCGGGCTTTTGGCGTTGGAGCGGTGATGACGGAGCGGTCGAGCGAAGGACTGGATGCGCGGCGGCGCAGGCTCCTGTTCCGGGCCTGGCGTCGCGGCGTGCGCGAGATGGATTTGATCGTCGGTCGTTTCGCCGACGCCTATGTCGGTACGCTCGATGAGGCCGCGCTCGACGATTTCGAACGGTTGATCGAAGTGCCCGACGCCGATCTTTACGCCTGGATCGTCGGCGCTGAGAACGTGCCGACGCCCTACGACACGGCTTTGCTCGCCAAGCTCCGGATGTTTCACATGCGTGGAAAAGGCTCGCGCGTGGAGAAGGAGCCGTGACCGTGACCGCGCCGATTCGAACGCCGATGCGCTCGCCGGCTCAGCGCTTGGCGCCGGGCCGGCCGCTCCTTCTCGCCGGCGTTGCCGACGGTGCCGAAGGACTGGTCGTTGCCGACTTGGCGCGCGCGGTCGCGGTGGGGGCGGCCGGCGCGGCGGCGCCGGCGATCAGCCTCGCCGTCGTCTGCCGCGATGGTTCGCGCATGGCGACGCTGTCCGGCGCGCTCGGCTTTTTTGCACCGGATATCGAGGTGCTCGAATTCCCGGCCTGGGACTGTCTGCCCTACGACCGGGTCTCGCCGCATGCCGGCGTCGTGGCGCAGCGGATGACGGCGCTGGCGCGCCTCGCGCGCATCAAGGGTCGCGACCACGCCGCCATTTTGCTCACGACGGTCAACGCCGTGCTGCAGCGCGTGCCGCCGCGCGAGACTGTCGCCCGGCAATCGCTTTCGGCCGCGCCCGGAAACGCATTGCCGATGGCAGGCGTCGCGCAGTGGCTCGAATTGAACGGCTTCAACCGCGTCGCCACCGTGCGCGAGGCCGGCGACTACGCGGTGCGCGGCGGCATCCTCGATCTGTTCGCGCCCGGCATAGACGCGCCGGTGCGGCTCGATTTTTTCGGCGACACGCTGGAATCGATCCGCAATTTCGATCCGGAGACGCAGCGCACGACAAACGAGCGGCGCGCGCTCGACCTCGTGCCCATGGCCGAGTTCCAGCTCACGGGCGAGACGATCCGGCTGTTTCGCACCGGCTACGTCGCCGCTTTCGGCGCGGCCGGGCCGGACGATGCGCTCTATGAGGCGGTGAGCGAGGGCCGCCGCTCGGCCGGAATGGAGCATTGGCTGCCGTTGTTTCACCGGCGGTTGGAGACGCTGTTCGATTATGTCGAAGGAACGCCCGTTGCGCTCGATCCGCTCGCCGAGGAAGCGGCCCGCGAGCGCTTGGCGCAGATCGCCGATTATTATGAAGCGCGCACAAGCGCGCTCGAGCAATCAGGCGGCGGTGCGCCCTATAAGCCGCTGCCGCCGGACCGGCTCTACCTCGCCGAAGCCGAATGGCGCGACCGCCTCGATCGCTCCGCGCTGGCCCGGCTGTCGCCATTCGCGCCGACAGAAGGCGCCGCCGACGCGATCGAGATCGGCGCCCGCGCCGGCCGCAGCTTCGCCGCGGAGCGCGCCGAGCCGGGCACCAATGTCTTCGAGGCGGTGAAGCGTCACGTCGAGGCGTTGCAGGCCGCCGGCAAGCGCGTCGTGATCGCGCTATGGAGCGAAGGCTCGCGCGAGCGCATGGCGCACGTGCTTTCCGAGCACCGGCTGATGAATCTGACATCGGTCTCGTCGTGGCCGCAGGCGCTGGCGCTGCCGCGTTCCGAGATCGCGCTCGCGGTGCTCGGCATCGAGGCGGGCTTCGAAACCGCCGATGTGGCGCTCGTCAGCGAACAGGACATTTTGGGCGAGCGCCTGGTGCGCCCGCGCCGGCTGTCGAAGCGGGCGGAAAACTTCATCGCCGAGGTGACGAGCCTGTCCGCCGGCGACCTCGTCGTCCATGTTGATCACGGCATCGGCCGCTTCGTCGGCTTGCGCGCGATCGCGGCGGCGGGCGCGCCGCACGACTGCCTGGAGATTCATTACGCCGGCGGCGACAAGCTGTTCCTGCCGGTCGAAAACGTCGAGCTTCTCTCGCGCTACGGGTCGGAGGAGGCGGGCGTCGAGCTCGACCGGCTCGGCAGCGCCGCCTGGCAGGCGCGCAAGGCGCGCATGAAGAATCGCATCCGCGAGATCGCGGCTGAACTCATCAAGGTCGCGGCCGAGCGGCAATTGCGGGAAGCGCCGCGGCTCACCGTCGATGCCGGGCTCTACGACGAGTTCTGCGCCGGCTTTCCTTATGAGGAGACCGACGATCAGCAGGCCGCCATCGCCGCCGTCCTTTCCGATCTCGCCTCCGGCCGGCCGATGGACCGCCTGATCTGCGGCGACGTCGGCTTCGGCAAGACCGAGGTGGCGCTGCGCGCCGCTTTCATTGCCGCAATGAACGGCAAGCAGGTTGCGGTGGTGGTGCCGACGACGCTGCTCGCGCGCCAGCACATGAAGACGTTCAGCGGCCGCCTGCGCGGCTTTCCGATCCGCATCGCGCAGGCTTCGCGCCTGGTCGCCGCCGCCGAACTCGCCAAGGTGAAGAAGGGCCTCGCCGACGGCTCAATCGACATCGTCATCGGCACCCACGCGCTCCTCGGCAAGACGGTGACGTTCAAGGACCTCGGCCTCATCGTCGTCGACGAGGAGCAGCATTTCGGCGTCGCCCATAAGGAAAAGCTCAAGCAATTGCGCGCCGAGGTGCATGTGCTCACGCTCGCGGCGACGCCGATCCCACGCACCTTGCAGCTTGCGCTCTCGGGCGTGCGCGACATGTCGATCATCGCCACGCCGCCGGTCGATCGGCTGGCGGTGCGCACCTTCGTCGCGCCGTTCGATCCGGTCGTGGCGCGCGAGGCGCTGCTGCGCGAGCGCTATCGCGGCGGTCAATCCTTCTATGTCTGCCCGCGCATCGAGGATCTCGCCGAAGCCAAATCGTTCCTCGACAAGAACGTGCCCGAGGTGCGCGTCGCGGTCGCGCACGGGCAGATGCCGCCGGCGGTGCTCGAGGACGTCATGGCGGCGTTCTACGACGGCAAGTTCGACGTGCTGCTTTCGACCTCGATCATCGAATCCGGCCTCGACATTCCCACGGCGAACACGCTGATCGTCCATCGCGCCGACATGTTCGGCCTCGCCCAGATCTATCAGCTGCGCGGCCGCATCGGACGCTCGAAGCCGCGGGCCTATGCGCTGTTGACGCTGTCGAGCGGGCGCCGGCTGACGCCGCAGGCGGAGCGCCGCCTCAAGGTGCTGCAATCGCTCGACACGCTCGGCGCCGGCTTCCAGCTCGCCGCGCACGATCTCGACATCCGCGGCGCCGGCAATCTCCTCGGGGAGGAGCAGTCCGGCCATATCAAGGAGGTCGGCTACGAGCTTTATCAGCAGATGCTGGAGGAGGCGGTGTTGAGCCTCAAGGCCGGCATCAGCGCGCCGGTCGCCGACAAATGGTCGCCGCAAATCACCATCGGCACGCCGGTGCTGATCCCGGAGGATTACGTCGCCGATCTGCCGGTGCGCCTTGCGCTCTACCGGCGGCTTGCAGAACTCGAGGACGAGCGCGACATCGAGGCGTTCGCCGCCGAGCTTGCCGACCGCTTCGGTCCGCTGCCGCCGGAGGTCGAATATCTCCTTCAGGTCGTCGCCATCAAGTCGCTCTGCCGGCGCGCCAATGTCGAGCGCATCGAGGTCGGGCCGAAGGGCGCGGTGCTCGCCTTCCGCGACAACACCTTTGCGAATCCGGACGGGCTCATCGCCTATATCCGCGAGCACGAAGCCGGCGCGCGCGTGCGCCCGGACATGAAGGTCGTTTTCTTCGACGAATGGGACAGCCCCGCCGCGCGGCTTCAAGGCGCCGCCGGAATTCTGCGGACGCTGGTCGGGATTGCGGAGAAGACGACAAGGGCGGCGTGAGACGCGTCATTGCGAGGAGCGACGTGACGAAGAATCCAGACCGTGTCGCTCCGGCGACCATCCTCTCATTTGCCCCTGAAATTATTTGTGCGCAGGAATTAAGGGCACTGCCACCGTAATTCGCCATAATTTGTTGCCCGGCCTCGTGTTTTGTGTCAAGCTGTGTGTGAAGATACACACATGGCAACGAACCTGTCGATCGATCCGGGACTCATCGACCGGGCGCTGGAAGTGAGCGGCGAGCGCACGAAAAAAGCCGCCGTCACCAAAGCGCTGCAGGAATTCATCGCGCGAAGACGGCAGAAGCGCCTGCTCGGTCTGATGGGCAAGCTCGAATGGGACCCGTCTTATGACTATAAGGCGGAACGGGCGCGCGATTGAGCTTGTTCGTCGATACCAGTGCTTGGTCGCTGGCGCTGCGGCGTGACAGCCCGCCAAAAACCCCGGCATTGCGGATGTTGGTTCGCGCGATCGAAGCCGGCGAGACGCTCCTGACCACCGGCCTTGTGCTGCAGGAGCTTCTTCAGGGCTTTTCAGGACCGAGAGCCCGCGCGCAGATTTTGGACCGATTTTCCGCGGTGCCACTGCTTGTGCCGGATCGCGAGGATCACATCGGCGCGGCGGATTTGAGGAACCGATGTCGTCGTGCCGGCGTCCAGGTTGGAATCGTCGACGCTCTCTTGGCGCAGCTCTGCATTCGCCACGGCTTGACGATGCTGTCGACCGACAATGACTTTAAGCTCATCGCCGGCCATTGCGCTTTGAAGCTGTGGCGGGAGGCGGATTAAAGGCGGCACTGACGCCATTGCAAAGGCGCGGTGCTGGCTTACGCGACGACACTTTCGCCAATCCGGACGGCCTCATCGCCTATATCGCCAAGCCCCCTGTCGGCGCCCGCGTGCGTCCCGACCACTGTTGGTGTGAGCGTGAAGTAACGGATCTACGCTTGCACCTGCGCGGTCCGTCCGGCG
>JASHPW010000123.1 GCA_030037895.1 Xanthobacteraceae bacterium | reverse complement strand
TTCGCCGGCCACGCCGCCTTCAAGGCGCGGCCGGGTCCGGAAAGAATCCAGTTGCGCGAGTTCTTTCCGTTCCCGTTCTGGCGCGACTTTAATCCCGGTGGTCCGCCGCCGCGGCCGCCCGATTATTCCAGGGCGCCGCCGCCGCGCAAAGTCGAGACGCCGCCGACCGAGACGGTGCTCGTCATCGGCGACTCGTTTGCCGATTGGCTCGGCTATGGGCTGGAGATGGCGTTCGCCGACACGCCGGAGATCGGCGTCGTGCGCAGGGTGCGGACAAATTCCGGCCTCGTGCGCTACGACGCGCGCAACGAGGCGTTGGAATGGCCGCAGGTGGTCAAGGATGTGCTGGCGAACGAAAAGCCGAATGCCATCGTCGTCATGCTCGGATTGAACGACCGCCTGCCGCTGCGCGAGCGCATCGGCGCGCCGGCGCAGCATCCTCCCGAGCAGTCACCGCAGCCGGCCGATCAAACCTCGCCGGCTTCCGCGCAGGGCCGGACGCCGGGGAACGACGAAGCGCCGCCCGCGCCATCCGGTGCGGACCAAATGCAGGAATCGGCCGCCGCGGTTGCCGCGGGCGAGGCGCGGCAGCGCCGGGGCCAAGTCGGGATCTACGAGTTTCGCACCGACAAATGGGCCGAGCTTTATTCAAAGCGCATCGACGAGATGATCGCGGCGCTCAAGAGCAAAGGCGTGCCGGTGTTCTGGGTCGGCTTGCCTGCGATCCGCGGCACGCGTTCGACCAGCGATATGAGCTATCTCGATGAGCTTTATCGCGCGCGAGCGGAGAAAGCGGGCATCACCTATGTCGATATCTGGGACGGCTTCGTCGACGAGAGGGGCAACTTCGCGGCGCAGGGACCGGATTTCGAAGGTCAGATTCGCCGGCTGCGCACCGGCGACGGCGTGCATTTCACCAAGGCCGGCGCGCTGAAGCTCGCGCTTTACGTCGACCACGAATTGCGCCGGGTGATGACGAACCGCGTGCCGGTGGCGTTGCCGGGACCGGAGCAGCCGCCGAAAGGAGCCGCGCCGGGGGCGCGGCCGGCGATCGGCGCGGTCGTGCCGCTGAACGGCACCGCCGGCGGCGAGACTGACGGGCTTTTGGGCGACGGCAGCCGTCCGGCGCCGCCGACCTCCGATCCGATCGCGACGCGCGTCCTCATCCGCGGCGAGACGCTGGTCGCGCCTGCCGGCCGCGCCGACGATTTCTCCTGGCCGCGCGCCGACGCCGGCAGCAACGGCGCGGCGGATACGGCGCCGCCGCTCGCCTCGGCGTCGGCTTCGCCGCCGAAGGGCTCGGCGGCGGGCAAGGCGGAGACGAAAAGGCCCGCCGGCGTCAAGACGACCGAGACCAAGCCAAGCGACGCCAAGAGCGGGCGATGACGCGCCCGTCCGTAAGCCCGCGAAATAAAAGCGCCCCGGAAAACCGGGGCGCTGACGGGGAAGCCGCGCTTTGCAGCTCGGCTTGGCCGCTTACGCAGCCTGCTTCTGCTCGACCGCCTTGCCGTTGCCGATCGGGATCGTGCGGGGCTTCTTCGCCTCCGGAATCTCCCGGATCAGGTCGACATGCAAGAGGCCGTTCTCGAGACTGGCGCCCTTGACCTGGACGAAGTCGGCGAGCTGGAACACCCGCTCGAAGGCGCGGGCGGCAATGCCCTGATAAAGCAACTCACCGCGCGCCTCTTCCTCCTTGGCGTTCTTCTCGCCGCGGATGGTCAGGGTGTTCTCCTTCGCCACGATCGAAAGTTCGGGCTCACTGAAGCCGGCGACGGCGACCGTCACGCGATAGTCATTATCGCCGGTCCGCTCGATGTTGTAGGGCGGGTAGCCGGGCGCTCCGTCTTCGAGCCCGTGGTCGAGCAACGAGAACAGCCGGTCAAAGCCGACGGTGGAGCGATAAAGGGGGGCTAGATCGAAAGTTCGCATGGCATATCCTCCTTGTGAAGCGACATGCGGGGGCCTGCCTTTGCGGCCTGGCCCATGGCTGATTGCGCAGCCGTCATGGCCTGCGCAGGCAGGACATGGGGGCCCCACGCCATGGCTGCAAGGGGGTCGGAACCAAGGGTAAACAAACCCTTATCCGGTGCTGCCGGCCTCCCCGCCGGCCGTTCCCGGGGGAAGGGTGCAATTGAGCGACCTGCGCGTGCTGCTATAAGCGGTCGCTCGCCGTTCGGCCGTTGTTGTCATGAACCTCGTCTCCATTCCCGCGAATCCCGTGCCGGACAATGCAGTCACGGGTATGCTCAAAACGCCGGACGGCGTGTTGCTGCGGTTTGCGCGCTGGCCGCCGCCGGCCGGCCGCCGCGGCACGGTGTGCATTCTTCCCGGCCGCACCGAATGGATCGAGAAATATTTCGAGACGGTTCGTGATTTGCGGGCGCGCGGTTTTGCGGTCGCCACTCTCGATTGGCGCGGCCAGGGCGGCTCGGGGCGCGCGCTGCACAACGCGCGCAAAGGCCATGTGCGCAACTTCGCCGAATACGACCTCGATCTCGAGACCTTCATGCGCGAGATCGTGCTGCCGGATTGTCCGCCGCCGATCTTCGCCTTCGGCCATTCCATGGGCGCGACCGTGCTCATTCGCGCGGCCTATCGGGGTCGCCGCTGGTTCGACCGCATCGTGCTGTCCGCACCGATGGTTGCAATTGCCGGGCTCAATTCGATGGCGCTGGCCGGAGCGACCGTGCGCATCATGCGGCTCGGTGGCTTCGGCGGCATGTTCGTGCCTGGACGCTATCCGGGCGTGATCGACTTGCGTCCCTTCATCGGCAATATCCTGACCTCGGATCCCGTGCGCTATGCCCGCAACGCCGCCATTCTCGAGGCGGAGCCGGCGCTCGGGCTCGGCGGACCGACGGTGGCCTGGTGCGACGCCGCGTTCCGCGCCATGCGCGCGCTGCGCGAGCCGAGCTATCCGGCGCAAATCCGCCAACCGATCCTGATCGTCGCCGCCGGGCGCGACGCCATCGTGTCGAACGCGGCGATCGAGGATTTCGCCACGCAGTTGCGCGCCGGCTCGCATCTCGTCATCGTCGGCGCGCAGCACGAGATTCTCATGGAGCAGGACCGCGTCCGCTCGCAATTCTGGGCGGCTTTCGATGCGTTCGTCCCCGGCACGCCGCTGTATTGACTACGCGTCCTTCCGCGCTCCGCGCTTCGCTCCGCCTAGGAATGACGAGATCACCCATTGAGCAATTCCATCGCCTGCGCGTGGACGCGGCGGTCGCCGGCGGCGATGATTCGTCCGCCGCCGTGCGGCCGGCCATTGTCCCAGGTGGTGATGACGCCGCCGGCGCCGGTGATGATGGGAATCAACGCCAGCACATCGTAGGGCTTGAGTTCGGTCTCGATGACGAGATCGACGTGCCCGGCGGCGAGCATGCAATAGGCGTAGCAGTCGCCGCCGTAGCGCGACAGCCGCACCGCCTGCTCGACGCGGCGGAATTTTCTGCGGTCGGCATCGCTCATGATGAGCGGACTGGTCGTCAGCAGCACCGCGTCTTGAAGCGCCGCGCAGGAGCGCGTGCGCAAGGTGCGGTCGCCGGCCGGGCCGCGATAGCGCGCGGTGCTGCCGTCGCCGGTAAAATGCTCGCGCGTGAACGGCTGGTGCATCATGCCGTAGAGCGGCTCGCCATTGCGGGTCAGCGCAATCAGCGTGCCCCAGGCGGGCATGCCGCAGATGAAGGATTTGGTGCCGTCGATTGGGTCCAGCACCCAGACATATTCCGCCTCGGGCCGTTCGGCCTCGAATTCCTCGCCAAGAATGCCGTGCGCCGGAAAAGTCCGCTTGATCAGCGAGCGCATGGCGGCTTCTGCGGCGCGGTCGGCGGCCGTCACTGGATCGAAGCCGCCGGAACGGCTCTTGTTCTCAACGCCGAGCGCGGTGCGGAAGAACGGCCGAACGGTCTCGCCCGACAACGCGGCAAGTTCGTCGACGAAGGCCGCAAAATCGATCGCCGTCATCTCTGCCTCCGACCCCGGAGTACCGGACGAGCCTGACCACGGCAATTCATGTGTTCCGATCAGATCGCCTCAGTGCCGAATTGGCTCCCGCAGG
>JASHPW010000122.1 GCA_030037895.1 Xanthobacteraceae bacterium | reverse complement strand
GACCTGCGCGTCGCCAACGTGTTCCACGCCGGCGACGGCAACCTGCATCCGCTCATTCTCTACGACGCCAATAAGCCCGGCGAGCTGGAGCGCGCGGAAAAGTTCGGCGCCGACATTTTGCGGCTGTGCGTCGAGGTCGGCGGCGTGCTCACCGGCGAGCACGGCGTCGGCGTGGAAAAACGCGACCTGATGCCGGCAATGTTCAACGAAGCCGATCTCAATCAGCAGCAGCGGCTCAAATGCGCCTTCGACGGCAAAGGCCTGCTCAATCCCGGCAAGGTGTTTCCGACGCTGCACCGCTGCGCCGAACTCGGCCAGATGCACGTGCACGCCGGCAAGCTCAAGTTCCCCGACTTGCCGCGGTTTTGACGCGGTAGCACCGGCATTAAAATCAAGCTGGCGCGGTGATGCAATCCTTTATCGACATAGTACGCGATTTCCTTCGCACACGGGGGTCTAAGATTTGGTTCCGGGCGAGGGGTGGACCCTGGAATATTTTTCGGCAGAAAGCGCGAAATGATTCTACGTGCGAACCTTCGTTCGCGGAAAGGAGCGTTTGTGCATTTGGTAGTGGGCTACTTTGATTCAAAGGAGCCCACTACCGTGCATTTAAGCCAATGGCAGGGACGGGACATGTATGCTATGCTTTCACTATGAGCCCCGGCACCAAAAAGCTCCTTGAGCAGGTGGAATCCTGGCCCCCCGAGGACCAGGAGGAACTTGGGGAGTATGCGCGCGAAATCGAAGCGCGCCGCACGGGGGTCTATCGCGCCACTTCGGAAGAGCTGCACGTGATTGACGAAGCGGAGCGCAGCGGCGTCGCGACACAAGAGGAAGTCGAAGCGGCGTTCCGCACCTTTCGCCGCTCATGAGGGTCGAGTACTCGAAACGGGCCGTCGCCGACCTTCGTAAGATTTCCGCCGACAGCCGCCGGGCCTTTGGCGACCGTGTGGCCGAAGCTCTTGAAGCACGCATCCGCGCCGTCGTCGATCACATTGGCCGAGAGCCGCTCAGCGCGCCCGTGGTCGAACAGCGGCCTGGTCTGCGCGTCACGCCGCTCGTTCGCTATCCCTTCAAAGTTTTCTATCGCGTATTCGATGATCGCGTCAGAATCATTCACATCAGGCACGCGGCCCGCCGACCGTGGCGAGGCGAGGATTGAAAAGTAGCCTGAGTGGCCCAGAGACGATCGTCGCGACAATCCCGGCAAGGTGTTCCCGACGCTGCACCGCTGCGCCGAACTCGGCCAGATGCACGTGCACGCCGGCAAGCTCAAGTTCCCCGACCTGCCGCGGTTTTGACCTACGCTCATGCGTTCATGACGTCGGTCCCGAGCGCGCCGCGACGTTCGCCCTCGTCGTCCGGCACGCCTCACGCCGCCAGCGGATTGCGCCAGGAGAGTCCCGGAAAGCGGGCAAAGTCGCCGTCGGTCGAGCACAGGATCAGTCCATGCTCTATCGCAAGCGCGGCCAAGTGCGCATCCGGCACGAGATTGCCCTGTACGCCGGGCAACGCCAGCAGTGTGCCCAGTACCGCGGCGTGCCGGTCGGTGGGCGCGGGCGTCCATGCCGTCTCCGCCGATAGCCAGTCCGTCACCTGCCGCCAAGCCGACGCCATGGTCAGCGGGCTGCGAAATGCCCTGGCATTCGTTGCGATCCGAAGAAATCCAAGCAGGCTCACCCACGGCAATCCCGTGGGGGTGACGCCACTCAGCTGCTCATCGAGCCAGGCGCGGCTGCGCGCGTGCTGATCCGCTTCGGCGTTGCTGGCGTAAACCAGGATGTTGACGTCCACTAAAATCACTTGAAGCCTTCGCCTTCCAGATAGGCGAGCGCTTCGGCAACGTTGTCGATATTGATGAGCGGCTTTCCCATGTGGAATGCCCGGGTGCGGAAAGCCTTGCGCCTGCGCGGCGGCGCGCTCATGTCCCGCAGTCCGCGCCGCAGGGCTTCGTTGACGATATCCTTCAGAGTAGAATTGCGCACTCGCCGCAGCCGCTCGAGCTGCACCGTCAGATCATCGTCGAGCGTCAACGTCGTTCTCATGCATCAACGCATATAAGACTTGATGTGTTGATGTCAACGCCCGTGCCACCCTCTCCTCATCTCCGACGAGAGGTGCTACGGCAGGCGCGTCATGGACGCCGAGAATCTCAAGCCGCGCGACGCCATGGAGGTCGAGCAGGCGATCCAATGGGCGATTGGCAACGGCGCAACGCTCGAAGTCGTCGGCCATGGCAGCAAGCGCGCAATCGGCCGGGCGGCGCAGTGGGACGCCACGCTCGACCTTTCCGGCCTCACCGGCGTCACGCTCTACGAGCCCGCCGAACTGGTGCTCTCGGCCAAGGCCGGCACGCCGCTCGCCGAGATCGAGACGCTGGTGGCGGCAAAGGGGCAGCAGCTCGCCTTCGAGCCCATGGATTACGGGGCGCTGCTCGGCACCGCGGAAGGCGCCGGCACCATCGGCGGCGCGATTGCCGCCAACCTGTCCGGTCCGCGGCGCGTCAAAGCCGGCGCCGCGCGCGACCACTTCCTCGGCGTTGCCGCCGTGTCCGGCCGCGGCGAGACCTTCAAGTCCGGCGGCCGGGTAGTGAAGAACGTCACCGGCTATGATCTCTGCAAGCTCCTCGCCGGCTCCTGGGGCACGCTTGCCGCCATGACCGAGGTGACGATCAAGACGCTGCCGCGGGCCGAGACCGAGGCGACCATTTTGATCCTCAACCTTGACGACGCGACCGCACACAAGGTCATGGCCGCGGCGATGGGCTCGTTCGCCGATGTGTCGGCGGCGGCGCATCTGCCGGCCGCCATCGCCGCCCGTATCGCCGCAACCGCCGCCGCACGCGGCGCCGTCACGGCGTTTCGCCTCGAAGGCGTCGCCCCCTCGGTGACGCATCGCAAAAGCGTGCTGGAGATGCTCGCTGCGCCGTTCGGCGCGCTCGGCACGCTGGACGAGGCGGCCTCGCGCACGCTGTGGCGGGCAATTCGCGACGTTACGCCCTTCGCTGCGGCGGGGCCTGCCGGCGACCGTTACGTGTGGCGGATCTCGACCGCGCCCACGCGCGGCACCGAGGTCGGCCGCAGGCTCGTCGAGGCGGCGGGCGCCGAAGTCATGTATGACTGGGCCGGCGGGCTCATTTGGGCCGCCGTGCCGGCTGCGGACGACGCGCATGCGCACCTCGCGCGCGCCACGGCCGCGGCCGCGGGCGGTCACGCCACGCTCATTCGCGCGCCGGCCGCCTTGCGCGCGGCCGTCGAGGTCTTCGAGCCCCAGCCTGCGGCGCTTGCCGCATTGACGAAGCGCGTGCGCGAGAGCTTCGATCCGCAGGGCGTGCTCAATGCCGGGCGCATGTGGGCGGGCGTATAACCCATGCAGACCTCATTCACTTTGGCGCAGCTTGCCGATCCGCACATGACGGCATCGGAGAAGATCCTGCGCGCCTGCGTGCATTGCGGCTTCTGCACCGCCACCTGCCCGACCTATGTGCTCGACGGCAACGAGCTCGATTCGCCGCGCGGACGCATCTACCTCATCAAGGACATGCTGGAGGCCGATCGGCCGGCCACGGCCGAGGTCGCCCGCCATATCGATCGCTGCCTGTCCTGCCTCGCCTGCATGACGACGTGTCCGTCCGGAGTGCACTACATGCACCTCGTCGATCATGCCCGGGTCCGCATCGAGGACACCTATCGGCGGCCGCTCACGGAGCGCCTGCTGCGCGCGACGCTCGCCAAGGTGATGCCCTATCCGCGGCGTTTCGGGCTTGCGCTCATTGCGGCGCTGGCCGCAAAGCCGTTGGCCCCGCTGTTGGCGGCGCTCGGGCTCAAGCGGCTCGCCGCCATCCTGCACCTTACCCCCCGCCGCCTGCCGCATCGTCCCCGCGCGCCGCAGACCTTCCCTGCCGTCGGCGATCGCAAAGGCCGCGTGGCGCTGCTCTCAGGTTGCGTCAACGACGTGCTGGCGCCGCAGATCAACGCCGCCGCGATCCGCGTGCTCACCCGCCACGGCATCGAGGTCGTGCTGGCCGAAGGCGCCGGCTGTTGCGGCTCGCTCGTCCATCACCTGGGCCGCGAGCGGGAGGCGCTCGCCCAGGCGCGCGCCAATATCGACGCCTGGACGGCGACCGCGGGCCTCGACGCGATCCTCATCACCGCTTCGGGTTGCGGCACCACGGTGAAGGATTACGGCTTCATGCTGCGCACCGATCCGGCCTATGCCAAACGCGCCGCGCGGGTTGCAAGCCTCGCCAAGGATATCGCCGAATATCTTGCCGGGCTGCCGCTCAAGCCCGATCAGAATGCCCCCGGGCTCGCCGTCGCCTATCACTCGGCCTGCTCGCTGCAGCACGGGCAGCGCGTGACGCGACAGCCAAAGGAGTTACTCGCCAGGCTGGGTTTCGTGGTCAAAGACGTAGCGGATGGCCATCTGTGCTGCGGTTCCGCCGGCACGTACAATATTCTGCAGCCCGACATCGCAAGGAGGTTGCGCGATCGCAAAGTCGGGACTATCGAGAGATTGCGAGCTGACGTCATCGCGGCGGGCAACATCGGCTGCATGACACAGATCGCAGCGGGCACGGAGCTGCCAGCTGTCCATACGGTCGAGTTGATCGATTGGGCGACGGGGGGGCCATGTCCGCCGACGCTGCGCGAGTATGGAGCGCATGCGGCGTTACGCCCGCACGTGGCGGCGGGTTGAGCGGTCGTGGCGCGAACCTGGTCTCCCAGTCGGGGACCGAGGGAATGCTTTTCTCCTAGTTTGGATCGGGAGGACGATCATGGTGAAGAAGGCGAAGGCGAAGAAGAAATCTACCAAGAGCAAAAGGAAGGCCGCTCCGGCGCGCAGGAAGAAAAGGACGGTGAAAGCGGCGGCGAAGAAATCGACGCGAAAGGCGACGAAGAAGGCGGCTCCGAAGCGCAAGGCGCCGGCGAGGAAGCCTGCTCCGGCCCCCGCTGAGCCGGCTCCGGCCTGGTCGCCGGCTCCCCTGGGTTCCCCTTCGGGCGAAAGCGAAGGCGTCTAGCGCCCCGCCCGACCGAAGCGGGCATGCGGCGGCGCAAGCAGAACGGCGCAAAGCCGCAAAAGCTTCGGTCGCCGCCGGCTACGTATCGCGGTGTTCGGCTTCGCGCCGGCACCGCGTTTTTTGCGCTCGATCAGCTCGATGTGCATTGCATCGACTTCGCTGCGCCAATAGCTTTACCTGGAGGGAACCGACCGCGAGCGATCCCGGTCGGGGCCGGCGATGGCCGGCCGTTCCGCGAGAGAGGCGCACGATGGCGGCGACTTACAACATCCTGATCATGGGTGCGTCCTACGGCTCGCTGCTCGCTTCCAAGCTTTTGTTCGGCGGACACAGCGTCAAGCTGGTTTGCCTGCCGGCAGAGGCCGATCTCATCAATGCCGAGGGTTTTCGCGTGCGCCTGCCGGTGCGCGGCCGCGCCGCCCCGGTCGAACTCGATTCGCGCAAGCTGCCGGGTCGGGTGAGCGCGGGCGGCACCGCCGGTATCGATCCCAAGGACTACGATCTCGTCGCTCTCGCCATGCAGGAGCCGCAATATCGCGTGCCCGCCGTGCGCGAATTGCTCGACAGCGTGGCCCGGGCCCAGGTGCCGTGCATGTCGATCATGAATATGCCGCCGCTCGCCTATTTGCGGCGCATCCCGGGCCTCGACACTGACTCGTTGAAGCCGGCCTACACCGACGCCGGCGTCTGGAACGGGTTCGATCCGGCCTTGATCACGCTGTGCAGTCCGGATCCGCAGGCGATCCGGCCGCCGGAGGAGAAGGTCAACGTCCTCAATGTGACGCTGCCGACCAATTTCAAGGTCGCGCGTTTTCCCTCGCCAACGCACACCGCGCTCCTGCGTCGGTTGCAGGACGAGATCGAGGCGATTCGGTTCGATACGCCGGAGGGCAAGATCGAACTGCCGGTGAAGCTCAAGGTGCACGAATCGGTGTTCGTGCCGCTGGCCAAATGGGCGATGCTGCTCACCGGCAATTATCGCTGCGTGACCGCCGACGGCACCATCACCATTCAGGAGGCGGTCCATCGCGATGTCGAAGCGTCGCGATCGATCTATAATTTTGTGGTCGATCTCTGCGTCAAGCTCGGCGCCGCGCGCGCGGATCTGGTGCCGTTCGAGAAATACGCCGCCGCGGCGCAGTCGCTGACGCGGCCGTCCTCGGCGGCGCGCGCGCTTGTGAACGGCGCGCCTTTCATCGAGCGGGCCGATAAGCTCGTGCAGCTCATTGCCGCGCAGAAGGGCTTGCGCAATCCGGCGATCGACGCGACGGTGGCGCTGATCGACGGGCGGCTCGAGGCCAACCGCAAGAAGGCGGCGTAAGCGGGCGGCGCCCTTATTCGACCTCGACGTCCTCCCAGAATCCCAATCTGTCCGCCACCTGCGCCATTTCCGGCCGCGGCCTTTCGTACGACCAGGCGGCGCGGAGATGACGTTTGCCGTCGACGACGACGTCGTAGAACTGGACGTCGTGCGGACAGGCCCGATCTTCTTCGGTCTTGTCGGCCTTTTCGAGCCAATCCATGCGCACGGCCGCGCGCGGGAAATAGTGGTAGCCGGCACACGCGACAATGTCGTCACTCTGTGCGACCACCCGCCCGTCAACACTCGCCTTCATGCTACGACCTCCGTCGGGAACGGGTGCGGGAGACCCGTCCTCATACTGAGATAATGCAGGGCCGGCTCGGCCGCCACATCACTGCGAGGGCGGATTTTGCACCGATACGCGACGGTGCTGCCTGATGAATTTAATAGTCGCCGCGGGCCTTGGCGGGCCTGGAGTAGCTTTCAGCACTCCGGGTGTAACCGGCGTGCCACACTCGTTGTGAATCTTTTAAAACGCATAAAAAGGCAGCATTTGCTGCTTGTTTGATCTTGGCAGCGTGGCGAGGCCCCCTCAGAATTTAATGTCAGATGCGCGTGCGCGCCGTCAGAAGGGGCTCTGTATCCGGTCTGGCCAATTCGCCGGCCGCTTACAGCGGAAAGGGGGCAGGTCATGAAGGGAATAGTTTTTTCGTTCCTTGTCGCCGCCAGTTTAGCTTCGTCCGCCGCGATCGCGGCCGATATGGAGGTCAAGGCACCACCGCCGCCACCGCCGCCGTCGCCATGGGATATCGCGATCACCGGCGCCTTGATGTCGGACTATAACTTCCGCGGCATCACGCAATCGAACCACCAGCCGTCGACGCAGTTCGGCGTGGAACCGCGCTACAACTTCAGCAAGGACTGGCAGGGCTATTTCGGGGTCTCGGGCGAGAGCATCGATTTTCCCAATCGCGCCGCCGCCGAGATCGATCTGTACGGCGGTATTCGTCCGACCTTCGACAAGCTCGGGCTCGATTTCGGCGTCTGGTACTACCTTTATCCGGATGGCCAGTGCTTCAACACGTCGGTCCTCTGCAGTAGCCTCGGCGGTGCCCCGGCGACGGCGCTCAGTTTGCCGAACGGCAACACGATCAAGGAGGACCTGAGCTTCGTTGAAGGATACGGCAAGGCCACTTACACGGTGAACGACAATTTCAATTTCGGCGGCAGCATTTGGGGCTCGCCGTCGGTGCTCAATTCGGGCGCGCCCGGCATCTACTACACGGGCAACGTGACGCTCATCGCGCCGTCGACGTTGCTGCCGAACGGCATCGGCGCCTCCATTTCGGCCGATGTCGGCTGGTGGCAGCTCGGCACGACCGACGCGTTCTACGGGACACCGGCCTTTCCCAGCGGCGTTCCGCTGCCGAGCTATCTGAACTGGGACGCCGGCCTCTCGTTCACCTGGAAGATATTCACGCTCGACCTGCGCTACTATCAGACCAACTTGACCAAGGCGCAGTGCAACGTCTTCACCGGCGACCAGACGGCGGCGTTCTCGGCGGGAGCCGTCACGGCCATCAATCCCACGGGCAATGCCTCCGACTGGTGCGGCGCGGACTTCGTCGCCAAGCTTTCGATCGCGACCACGCTCAGCGCGCTCAAATAGAGCCGACGCAGGGAATTGCGCCGGCGGGCCGGCGGCAGCAATGCCGCCGGCCGCTTGCTTCCGGATCGTCCATCACTCGGCCGCGGAAACCAGCGTGGCGTCGCGCACCTGATAGAGATTGTCGTGCGGCACCAGCTCGACGCGGCGGCGATGAAAGGCGCCGAGCGTCGAGCGATGGCCGATGGAGACGATGGTCGCGCCCTTGAGCCGGTCCTGCAGCAAGCGGTACAGCATCGCTTCGGCGGCTTCGTCGAGCGAAGTCGTCGCTTCATCGAGGAACAGATAGTCGGGTGCGTGCAACAGCGCGCGGGCGATGCCGAGGCGCTGCTGCTCGCCGATCGAGAGCATGCGGTTCCAGTGCGCGTCCTCGTCGAGACGCTCGACCAGGTGCGGCAGTCCGACGGCGGTGAGCACCTCGGCGACGCGGGCCGCGTCGAACGTGCCCATTTCGGCCGGGTAGCCGACGGCCATCGCCAGCGTCGCCACGGGAAAATAAGGCCGCTGCGGCAGCAGCATGACTTTGGCCCCCTTCGGCACCATCACGCGGCCCGATCCGAACGGCCAGATGCCGGCAATGGCGCGGAACAGCGTCGATTTCCCCGCGCCCGAAGGCCCGGTGACGAGAATGCGCTCCCCGGCCGGAAATGCAATGTGTTCGGCGGCGACGATCGGCTCGCCGCGCGGCAGGCGAACGTTGAGACGATCGACGGCGAATACGGCGGCCTCGCGCGGGACGACCTCGACCGCCGGCGGCGTCACCGCGGCAGCGCGGCCGGCCGCGATCGCCTCCTCGAAGCCCGACAGTCGGGCGATCACCGAGCTCCATTCGGCGATCTGCCGGTACGCGGTGATGAAGTAGGAGAGGGCGCCCTGTACGCTGTTGAAGGCGGATGCCGTCTGCATCAGGCCGCCAAGTTGCATGGCGGCGGAGAAATAGGCCGGGCTGACGACCACATAGGGAAAGATCACCGCGGCCTGCGAATAGCTCTGGGTGAAGAAGGTGAGCTGCTTTTGCCGCTGCATGATGGCAAGCCAGTTGGCGACCACGCGGCTGAAGCGGTTGAGGTGACGCTCACGTTCGGCCGCCTCGCCGCCGAGCGCGGCGATCTGCTCGGAATTTTCGCGCGTGCGCACCAGATTGAAGCGGAAATCGGCCTCGAATCGCTGTTGTTGGAAGTTCAACGGAATAAGCCGCCAGCCGATCAGATGGGTCAGAGCCGTACCGATCAGTGCGTAAATCAGCGCCGCCCACACCAGATAGCCCGGAATATTGAAATGCGCGCCGAACAAATTGAGCGGCGCATGCGCGGACAAATTCCATAAAATGACCACGAACGAGCACAGCGTCACGACGGCGTTGAGCAAGCCGATGCTGATCGAGAGAGTGTATTGCACGAACATCTGCAGGTCGTCGGCGATGCGTTGGTCCGGGTTGTCGGCCGCGTCGCCCAATAGCTGCATGCGGTAATGATTGGCCGCGTCGAGCCATTGGCGCAGATAGACTTGCGTCATCCAGCGCCGCCAGCGGATCTGCAGCCACTGATTGAGATAGAGCTGATAGACTGCGAGCACCGTGTAAACGGCGGCGAGCGCGCAGAAGAACAATATGGCGCTGACAAAGGCGTTCCAGTTGCGATCCTGCAGCGTGTTGTAGAAGCGATTGTACCATTCGTTGAGAATGACCTGAATCGCCACGAGCGAGAGCTCGATCGCAATCAGTGCACCGAGCAGGACGCGGCCCGGCCAGCGATCGTCCGAGCGGAAATAAGGAATGGACAGCCGCCAAATCGCGGCGATCGTCGAGGCGAGGCTTTTCACTGAAGACCTCCGGATTGTGGGCGATGGGCATGGGGCGACGCCGCGCAATCAAAACCTGGGGACAATGCCGGCGCTGGCACGACGAATGCGGCTATCGAAATCTCGATGGTGCAGTGCAAGATGATGACGTCCTTCTCCAGGGGCGATGGAACGGGATCACCGCCCTGCGACGACGCCCCCCGTGGCGGTCGCCGCGAAAACCGCCTAATCTGCTGCGCGGGCTGACAGAGAATCTCGTCCTCTTGATGTCGCAGGCGCTTTCCTGTGAGTAAAGCCGTCGGGCATCGAAGACGACACAAGCGGCATATAGTCCATAAAGGCCGCTTCGGGGTAGCTACGGGGGGAACTGTCCATGTTCACGCAAATCCTCAATCCGACTGGGAATCTGTTCGTAACCTGGGTCGTTGCGCTCATTCCGCTGCTCCTGCTCTTGTTCCTGCTCGCGGTGCTGCGCCTGTCGGCATGGCTGGCCACGCTGATCGGCTCGATCGTGACCTTCCTGCTCGCACTGTGGGTCTGGCACATGCCCTTCGCCGAAGGCGTGCACGCCTATGTTTACGGCTCCGCCACCGGCGTGTGGTACGTCGATTGGATCACTTTTTGGGGAGTGATGCTGTTCAACACGCTGGTGATATCCGGCGTCTTCGACAAATTGCGTCGCTGGCTGGTGCAGCAGGGAACCCGCGATGTACGGGTGCAGACGATCTTGTTCGCCTGGGCGTTTGGCGCGCTGCTCGAAGGATTGGTGGGCTTCGGCTATCCCTGGGCTTTCGTCGCGCCCATTCTCATCACGCTGGGTATTCCCGATCTCGACGCGATCCGGGTCGCGGCGATCGCCAACAACGCGCCGGTTTCGTATGGGGCGCTCGGCGCGCCGATCATCGCCCTCGCAACGGTGACCGCGGGGACGCTCGGCCTATCGTTGCAGGAATTGCTGCCGATCTATTCGGCCTCGGTCGGCAAGATCGTCGCCATCCTCGCGCTGCTGCCGCCGTGGATCCTGCTCTACCTCGTTTCCGGCAGCAAAGGCATGTGGTCGGCATGGCCTCTCGCGGTGGTCGGCTCGCTCGCCTATATTGCCGGGCAATTGCCGACCGCGGTCTATCTCGGCCCCTATCTTCCCGACGTCATCGGCGCGATCGTCTGCTTCGTCGTCCTGCTGCTCCTGCTCAAGGTCTGGCAGCCGGCGCAGGTCATGGCCTATGGCGGCGTCCCGGCGACCGGCGATACGCGGGCGGAAGCGCACGGCCTCTCCGGCAGCGACGTGGTCTGGGCCTGGGTGCCGATCGCCGTCCTAGTCATCGTGGTCGTCGCTTGGACCGGGCCCTGGTCGCATCTGCCCGCGATCCGGCTGCTGCATCTTTCCGTGACCGCCGCCTCCTCGATCACGCCGGGCGCAAAAATCAGCGCGACGTTCAACTGGACGCCGTTTGTCGGCGGCTCGGCGATCCTGGCGTCGTGGCTCATCGTCACGATCCTGTTGCGTTTGAGCCTGCGTCAGGTTGGCGAAGTGTTTGCCAAGTCCTGGTCGCAGATGTGGGGCGCGTGCCTCGTCGGGGTGTTCATCTTCGGCCTCGCCTACGTGTTCAATTATTCAGGCATGGCGGGTTCGCTGGCGAAGGCGTTCTCCAACATCGGCCCGGCCTTTATCATCGTGGCGCCGGTCCTGGGCTTCATCGGCGTGGCGCTCTCGGGCAGCAATACGTCGACCAACGCCATGTTCGGTACGTTCCAAGCGCTGGTCGGCAAGGTGCTCGGCTTTCCTCTGCTGCTGTTGCCGACGCTCAACTCGGTGGGCGCCGAAGTCGGTAAGCCGATCGCGCCGCAAACGGCGAGCGTGGGCGTCTCCACCAGCCGCTTCGTGCGCAACGAAGGCGAGGTGATCCGGCATAATTTCGGCTGGTGCATCGTGCTGCTCGTCTACCTCGTCATCATCGGCGTGGCCTGCTATCTGTTCTTCCCGGGCATCGCGCAGTTGGCGAAGCCGTAACGGACGGACGCGCACGCCGCCGACAGTGCCGACAGTGCCGGCAGCGCACAAGGAGCAGCGAGTGGCGAAGAGGAAGTGGCGGATAGAATAGGTTTTCCATTCGCCACTTCAATATTTCGCTATCCGCTGTCGTTATTGCTTTCGTTATTCGATATTCGCCGCCTTGGTCGCACGCGTCATGAGGAAGTGCATATGGACGGCGTTGTCTTCGTAGACCTCGCCGATCATCGCCTCGTAATCAGCGCGAAACCGGGCAAGCTTGGCCGGGTCATTGCCGAACGTATCGACGACCTTCGCCAGCAGTCCGATCGTTTTCTCCTGGGCCGCACGGAAATGCTGGGGGCTCAGAGCCGGTATGATCATGGTGTCACGCTCGAACAACAGGTCGCTGACCGAATTGCCGAGCCGCTCGCGAACGACGGCGGGATCGCCCCACAAGGCCGGTGACGGGGGAGAATCGGCTCCCGGCGGGGGCGGCAAATGGCGCGCGATAAACGCAAACTGTCGTCCGCCGAAGAGTTCGGGCGGCCAGGTGGAGAACGCGACGCGGCCACCGACTTTGAGCACGCGCAGCATCTCTCTCACCGCCACGGCGGGACGGGGGGCGAATATATGGCCAAATTGGCTGAGAACGACGTCGAATGAGCCGTCAGGGTAGGGCAGCGCTTCTGCGTCGCCTTCGATGAAGGCGACGTCGACGTTCGCAATGCTGGCGTTCTTGCGCGCCCGTTCCAGCAGCGCCGGCGTCAAATCAAGCGCGGACACCTTTGCGCCTCGACGGGCGGCGGTGATGGCGACGACGCCGGTTCCGCAACCAATGTCGAGCACTCGCTGTCTCGGAGCGATCTGCGCGAATTTCACCAATTTCGCTGCCGCTATGGTGCTGAAAATGGCCGCCGGCGCGAACGACGCCCAAGTTTCGCGCTGGGCCGCCTTGAATTTTGCGAACGAGTCGATGTTTTCGACCGTCATTGTCCGCCCGTCCTTGCGATCGTGAAGCGCGCGATATCGTTTGGGGTGTAGAGGACGCCAATGCACCCGACAAGGCGGAAAGATGAAAAGGGGCACGGTCGGCGCCGCGCCCCTTGCTGTTCGATAAGGCCAATGCGATCAGAAATCCATTCCGCCCATGCCGCCGCCCGGCATCGCCGGCATGGCCGGCTTGTCTTTCGGCATTTCGGCGACCATGGCTTCGGTCGTCACCAACAGGCCGGCGACCGAGGCGGCGTCCTGCAGCGCCGCGCGCACCACCTTGGCCGGGTCGATGATGCCCTTCTCGACCATGTCGACATAGGTCTCGGTCTGCGCGTCGAAGCCGTAGGTCTCCGACTTGTTCTCCAGAATCTTGTTGACCACGATCGAGCCTTCGGCGCCGGAATTTTCCGCGATCTGCCGGGCCGGAGTCTCCAGGGCCTTGAGCACGATGTTGATGCCGGCCTGCACGTCGGCGTTGTCGTTTGCGAGCTTGCCGACCGCCTTCTTGGCGCGCAGGAGCGCGACGCCGCCGCCCGGCACGATGCCTTCCTCGACCGCGGCGCGGGTGGCGTTGAGTGCGTCCTCGACGCGATCCTTCCTCTCCTTCACCTCGATCTCGGTGGCGCCGCCGACGCGGATCACCGCGACGCCGCCGGCGAGCTTAGCCAGCCGCTCCTGCAGCTTCTCGCGATCGTAATCGGAGGTGGTCTCCTCGATCTGCTGCTTGATCTGCGCGACCCGCGCCTCGATGTCCTTCTTCTTGCCGGCGCCGTCCACGATCGTGGTTTTTTCCTTCTCGATCACCACCTTCTTGGCGCGACCGAGCATCGCGACCGTGACGTTCTCGAGCTTGATGCCGAGGTCCTCGGCGATGAGCTGGCCGCCGGTGAGGACGGCGATGTCCTCGAGCATGGCCTTGCGGCGGTCGCCAAAGCCTGGAGCCTTCACCGCCGCGACCTTGAGGCCGCCGCGCAGCTTGTTGACCACGAGCGTCGCCAGCGCTTCGCCCTCGACGTCTTCCGCGACGATGAGCAACGGCTTGCCCGACTGCACGACCGCCTCGAGCACCGGCAAGAGCGCCTGCAGCCCGGGCAGCTTCTTCTCGTGCAACAGCACGTAGGCGTCCTCGAGCTCGGCCAGCATCTTTTCGGCGTTGGTGATGAAGTAAGGCGAGAGATAGCCGCGGTCGAACTGCATGCCTTCGACGATCTCGACGTCGGTTTCCAGCGCCTTCGCTTCCTCGACCGTGATGACGCCTTCGTTGCCGACCTTCTGCATCGCCTCGGCGATCATCTTGCCGACGGTTGCGTCTCCATTGGAGGAGATGGTGCCGACCTGCGCCACCTCCGACGATGAGCCGACCTTCCTTGCACGCTTCTTGATGTCGGCGACGACGGCGTCGGCGGCGAGATCGATGCCGCGTTTCAGATCCATCGGGTTCATCCCGGCCGCCACCGCCTTGGCGCCTTCCTTGACGATCGTGTGGGCGAGAAGCGTCGCCGTCGTGGTGCCGTCGCCGGCCTCGTCATTGGTCTTCTGCGCGACCTCGCGCACCATCTGCGCGCCCATGTTCTCGAACTTGTCTTCGAGCTCGATCTCCTTGGCGACGGTGACGCCGTCCTTGGTGATGCGGGGAGCGCCGAATGATTTATCGAGCACGACGTTGCGCCCCTTGGGGCCGAGCGTCACCTTCACCGCATTGCTGAGAATCTCGACGCCGCGCAACATCTTGTCGCGGGCATCGACCGAGAATCTGACTTCCTTCGCAGCCATTTCAATCTCTCCTGTTTTCCAGTCGTCACCCCGAGGAGCGGGCGGCTATGCCGCGCGAGCCTCGAAGGGCGACGTTGCACTGAGTGTGATCCTTCGGTGTGATCCTTCGCGGGCCGCTCTGCGCGGCCGCCTCCGGATGACGGGGTATGGATGCGGGCCGCTCTGCGCGGCCGCCTCCGGATGACGGGGTATGGATTCGGACGTTACGCGGCCCTTTTCTTGGCCACCGGCTCGTCGAGTACGCCCATGATGTCGGACTCCTTCATGATCAGGAGCTCCTGGCCATCGATCTTGACTTCGGTGCCCGACCACTTGCCGAACAGCACGCGGTCGCCGGCCTTGATGTCAATGGGGATGAGCTTGCCGGATTCGTCACGGCCGCCGGGTCCGACGGCAATGACCTCGCCCTGCGAGGGCTTCTCCTTGGCGGTGTCGGGAATGATGATGCCGCCGGCCGATTTCTCCTCGGCATCGATGCGCTTGACGACAACGCGGTCGTGAAGCGGACGAAACTTCATGGTATCCTCCTGGCTATTGAAAACGCTGATGTTTTTGGTTTGGCGGCCCCTGTTAGGCTCCCGCTCGGCAGCGACATAAGGAAGGGTTTCCAGCCCGCAAGAGGCGCCTGAAAATTTTTTAGCACTCACCAAGATGGATTGCCAACAAATTTTGGTGGGCCAGCTCTGCTGAGTTCTGCCACGGACAAAATATGCGGACGCCGGGGAAACCATTCCAATGAGGATCGATTGATCGGGGGGTAAAGCGCGGCGCGCGACTGTTAGCAATGAACCGGAAATGCTGCTAGTGCCTTGAAAATAAACAAGTTCTTCACTTTTAAGGCTTGCAATGAAAGGGCGAGTCTTGAACAGTTCCTATGGACCGGAGGTCACTATGGTTGCGCAAGACTTTCGCCGGCAGCTCGAGGGTTACGGATTAACTACGGCCAATATCCTCTATCGGCGGCCCGATCACCCGTGGCTGCTGCAGACCTATGTCTGGCAGGATTACGATCTTTGCCCCAAATTCCCGGTACTGAACAAATTCCTCAGTTTCTGGCTGGAAACCCTGGAGGGTTCGCTTTATTCGGTGACGGTCGCGCATGCGCGGCTGATCAAGCCGGCCGAGATCCGCGCGATCGCGGGCGAGTTCCGGCTGCATTGAACCAGCGACCGGCCACGGACCACGGACGACGGAATATATGATGCAAGTGTTGAGCTATCTGTCGTCCGTTCTCCGTCCTCTGTGGTCTGCTTAACCCATGCGCATCCGCTTCGATTTTGGCGTACTGACGCTCGACGCCGAGACACTCGACACGCCGACGGCAAAGGCGATCGAAGCGGCGCTGCCGATTGCGGGGTCGGCGCTCACCTGGGGCGAGGAGGTCTATTTCGAAATTCCGCTCTCAACCCTTCGCAAGCGGGGGGAGGTCAGGAGACTTGCGCGCGAGAAGAATGCGCGCGCGGTCGTTGTGCCGGGGGAAATCGCTTATTGGCCCGAGGGTCAGGCGATCGCCATCGGCTTCGGCCGCACGCCGCTCTCGAAGGACGATGAGACGCGGCTCGCGAGCCCCTGCAACATCTGGGCGAAGGCGCTGGGAGACGTGAAGACGTTGGGTCAGGTGAAGGCCGGCGCCACGATCAAGGTGACGGCGGTCGATTAGGCGGAAATGCGCGCGTCATCCCCGGCCGACGAACGGCATCTTGTTCGCCATCACCGTCATGAACAGCACGTTGGCATCGAGCGGCAGGCTCGCCATGTAAGCCACGGCGCGGCCGACATCCTCGACGTTCATGCGCGCTTCCGGCATGGTGCGGCCGTCGGCCTGCAGCATTCCTTCGGCCATTTTTTCGGTGAGCGGGGTCGCGGCATTGCCGATGTCGATCTGGCCGCAGCAAATATCATAATTGCGGCAGTCGAGCGCGGTCTGCTTGGTCAGGCCGGTGACGGCGTGTTTGGTCGCGGTGTAGGCGGCGGTGCCCGGGCGCGGCGTATGCGCCGAGATCGAGCCGTTGTTGATGATGCGGCCGCCGCGCGGGTCCTGTGCCTTCATGATCTTGATCGCTTCCTGGGTGCACAGGAACACGCCGGTCAGATTGGTGGCGACGACGGCCTGCCACCGTTCCAAGGGAATCTCCTCGATGGGCGTGCCGCGCGTGCTGATCCCGGCATTGTTGAACAGGAGGTCGAGCCGGCCGAAAGCGTCCTTGGTCTTGGCGAACAGCGCGCGGATCGCGGCCGGCTCTTTGATGTCGGTCGGCACGACCAGCGTTGCGCCGCCCGCCTCCTTCGCCACCGCGTCGAGCTTTTCCCGGCGCCGGCCGGCGAGCACGACCGTAAATCCCTCGCGCGCGAGGGCGAGCGCGGCAGCCCTGCCGATTCCGCTGCCGGCTCCCGTCACCAATGCGATTTTCTGCGCGGGCATCGGCGCCTCCTCAATATCGGCTGCAGGGGATATCACCTCTCTCCGCATGCGGGGAGAGGGTCTCGCGCTCAGCTCGCGAGCGCGACTTCCCGGTCGGGACTGCCGACGCGGTAGTTGTCGGGGGAAGCGAGGCGCGTGACGATCGCGGCCGCCGGGCCGGGCCGGCCGAAGCGGAAGCCCTGCATCGAGTGGACGCCGGCGGCGCGCAGGAACAGATGCTGCTCGGCATTCTCCACGCCTTCGGCGGTCACCCGCATGCCGAGCCCGCGGCCCAGGCTGACGATCGCGTGGACGATGGCCGCGGCGTCGGGCGCCGTCTCGATGTTGCGGACGAAGCTGGTATCGATCTTGAGCTTGTCGAACGGGAAGCGCCGCAGATAGAGCAGGCTCGAATAGCCGGTGCCGAAATCGTCGAGCGCGAAGTGCACGCCGATGGCTTTAAGACGCAGCATCGACAGCTCCGCCGTCTCCAGGTTGCCAATGAGCGTGCTCTCGGTGATCTCCAGTTCGAGACGGCCGGGATCGAAATCGGTCTCCTCGAGGATGCGCTCGACTACATCGACGAAATCGGAGCGGCGGAATTGCAGCGGCGAGACGTTGACGGCGACGGTCAATCCCGGCCAGGTCCGGCCTTCGAGGCATGCGCGGCGCAGCATCCATTGCCCGAGTTCCACGATGAGACCGGAGTGCTCGGCAATCGGAATGAAATCCGCGGGCGGAATTTCGCCGGTGACCGGGTGGATCCAGCGCGCCAATGCTTCGACGCCGACCATTTTGTCGCCGCTGGCATTGACGATCGGCTGATAGACGGCGGTGAGGCCCTCGTTGCGGATCGCCTGCAGCAGATCGCCTTCCAACAGCTTGCGGTGCGAGAGGGCGGCGTCCATGGCCGCATCGTAGATGCAAGCCCGGTTGCGGCCCTCGTTTTTGGCGCGATAAAGCGCCATGTCGGCGTAACGCAAGATGTCGCCGGCGTCGCGCGCGCGGCGGTCGATGGCGGCGATGCCGACGCTGGTGCCGATGACGATGTTATGACCATTGATCGAATAGGGCGCACAGACCGCGGCGATGATGCGTCCGGCGATCGCCTGCAGCGAATAGGAGTCGGAGCCGCAGGTGGTGATGATGGCAAACTCGTCGCCGCCGAGGCGGGCGACGAGATCATCGCCGCGCACGATTTGGCTCAAACGCCGCGTGACGTTGTGAATGAGTTCATCGCCGATATGATGCCCGAGCGTATCGTTGACGTCCTTGAAATGATCGAGATCGACGTAGAACACGGCCGCCGAGGGGCCGCCGCGGCGCACTTCTTCGATGACGCTCTCCAGCCGCTCGCGGAAATAGATGCGGTTGGGCAAGCCGCAGACCGGGTCGTGCAGGGCAAGGTGACGCAGCTTGGTTTCGCCGGCGGCGATCGTCTGCGCCGTCCGTCGCATGTAGAGCATCACCAGGCCGACGAGAAGCGCGCAGCCGGCGATCGCCACGACGATGAAGGGGATCACGTTCGCCATGATCGCGCCGCCGCGGCCGGCCGGCTTCCAGGCCAGGCGCACGATCGTACCGCCGCGGGCGTCGGTAATTGCGACGCTCCGCCCGCCGACCGGCGCCGCAGCGTCGATGCTGTGCAGCCCGGGCAATTGCAGCCGGCTGCCGATCTCGGCCAGCATGTCATCGTCGATGTATTTGACGGAGATCACGATCGGTGCGCGCTCGTTGCCGAGCGCAAGGTCGCTGTCGGAACCGACCGCCACCGCCGCGACGATTGCCGGCCGGTTCATGAACCGCTGGATCAGCGCCGCGCGCCGGCCGGATTTTAGCGGGTCTTGCGCGGCGCCGACGGGAATGACGCCGCTCGGCACGGCGCTCCGGCGCCCGCGCAGAAGATCGAGGCTGCCGGCAAGTTGGGCATTGAGATCGATGGCGCCGGCATCGCCGGAGCGGGACAGCGCGTATTCGACCCGGTCGAAGCCGTCGAAGACCACGACGACGTCGAGTCCGAAGAAGGCTTGCAGCCAATTTCCGACATTGCGTGCGATCCATTGCCGATCGTCATCGACGCGGATCGCGCGGGTGGCCTGCTCGGTCGCGGCGACGCTTTCGACTTCACGCAAAACGCGCACGCCGCGATCGGCGATGGCTTGCTGGATCAGTTGCCGCTCGCGATTGAGCGAAACCTCGTCCGTGCGGCGCGCGGAGGTCGCTACGGCGAGGATGACGCCGACGATCGCCACGGCGACGATCGCACCGATCAACAGAACCAGGTTCGGGCGTGCCTGGTCCCAACGCGGCCATTTGTGTTCCTCGGCGATTCGCGGTTGCGCCGAAGTCACTACGCTCCCACCCACGGCGTCATCCTTGTTCGCGCCGACTATGGGACGGAAAAGATTGCAAAATCGCTTGCGGATCGCGCGGCCGGGCTGTCGCCGGAGCGAGCCGGCGTGAATTTGCCGCGGGCGGTTAACGCTGCGTAAATTTCGGCGACCCGACCGCAGGGTCACCCCCCTGTGACGGGCCGTCGCCGACCGCCGATTCCGTCAAGCGGAAGCCGTCCGTAGGCACCGCTCCAGTTCAGCCGCGGCCGGTAGGCGTTGCCGCCACGATCCAGCGCGCGATTGCAGGCCAGGCTTCGTGCAGCGTGCGCGCGCCCATGAACAGGCCGATGTGGCCGCCGGGCACGAGCTTCTTCTCGATCTTGCCGTTCGGCGTGCCGAGGTATTTTTCGGCGTCGAAGACCTGCTCCTTGGTGGTGATGTCATCGGACTCGCCCGCAAGCAAGTACACCGGGCAGATCACGTTCTTCAGGTTTAGGCGGCGACCAAGGCCGACGAAAGCTCCCTTGGCGAGTCGATTCTCCTTGAACAGTTGCTTGATCACCTGGAGATACCAGCGTCCCGGCAGGTCGATCGGATTTTCGTACCAGCTTTCGAAGGTCTCTTCTTTAGCCAAATAGTCCGGGTCGCCGATGCGCTCGTAGAGATCGATGTGCTCTTGGATATAATGCTGCTCGGGATGCATGTTCTTCCAGCCCTGCAGCATGAATCTCCCCTTCATCACTCCGCCACCGAGCGTGACCAGCTCCTCATAGAACGACATCGGAGATTGATGAACCATGCGCTTGATCGGTCCGTTGCCGGCGTCGGTGTCGATCGGCGCGCCCGCTAGCACCAGCGAATTCATCTTCTCGGGGAAGCGCGAGGCGATCATCGCCGACACCCAGCCGCCCTGGCAGAGGCCGACAAGGTTGACGCGGCCGCCGAGGTCGTCGACGGCAACCACCACCTCTTCGAGATAATTGTCGATCTCGAAGTCCTTCATGTCGGAGGTTGCCGGCTTCCAGTCGGTTAGCGCGACATGGCCGATGCCGTTTGCAAGCAGGGTCTCGACCAGGCTCTGGCCCTTGTGATAGTCGGCGATCATGGCGGTGTGCCCGGCATGCGGCGCATCGATCAAGGTCGGGATGCCGTCCTCCTTGCCGTAATCGCGCAGCTTCATGGTGCGCAGATCAAGCCGCACCGTGTTGGCCGTCGCCAAGTCCGGGCGCAAATCGTCGTGGATTTTGATCTCTTCCTCGACGAATTTGAGGTTCTTGGCGTAAAGCTCCATCCCCTGCTCGGCGAGCGAGGCCGCCATAGCCATCGGCCAGAACGCCGGTACGCTGGTCAGCGAGAATTCCGAGGATTTGGCTGTGGGTTCAAACGCCATGGTGTTGCACCGCCGATGAAGTCATCAGGCCGTAACGCGGCCTTCGATGCGCGCGAGATGACGGGCTTGATGAGCGGCGCGGTGCTCCACCAGCCGGGAGGTACCCACTTTGACGGCGCTGCCGATAAGGAACGAGACGAGGGAGTAGCCCCACACCAGGAGCGCGAGCCGCCAACCGGTCGGCGTGACGAACCAGCCGTAGACGACGACCAGGGTGCCGATCAATTGGGTGGCCTCGCAAGGCGCGACGAGTTTCCAGCTTGGCCACGGACGTTCCCAGATCGGGCCCTTATTGCGTGTCAGATAGATTGTCATGTGTCCGGCCACTAGCAGCTTGAGGAAAATGAGCGATTGTACAGCCGCCGCCGGCAGCCCGAGATAATTGCGAAGAATCCAAAAGATTCCGAAGCTGCTGATGACCCCGAAGACGCCGAGCGCGGAGGCGATCGTGAGAACACGCCCCATGTTCCAACGGACCGGATACGGCGCGAGCGCGGCGTTGTCGTAGGCGATCATCATGATCGGGAGGTCATTGAGCAGCGCCAAGAGAACGACCATGATTGCCGTGACCGGATAAAAGTTGAAAACCAGGATACTGGCCGTCATGAAAAGGAGGACACGCGTTGTCTCCGCGATGCGGTAAGTCGCGTAGCCGGTCATGCGCTCAAAGATTTGCCGTGCTTCCTCGATCGCATGCGTGATTACCGAAAGGCCGGGCGCGGTCAGTACCAGATCGGCCGCGGCCCGTGCCGCATCGGTCGCGCCGCTGACGGCGATGCCGACGTCGGCCTGTTTCAAGGCCGGCGCGTCATTGACGCCGTCGCCGGTCATGCCGACGATATGGCCGGCGTCCTGCAGTGCCTTGACGATCTTGAACTTGTGCTCGGGAAACACGCGGGCGAAGCCGTCGGCCGCGATGATCCGCGACGCGTCCACCTCGCCCCCTTCTTTGCTGAACATCGCGTCGGCGACGACGATATTCTGACCAAGCTTGAGCTGTGCGGCGATCTGCCTGGCGATCGCCTCGTGGTCGCCGGTGACCATCTTGATATCGATGCCCATGGCGCGTGTGGCGGCGATTGTCGCCGCACAATCCGCCCGCGGCGGATCGAACAGCGGCAAGAGGCCGAGAAAGCGCCAGCCGCCTGCCTCGTCGGTGCGCGCGACGCCGAGCGTGCGGTAGCCTTTGTTCGCGTCCTGATCGATGGTCGCGGAAATCATGCGCCGGGCCTCCGCGTCAGGCCCGCAGAGATCGACGATCACCTGCGGCGCGCCTTTGCCGACTTTGAAGCGCTGATTGTCGCGATCGATCGTTGCCTCAGAGCGCTTCGTCACCGGGTCGAACGGGTGAAAGGCCGTCACCGCGCAGCCGTCGAGACGTAAATCGGCGGGCGCTGCGGCAAAGATCGCGGCGTCGATCGCATCCGGCGCATCACGCCGCGAGGCCAGCATCGCCGCCAACATGAGGTCGTCGGGCGCGACGCCGGGCGCCGGCTGCGGCTGGCCGAGGGTGAGTTCGTTCTTGGTCAGTGTCCCGGTCTTGTCGCTGCACAGCACATCCATGCCGGCCATCTCCTCGATGGATACGAGGCGCGCGACGATGGCCCGCATGCGCGCCAGGCGCTCGGCGCCGACCGCCATGGTAACCGAAAGCACCGCCGGTAAGGCGACCGGGATTGAGGCGACTGTGAGTATGAGGGCGAACTGAGCTGTCTCGAGCGGCGGATCGCGACGGAAAAGGGCGGCCAGGCCGATCATGAGGACCAAGCCGACGGTCACCAAGATCAGAAAGTTGCCCACGCGCAGGACGGCGCGCTGGAAATGGGAGACGGTCCTGGCATGTTCCACGAGGCGGGCTGTCTTTCCGAAATAGGTTTTCCCGCCCGTCGCAACGACGACGCCGTCCATCTCGCCCTGCCTGGCGATGGAGCCAGAGTAGGCTTCGTCGCCGGCTTTTTTGTCAACAGGCAGCGATTCGCCGGTTAGCGACGACTGGTCTACGCTGAGGTAGGCGCCCGCTATCAATTTCAAATCGGCGGGCACGATGTTGCCGAGCTTGACGTGCACGAGGTCGCCGGGGACGAGCAACCTCGCTTCGATATCCTTCCAAAGGCCGTCACGTTTCACGCGCGCCTTGACTGCCAGCCGCTGCTTCAGGAGCGCGATGGCATTGTCGGCCTTGAACTCCTGCCAGAAGCCGACGCCGGCATTGATGAGGAGCATTGCCACGATGATCGCGAGATCATCCCAATGGCGGAGTATTGCCGAAAGCGCCGCGGCGATCTCGATCATCCAGGGGATCGGTCCCCAGAAGAAGCGTGCCATGCGCTCCAGCACGCCCGTCCGACGCTCGGCGAGAGCATTCTCGCCGTATTGGACAAGCCGCCGCGCGGCCTCCGCTTCGCTCAGCCCCGCTGCGACAGCCGGCGCCGCACCGCGCGCGGTCCCCTTCGCAACTTCATTCATCCTGGCCTCTCGTCTTGGCGGGGCATGTTGGTTACGACTTCTCGCTCCTGGGTCCTTTGAGTTCTTGCGTCGCAATCTCTGCGCTCTTCGGTTCCCGGCTTGCGCCGACGAGACGCCAGGAGTGGCGCGCGATCATCAGATCCTCGTCGGTCGGGATCACCCACGCCGAGGCCGTGCTGTCGGACTTGCTGATGCGCGGGCCGCCGGCCGCATTTGCCGCCACATCGATCGCCAAGCCGAGCCACGCCGCTTTTTCGCAAACCCGGCGGCGGATCTCGGGAGCGTGCTCGCCGATGCCGGCAGTGAAAACGAGGGCCTCAAGCCCTTCCAGCGCCGCGGCAAGCGAGCCGAGTTCGCGGCAGATGCGATAGACAAAAAGATCGACGGCGGCGACGGCATTCGGATTCTCGCTTTCCAGAAGCGTCTTCATGTCGTCGCTCAGCCCGGACACGCCGAGCAGCCCCGAAGATTGATACAAGAGATCGCTGATCGCCGCGGCAGTCATCTTCTTTTCCTCCAAGAGATAAAGCACGACGCCGGGGTCGAGGCTGCCGCAGCGCCGGCTCATCATTAATCCGTCGAGCGCGGTGAAGCCCATCGTGGTGGCGACGCTCTTGCGCTGCTTCATGGCGCACATGCTGGCGCCGCTGCCAAGATGGGCGACGACCACGCGGCCCTGCGCGGCGGGCGAGCTGATCACGTCGGGCAGGACGCTCGCGATATATTCGTAGGACAATCCGTGGAAGCCGTAGCGGCGGATTCCTTCCTCGCTGAGCCGGCGTGGCAGGGCATAGGCGGCGGCAACTTCCGGCTGGGTGTGATGAAAGGACGTGTCGAAACACGCGACCTGAGGCAGTTTCGGATGCAGCTTGGCGAGCGCCGCGATGGCGGCAAGGTTGTGCGGCTGGTGCAGCGGCGCCAATGGCACCAGGCGCACAAGTTCGTCGATGACCGACTCGTCGATGCACACCGGCTCCGCGTAGCTCAGGCCGCCGTGAACGACGCGGTGTCCCGCCGCGATCAGGCGATGCTCGGCGAAGTGGTCGGCGAGCCATGGCAACAGCGCGGCCAGCGCGTCCTCGTGGTTCGCGCCGTGAGGGAGGTGTTGATCGGCGAGGGGGGCTCCGGCACCGTCCTTGGCGGTGAAATGGATGTGGTGGCCGATTCCAGCGAACTGACCCTCGCAAAGGAGATCGGCGCGGCTCGGCTGCTGCTCGCCGGGGAACAGCGAGAATTTCACGCTCGACGAGCCGGCATTGACGACGAGGATCGCATCGGTCACGGCATCGTTCCAGCCGGGTGCCGCGCCAGGAGGAGCGCGATCGCGCAGGAACCAAGCCGTGCCTGCGTCTTGTCGGCGCGGCTGGTGAGGATGATGGGGAGGCGGGCGCCGAGCGCGATGCCGGCAATCTGCGCCTCGGCTAGATATTCGAGCTGCTTCGCCAGCATGTTGCCGGCTTCGAGATCGGGAACGACGAAAATATCGGCCTGACCGGCGACCGGCGAGACGATCCCCTTGGTGCTGGCGGCTTCCGCGGAGACGGCATTGTCGAAAGCCAGCGGGCCATCGAGAATTCCGCCGGTGATCTGGCGACGATCGGCCATCTTGCAAAGGGCGGCGGCGTCGATCGTCGATTTGATCTTCGACGAGACCGTCTCGACCGCGGAAAGAATGGCGACTTTCGGCAGGGGAAGCCCGAGCGCATGGGCAAGGTCGATGGCGTTCTGCACGATGTCGACTTTGTCCTCCAGCGTCGGGTAGATGTTGAGAGCGGCGTCGGTGACGAAAAGCGGCCGCGGATAGTCGGGCACGTCGATGACGAAGACGTGGCTCATGCGCCGGTCGGTGCGCAGCTTCTCCGCGCGCACGATCGCGCCCATAAACTCGTCGGTATGCAGGCTGCCCTTCATCAGCGCCTCGACCTTGCGGTCGCAGGCGAGCGTGACGGCCGCCGCCGCAGCCGCGTGGCTGTGTTCGGTCGGCACGAGGTCGTAGGCAGAAACGTCGAGCTTCGCCTGTTCCGCCGCGGCGCGAATCTTGGCCTCGGGCCCGACCAGGACCGGGACGATGAGCTTTTCCTTGGCAGCCTCGATGGCGCCGGCCAGCGACACTGTGTCGACCGGATGCACGATGGCGGTGCGGAGCGGCGCCAGCCCGCGCGCCTTTTCAATAAGCTGCTGATGATGACGACCGTTCATCCACATCCTCGCTGAGATTGCAATCATCCACTATTGCCGGTGTCGATGCGTTAACCGTTGACGGCCGGCGCCGCTGCGGCGTCCGTGAAGCCGTCGATCATCAGACCGGGCTCCCGGTGGGAATGAGCTTGACAGCGTTGGGCAAGGAGATCGCCTTTTCGTGTCCGCTACTCCCTCACGTTTGAGCCAACGTGGTCACGTCGGTCGCAGGTCCGTTCCGCCAGCCGCCTGGGAGGTTGCCGCACTGCGTCAGTTCCCGCCTGCTTATCAGCTGCATCAAATCTTGCAAAAGCGTCGTCGACTTGTTGCGGTAGATCAATTCCTGCTGAATTAATGGTGCCGGAATTCAAAAGCACCGCGGCTGCCGCGCGCAAGTCTCGCTTCCCAAGAAACGCTGAAGGGTACTCCCCGCCGCAGCGCGCCAGCCTTTTGTCACGCTGGCAAGCGCCAGTCTTATAAATCCTGCAGCCATCGTCTTTCGGCGACGACTCGTTCGAGCAGCGGCGCCGGCCTGAAGTCCTCGCCCATCGTCGCCGCGAATTCCCGCATCTTGGCGAGGACTTTTTCCGGACCGATCAGGTCGGCGTAGAACATCGGGCCGCCGCGATAGGCCGGCCAGCCGTAGCCGTTGATCCAGACGATGTCGATGTCGGAGGCGCGCTGCGCCTTGCCCTCGGCGATGATCTTGGCGCCTTCGTTGATCATCGGATAGATGCAGCGTTCGAGGATTTCGCCGTCGGAGATTTTGCGCCGGTTGACGCCCTTCTTGGCGGCAAAATCGAGGATGATCTTCTCGACCAGGGCCGACGGCCGCGCGTTGCGCCGTTCGTCATAGTCGTAAAAGCCGGCGCCGGTCTTTTGGCCGCGCCGGCCCATCTCGCAAAGGATCTCGCGGATGGTCGAGGACCTGCTCGTCTCCTTCGACCAGCCGATGTCGAGGCCGGCAAGGTCGCTCATGGCGAACGGCCCCATGGGCAGGCCGAAATCGTAGATCACGCGGTCGACGTCCCAGGGCATGGCGCCTTCGAGGATCAGCTTTTGCGCTTCGCGCTGGCGCTGGGCCAGCATGCGATTGCCGACAAAGCCGTGGCACACGCCGACCAGCACGGCGACCTTGCCGATCTTGCGCGCGAGCTGCATGACCGTGGCGATCACCGGCTTCGCCGTCTTCGCCCCGCGCACGACTTCGAGAAGCCGCATGACGTTCGCCGGCGAGAAGAAATGTGTGCCGAGAACGCGGTCCGGCCGGCGCGTGACCGCGGCAATCTCGTCGATGTCGAGGTAGGACGTGTTGGAGGCGAGGATCGCGTCCGGCTTGGCAATGGTGTCGAGCCTGCGGAAGACATCCTTCTTGATATCCATATTCTCGTAGACCGCCTCAATGACGAGATCGCAATCGGCAACGGCGTCGATGCTGAGACTGGGGCTGAGAAGGCCCATCCGCCTGTCGACGTCGGCGGCGGCGAGGCGGCCTTTCCGGGCGGTGTTGTCGTAATTGCGGCGGATCGTGGCGAGGCCGCGGTCGAGCGCGTCCCGCGCCGTTTCGATGATCGTCACCGCAATTCCGGCGTTGAGGAAATTCATCGCGATGCCGCCGCCCATCGTGCCGGCGCCGATCACGCCGACCTTGTTGACCGGCAGGGTCGGCGTGGCGTCAGCAATGTCGGCGATCTTCCACGCCTTGCGCTCGGCGAAGAAGACGTAGCGCTGGGCGCGCGATTGCGCCGTCGGGATGAGGTCGAGAAACGCCTGCCGCTCGAGCTTCATCCCCTCGTCGAACGGCAGCTCCACGGCGGCCTCGATCGCGCGCAAGGCGGCGTGCCAGGCTTCGAAGCCGCGGTACTTGCGGGCATATTCGCGCCGCGCCGTGTCGAAAATCTCCGGATGCCCGCGCGCCGCTTCGATCTTCCCGTTGACGTCGCGGATTTTGCGCAATGGCATATGGGTGTCGACGACTTTGCGCGCGAAGGCGAGCGCGCCTTGGCGCAATCGTCCTTCCTCGACGAGCGCATCGATCACGCCCCAGTGCAGAGCCTCCGCAGCGCCGAACGGCGCGCCCGAGAGGATGACCTCGAGCGCCTTCTCGACCCCGCTCAGGCGCGGCAGGCGCTGCGTGCCGCCGGCGCCGGGAAT